>JBDUBI010000134.1:0-3779 GCA_040004225.1 Acidobacteriota bacterium
CCGCCGACGACCAGGAGTTCTACGCGCGCAAGGGTTTCACCAACGAGCCCAAGCGGTGCAAGATCTGCCGCGACAAGCGTAAGACGTCTTCGGGCGAAGGCCGCGAGCGGACGTTCTACGACGTGACCTGCGACGGCTGCCAGAAGCAGACGCAGGTTCCGTTCAACCCGACCAATGGCAAACCGGTTTACTGCCGCGAATGCTATTCGGCCCGGCGCGCCCAGCAGGCCTACTGACCGACCCGCCTCTTTCTCAGCCCCGGCGTCCGCCGGGGCTTTTTTTTGCCCTTCCCCTCCGCCGCGGGACGCGCGCCGTCCCGCGCGCGCACCGTGGCTGCCGCTCGCGTCCACGCTCGGAGAGGCATGCGAAGAGAATGCGATGTGGTGATCAAACGGTAAACCGGGTGGTCCCCGTCCGGTTCCGGTTCAGCAGACAATGGTGGGGGGGTCAACAGCCTCGGGGAGGACCCGAAACGCCCGGGGTTCCAGGCGCGAGGACACCCGGGCGCACCCGTCCAAACCTTTCCCTGTTTTGCTATCTTCGCCTCCGGCGATGACCCCCCCTCCCTCCTCCCTGCTCTCGATCCGCGCGGCAACGCTTGCCGGCGCGATCGGCAACACCCCGCTCGTCGAGCTCCCGCGTTTCTCTTCGGGCGGGGCCCGCATCTTCGCCAAGCTCGAGTGGTTCAACCCCGGAGGAAGCGTCAAGGACCGAGTCGCGGCGGCGATGCTGGACGACGCGGAGACGCGGGGACTGATTTCGCCGGGGGGGACGATCGTCGAGCCCACCTCCGGCAACACCGGGGTGGCTTTCGCGATGCTCGCCGCGGTCAAGGGCTATCGATGCGTCGTCGTCATGCCGGACGGCGCCGGGCACGTCAAAGCGCGTCTCATGGAGGCCTTCGGAGCCGAAGTCGTGCGAACTCCCGCCGCGGACCGCATGAGCGGCGCGATCCAACGCGCACGCGACCTCGTCGCGCAGACCCCCGGATCCTGGCTCCCCAACCAGTTCGCCAATCCCATCAATCCCCGCACACACTACGAAACCACCGGCCCCGAGATCTGGGAAGCCCTCGGCGGGCGCGTCGACGCGTGGGTGACCGGCGTCGGAACCACCGGCACCTTCACGGGCGTGGGCCGGTACCTGGCGGAACAGAACCCGAGGGTGCTCAAGGTGGCCGTCGAGCCGCAGGGCTCGATCCTCGGTGGGGGGGAACGGGGGACACACGCCGTCGAGGGCGTGGGGCTCTCCTTCTATCCTGAGATCCTCGACCGGAGCGTGATCGACGAAGTGCTCATGATCGACGACGCGACGGCCTTCGAGGCGTGCCGCCGCCTGGCGCGGGAAGAGGGACTCCTCGCCGGCGGTTCGTCCGGGCTTTCCGCGGCCGGCGCCCTCCGGATTGCCGAGCGCCTCGGTCCCGGAAAGGTCGTCGCGACCGTCTTTCCCGACGCCGCCGAACGCTATCCGGAGCAGGGAATCTTCCAAAGGTAGCGACGAGCTGTCGGCCGTCCGCTCCCCGCCGGATCGGGACGAGCGCCACGGCTGAAAACTGACGACGGAGACCGGGAACTGGAGGGAGCGCACCATGGGTTTCAGCACCGACTGCATCCACGCCGGCAACCCCCCGGACCCGACAACCGGGGCCGTGGCCGTACCGATCTACCAGACGTCGACGTACGTGCAGGAGGCGCTCGGAAAGCACAAGGGCTTCGAGTACGGCCGCACGCAGAACCCGACGCGCCACGCTCTCGAGGAGAACATGGCCGTGCTCGAAGGAGGGGCCGGGGCGCGCGCCTTCGCTTCGGGAATGGCGGCGACCACAGCGATTTCCACCTTCGTGAAATCCGGAGAGCACGTCGTCTGCTCCAACATGACCTACGGAGGCACGTACCGTTACTACACGAAGATCCAGGCGCGCTACGGAGTCGAATTTTCCTTCGTCGACACCGCCGATCCGGAGGACGTGCTCCGCGCGTTCCGCCCGAACACCCGCCTCCTGCACCTGGAGAGCCCGACCAACCCGACCATGACCCTGTGCGATATCCCGCTGCTCTCCGGGATGGCCCACGAGCGCGGAGCGATTGTGGTGGTCGACAACACCTTCGCGTCGCCGTACCTCCAGCAGCCCCTCGCCCTCGGGGCCGACATCGTCTATCACTCGACCACGAAGTTTTTAAACGGACACTCGGACTCGATCGGCGGCATCGCGGTCGTGAAGAGCCCGGAACACCTCGAATGGCTCTCTTTCGTGCAGAACAGCTCCGGCGCGATCCTGGGCCCCATGGATTCCTGGCTCGTCCTGCGCGGAATCAAGACTCTCGTCGTGCGGATGGAGCGTCACGAACAGAACGGCCGCGCGGTCGCGTCGTTCCTTGCGGCGCAGGCGAAAATTCGGAAGGTCAACTACCCGGGCCTCTCCACCCATCCGCAGCACGAGCTCGCCAGGCGGCAGATGCGGGGCTTCGGCGCGATGATGTCGTTCGACCTCGGCTCCTTCGAAAACGCCGCGGTGTTTCTCGGCCGCGTGCGGCTCTGCTCGCTCGCGGAAAGCCTCGGCGGCGTCGAGACCCTGATCTCGCATCCTGCCAGCATGACCCACGCCGCGATTCCGGAGCCGGACCGCAGCCGCCTCGGCGTCACGCCCGGGCTCGTTCGCATCTCGGTCGGAATCGAGGACGTCGAAGACCTGATCGCCGACCTCGCACAGGCGCTGGAGGCCGTCCCCGACGGAACGTGATCCTCCGAAGGGCTCGTACCGCCGCCCTTGCCGTCGCCGTCTCCGCGGCGGCGCTGGCGCGCCCGGCCGGTCCGCAGGACGAGTTCGACGCGATCCGAAGCGCCTTTCTGGAACGAATCAACTCGGGCCGCGCCGCGAGCGGCCTTCCACCCCTGCGACTCGTCCCACTGCTCGCGACGATCGCGCAGAACAGGGCCGCGGCGGTCGTCCGCGACGGCGCGCACCCGGAAGAATCGGCGCATACGGACAGCGCCGCGGCCTCCCGATCCGGCTACGAGGCGCGCGTGCTCGCGGAAGTCTTTTTGCAGGCGGACGGCGACATCGAGACGGTCCTGACGGGCGCGGAGCTCGACCCCGCCTTTGCGGAGGAGGTCCGCCGCGGGGACCTGCGAGATCTCGGCGTCGGGGTCTCGAGGCTCGACGACGTCCCCCTGTACGTGTTCCTCTTCGCGCGCGCCTGGCCGGACTTTTTCGCCGACAGGACTCTCGAGCTCTCCGATCTCGGCGCGGTCCGCGCCGCGCTTCTCGCGCGCGTGAACCGGGAACGCGCGGCCGCAGGACTCCCGGCGGTGCGCCCTCAGCCGCTGCTCGACGAGACGGCACTGCGCCATGCCCGCGACATGCTCGCCCGCTCCTACTACGGCCACGACAGCCCGGAAGGCACGACCGCTCTCGACCGGAGCAAGAAAGCGGGTTACAAGCCGCGCTACATCGGCGAAAACGTCGCGCGCGGCCAGTATTCCGCAGACGAAGTCATGGACGGCTGGATGGGCAGCGAGGTCCATCGGGAGCACATACTCGGAAAGCTCTTCAGCGAAATCGGGTCAGGCGTGGCGATCGGCAAGAACGCGAACGGGTACCAGGTCCTCTGGGTCCAGTGCTTCGGACGCCCCAGAGACCTGCTGCCGGCGCCCCGCGTCCGGATGCAGAGTCCGGGAAAAAGCTAGCGCCTGCCGGGGAGAGCGTTGGGGAGAGGGCTCCTTCGCTTCTCCCTCTCCCCGGGCCCGGGGAGAGGGCTGGGGTGAGGGGCAGTCTCCCT
>JBDUBI010000128.1:0-12779 GCA_040004225.1 Acidobacteriota bacterium
GTGCCTTCGCCGCGCACGGCGAAGGCAGCTCCCGCAGTGAGCGAAGGCGACGGTAAAGGAGCCTCTCGACGTCCTAGGAAGCCTCTTTTTTCGGCACGACCACCACAGGCGGGATTTCCTTCTCGCGCACGGCTTTGTTGAAGTCCGCGAGGTCCTTCTCCTGAAGCGATTTCCATTCCCCGAGGATTCCGTCGAGCTTTCCCTGCACCTGTTTGAGGTAGGCCCAAGAGGCGTCCGTCGGCCTCGAATCTGAGCCCGAGGCCACGCCGGCGAGGCCCGCAAACTGGTGGTCGAGCGCCGGCGGGAAGTTCAAGACGTCCTGGCTGCTTTTCAAATCCGGGTTGACGAGCTTCTTCTCGAGCGCCATCAGCTTGTCCGAGAGCGCCTTGCCTTTCTCCTTCAGGTCCTTGCCCTTGCCGAGCTTTTCGGCGCGCTCGCTCAGATCCTTGATCTGCGCGCGCACATCGCGCATCGAGGCGACCGCTTCGTGCGCCGCCGTCAGTCCGTTGCGCGAGTCGCGCAGCAACTCGAACTGCTTCTGGAGGTCCTCGGCCGTGGCGGAGACACCGGGATGCGGGCGCACCTCGAAGGGGGACGTCAAGGTCTCTCCGCCGTACTTCAATCTCACCGTGTACTTACCGGGAGAGACCCGCGGTCCCTGGCTGTTCCCCCAGATGATCGCCTTGGCGACGAGGGTCGGCTTCATGATCCGCATGTCCCAGACGACGCGATTCATCCCCTGTTTCGGCTCGATCGGCTTGTCGGCGCGGTCATCCTCGGGTGCCGCAGAGGCATCCGCCCCGTCACGGTCCTTCTTCTCGCTCGTGTACTTGCGCAGGACCGTATCGCCGTCTAAGAACTCCACGGTCAGGATTTCCTTCTCCTTCGGCTTCGCCTTCAGAGAGTAGTAGACCTGCACCCCGTTGGGAGGGTTCTTCCCGAGAGCCGGATTCATCGAGTCCTCGTCCTCGCCACCGCCGAAACCTCCGCCGCCCATGCGGACCGTCGGGCGCGGTGGGAAAAGGTGCACTGCCTCGGAAGCGATCGCGTCCTTGTAGTCGTGGAGCGGCGTCAGGTCGTCGAGCACCCAGAACGCCCGGCCCTGAGTGGCGACGACGAGATCTTTGTCCTTGATCGTGAGGTCCGTTATGGGAACCACGGGCAGGTTCAGCTGAAGCGGTTGCCAGTGGCCGCCGTCGTCAAACGAGACGTAGAGGCCGAGCTCGGTTCCCGCATAGAGGAGGCCGCGCCGGTTTGGATCCTCGCGGACCACGCGGGTGAACGCGTTGTCCGGGATGCCCCCGACGATCTTTGTCCACGTCTTTCCATAGTCCGAGGTCCGGTACAGGTAGGGCCGGAAATCGTCGAACTGGTACATCGTCGCCGCGACGTACGCCGTTCCCTTATCAAACGGCGACAGGTCGATAGCGTTGATCCGGATCCAGTCGGGAATCCCCTTCGGGGTGACGTTCTGCCAGTTTTTGCCGCCGTCGCGCGTCAGGTGGACCAGCCCGTCGTCGGTCCCCGCCCAGATCGTTCCCGCCTCCTGCTTCGACTCGACGACATAGAAGATCGTGTCGTAGACCTCGACCCCCGTGTCGTCCTTGGTAATCGGCCCGCCCGACTTGCCCTGCTTCGCCTTGTCGTTGCGAGTCAGGTCCGGCGAGATTTCCTCCCAGCTCTGGCCCTCGTCGCGGCTCCGTAGGAGCATCTGCGCTCCGTGGTAGATCGTTTTCGGGTCCTGCGGCGAAAGCACGATCGGCGCGTTCCATTGAAATCGGTACTTGGTGTCTTTCGGCGCCTGCCCGATCGCGTTCTCGGGCCACGCGACGATCTGCCGCCGCTGGCCGAGCACGTGGTCGTAGCGGTCGATCGAGCCCCCGTACGACCCGGAATACACGATGTTCCCGCCGGTGCCGGGCTTCGGCGCGATCCAGCCGCTCTCACCGCCGCCGACGTCGTGCCAGTCCGTCTGCTCGATCCCGCGTCCGCGGCCGCGGCTCGCGATCGCTATCGTCGAGTTGTCCTGCTGCGCTCCGTAGATCCAGTAGGGAAACCGGTCGTCGGTGATAACCCGGTAGAACTGCGCCGTCGGCTGGTTCATCACAGACGACCAGGTGCGCCCGCCGTTGAACGACACGTTCGCCCCGCCGTCGTTGCTTTCGATCATGCGCTCCGCATCATCGGGGTCGATCCACAGGTCGTGGTTGTCGCCGTGCGGAACACGGATCGCGTTGAAACTCTTGCCGCCGTCGTTCGACCGGTAGAAGCCCGTGTTCAAGACGTAGACCTCGTCGGCGTTTTTCGGGTCCGCGTAGATCTTCGAGTAGTACCAGGCGCGCTGACGGAGCTTGTTCTCGGAGTTGGTCTTCGTCCACTTCTCGCCGCCGTCGTCACTCCTGTAGACGCCGCCCTTCTCCGCCTCGACGATCGTCCAGATGCGGTCGGGACGGGCGCCCGAGACAGCCACCCCGACGTTGCCCACCACGCCTTCCGGCAGGCCGCCGGCGAGCTTCTTCCAAGTGTCGCCCCCGTCGATCGAGCGGTAGAGACCGCCTTCCGATCCTCCCGATTCGAGCGTCCAGGGCTTGCGCGACACCTGCCACAACCCGGCGTACAGAATGCGCGGGTTGTTCGGGTCCATGCAGAGGTCCGACGCGCCGGTCTTCTCACTGACGAAGAGGACCTTCTCCCAGGTGCGGCCGCCGTTGACCGTCCGGAAAATCCCGCGGTCCGCATTGGCGCCCCACACGTGAC
The DNA here is from genome assembly GCA_040004225.1 of Acidobacteriota bacterium. Taxonomy (GTDB): domain Bacteria; phylum Acidobacteriota; class Thermoanaerobaculia; order UBA5066; family Gp7-AA6; genus JALYUA01. The sequence goes on from JBDUBI010000128.1 coordinate 2,758, forward strand.
CGAGGGCGGCGACGTACACCACATCCGGGTTCTTCGGGTGCACCCGCACGCGGGAGATCTGGTAGGTGTTCTTCAGCCCGACGTTCTTCCAGGTCTTACCTCCGTCGGTCGACTTGTAGACGCCATCCCCGTGCGAGACGTTCCCGCGGATCGGCGCCTCTCCCATCCCGACGTAAATCACGTTCGGGTCCGACTCGGCGATTCCCACCGCGCCGACGGACCCCGTCTTGAAGTCCTTGTCGGACATGGGCTGCCAGTTCGAGCCCCCGTCGACAGTCCGCCAGACGCCTCCGCCCGTGGCCCCCTGGTAGTAGACGAGGGGCTGGCCCCGCACGCCGGCGACGGCGGTGACGCGGCCGGCGCGGAACGGGCCGATGTTGCGGAATTCGAGCCCCTCGTAGAACTTGGCCAGAGAGGGTGACGCGGAAGAATTCTTTTCCGGCCTGGCAGCCGCGGCGGGCGCGGCGGGCGCGAGTGAAAGGGCGCACAGCGCGGCCGAGAGAACACGCAGAGTCTTCAAGAGTCCTCCTTATGAAAACTGGAAGGGGGATTGTATGGGAGGCTGGGCGGCGGACTCGCGGGCCAGCGCGGAGCATCCGGCGGACAATCGGGCGCGAAATCGATCGTGAGCGGCGCCGTCTCGGCGAAAACGGGAGCCGAAACGGGAACGGCCGCCGAACCTAGGCCCTCACGCCTCCCGCAATCGCCTGGGTCAGCGGCGTGTGCGGACGGCCCTGCGCCTCGGCGACGGCGCGGTACGTCAGCTTCCCGGCAAAGGTGTTCACGCCTTCGGCGAGGTGGGGATTTTCGGAGACCGCGCGCTCGATCCCTTTGTTGGCAAGCTCGAGCGCGTAGCGCAGCGTCGAGTTCGTCAGCGCGAACGTGGAGGTTCGAGCGACCGCACCCGGCATGTTGGCGACGCAGTAGTGAATGACGCCGTCGACCTCGTAAACGGGATCGGAGTGGGTCGTGGCGCGGGTGGTCTCGAAGCACCCGCCCTGATCGACCGCGACGTCGACGGCGACCGCCCCTTTCTTCATCTGGGAAATCAACTCGCGGCTGACCAGCTTCGGCGCGGCGGCGCCCGGGATCAGGACCGCGCCCACCAGGAGGTCCGCGCGCCGGCACCCCTCTTCCATGGTCTGGGGATTCGACGCCACGGTCTTGACCCGCCCGAAAAAGATGTCGTCGAGCTCGCGCATCCGGTCCGGCGACGCCTCGAGAATCGTTACGTCCGCACCCATCCCGGCCGCGATTTTTGCCGCATTGGTCCCGACGACCCCTCCGCCGATGATCACCACGTCGGCCGGAGGCACGCCGGGCACGCCCGAAAGCAGAACGCCGCGTCCGCCGTTGCTCTTCTGCAGGTAGAACGCACCGACGTGGATGCTCATCCGGCCGGCGACCTCGGACATCGGCGTCAAGAGAGGGAGAGAGCCGTGCGCCCCCGTGATCGTCTCGTAGGCGACGCCCGCCACGCCGCGATCGAGAAGCATCGAGGTCAGCTCGCGGGCGGGCGCGAGGTGAAGGTACGTGTAAAGGATCTGTCCGGATCGCAGCCGCTGGTACTCGGGACCGACGGGCTCCTTCACTTTGACGATCATGCCGGCGCGCTCGAAGACCTCGTCGGCCGTGGGCAGCATCTTTGCGCCTGCCGCCGAGTACTCGGCATCCGAGATGCCCGAGCCGGCTCCGGCGCTCTGCTCGACGACGACCTCGTGCCCCGCGCCGGTCAGCGCCCGGACACCGGCCGGCACGAGCGCCACCCGGTTCTCGTTGTCCTTGATCTCCTTCGGCAGTCCGACGATCATGAGTGCCCTCGGTTGTCTGTTTCTGTTGTCCGTCCGCCGGCGGTCAATCCGCGCTCTGTTGCGTGTCGATCTGCGCCCGCTGGAGCTTGCCGGAGAAGTCGACGTAGATGCTCTTCCACTCCGTGAAAACGTCGAGACCCGCGATCCCCGCCTCGCGGTGGCCGTTGCCCGTGTCCTTCATTCCGCCAAACGGAAGATGCACCTCGGCGCCGATCGTCGACGAGTTCACGTAAAAGAGCCCCGTCTCGAACTCACGCATGGCCGTAAATGCCTTGTTGACGTCCCGGGTGTAGATCGACCCCGAGAGGCCGTATGGGACCGAGTTGGCGACGCGGATACCCTCCTCCAGGGAGTCGATCGGCACCACCGTCGTCACCGGCCCGAAGATCTCTTCGCACGCGACCCGCATCTTGGAGTCCGCGTCCGCGAACACGGCGGGCGAGAGAAACCACCCCTTCGCCAGGTCTCCGGACGAGAGCTTGTCGCCACCGCACAGGAGCTTCGCGCCTTCCTGTTTCCCGATCTCGACGTACTTCGCGACGCTCTCCCGCTGCCGCTCCGAAATGCAGGGCCCCACGTCCACGCCCTTCTCGAGGCCGTTGCCGACGCGAAGCGCTTTCGCGCCCGCCACGAGCCTGTCGACAAACGCGCCGTACACCTTTCGGTGCACGAGAAGGCGCGAAGACGCCGTGCAGCGCTGCCCCGTCGTGCCGAAGGCGCCCCAGAGCGCGCCTTCGACCGCCAGCTCCACGTCCGCGTCGTCGAGCACCAGGATCGCGTTCTTCCCGCCCATCTCGAGGTGCAGCCGCTTGAAGGTCGGCGCGCAGGCGATCGAAATCCGACGACCCACTTCCGTCGAGCCCGTGAAGGACACCACCTTGACGTCGGGATGCGAGACGAGGGGATCTCCGACCTCTCCGCCCGACCCCATGACGACGTTCCAGACGCCCGGCGGGAGACCCGCCTCCTCGAACACGCGCGCGAGCGCCACGACCGACGCCGGAGTGTCCGTCGCCGGCTTGATGACGACCGTGTTGCCGGCAATCAGCGCCGCCATCCCCTTCCACGCGGGGATGGCCATGGGAAAGTTCCAGGGCGTGACGAAGGCGCACACGCCCACGGGTTGCCGGATGCACATGGCGAACTTGTTGGAGAGCTCGGAAGGGGTGGTGAACCCGAAGAGGCGGCGGCCCTCGCCGGCGGCCAGAAAGGCCATGTCGATCGCTTCCTGGACGTCTCCGCGGGTTTCCGCGAGGACCTTTCCCATCTCACGCGTCATGAGCCGCGCCAGCTTTTCCTTGTCGCGTTTCAAGATCTCGCCCGCGGCAAACAGGATTTCCCCGCGGCGGGGCGCCGGCATGTCGCGCCAGAGAGGAAACGCCTTTTTCGCGGCGGCGACGGCCGCGTCGACGTCCCGGCGGTCGCTCGAGGGAAACACTCCGACGAGGTCGTCGCGGTCCGCCGGGTTCCGATTCTCGAAGAAATTGCCCGACGCCGCGGGGACCCAGTCTCCGCCAATCCAGTTCCGCTCGGTCTCGACCGCCAGCTCCGTGGCCATATCTCTCCTTGAAATCAGTGGGACTTCGTTCGGGACGACGGTCCGGCGCTGCCGCCGGGCGCGACCGCGGGATCCGTGCCCGACGGCCGAGAGAGGGTCTTTTCTCCGTTCATCGCGACGCTGCCTTCGAGCCGCGCGCCCTCGGCAATGACGACCTTCGGCGCGTGGACGCTGCCTTCAACGGCGCCCGAGCTCGTCAGCTCCGCACGCTCCGAAGCGTACACATCTCCCTTGACGCGTCCGCCCACTACCACCTGGCGGGCGTGGATTTCTCCCTCGACGTCCCCCTCGGGGCCGATCGTCACGCGCCGATCGACGCGGAGGGTCCCCTGGAAGCGCCCGTTGACGACGATGTCCTCGTCCCCCGAGAGCTCCCCCACGAAGCGCGTGCCCGCGCCGAGAATCGTGGCCCCGGGCCCGCCCTGGGACCGCGTCGGAGCCGCGGGCTCCGGCGCGCTTTTCCCATCCGATTTCCCGAGGATCGACAGAATCCACCTCCCAAAAGGGCCGCCAGTCTAGCGCGTCGGTCGCCGGTTGTCAGTTCTCGATCTCCGGCTCGAAATCTCTCCCGACGGCGAGGAGACGGCTGGCCGCGCGATCACGGTCGAAAGCACCGTCGCAACCAGATATTCCCCGTCGGGAACGACCCCGAAGACTTCCGCCGCGCAGACCGTCAGGGCCCGCCCGGCCCGGAGCACCTTCGGCTTTGCGACGAAACGTCCTCCCCCGATTTCGCGGGTCGGAACGGCGCGGGGACTACTCCGGAGCCCCCTCTTCGAGGAGGATCTGTTCCTCCGGTGCGGAAAGACACAAAATGTCGAGGTCACCCGAACAAATGCGTCTTCGGATGATTTCCGGCCCGCCTCCGTCCGTCGCGCCCCGCCCGTCCGAGTATTCGTCGCCACAGGAAGCCGATCTCACTCTCACCGGCCTCCTCGCCGGTCTCCGACGACGCCCGGGTATCCCGCGGCACAGGAGTCTCCGCAGAGACGGCCGGGGACGAGCCTGAAGTGGGACCTACCCCGGAAGTGGCGGCTTGGGAGTTCCGGGCGACCGATCCGCTGCGTCGGCCGTCCTTCGGCCGGCAAGCCCGGCGACCACATGGACGAGCTCTGCGGGCGATACGGGCTTGGGAACGTGCACCTGAAACCCGACCGCCAGTGCCCGGGACGAAAAGCTTTCGTGGGCAAAGGCGCTCAGTGCGATCGCCGGGAGGGCCTCCGCGGTGTATCCCAGGTCGCGGACCTGTCGGATCAGGTCGAAACCATCCTGGTTGGGCATCCCGATGTCGCTGATGAGGATCTGCGTCTTTCCATCCTGGCGCTTCAACGCCCGTAAGGCCTCCGCGGCGTTCTCCGCCAGAGCGACGGTGGCCCCCGCGTCGGCGAGCACCTTGCTCATCAGGCGCCGCGCGTCGGGTTCGTCATCCACCACCAGCACGCCGAGCCCCGCGAGGGACACCGCCCGGGCGGCCGGAACCACAATGAACTGTTCCGCGTCCCTCTCGTCGTCGGCCGAGAACGCGGATGGAGGTCTCGGGGGAAATCGGACGCGGAACGTCGCCCCGCGTCCCTCTCCCTCACTCCGCACCTCGGCCGTCCCGCCGTGCAATTCCATGATGTGTTTGACGATCGAGAGGCCCAGCCCCAGACCGCCGAAGCGGCGGCGGCTGCTGCTCTCGGCCTGACGAAACCGGTCAAAGACGAAGGGCAGAAACTCGGGACGGATTCCGCAACCGTCGTCGGACACCTCTATGGAGATCCCGGACGGTTCCGATGCCAGCGAAATCCGCGCGGTCCCACCGCGGGGGGTGAACTTGATCGCGTTCGAGAGCAGGTTCCAGACGACCTGCTGGATCCGGTCCCCATCGCAGATCGCTTCTCGAGGCGCGGAATCGACGTGTGACTCGAGCCGCACGCCCTTCGATTCCGCCGCCGACCGCACCACGTCGAGCGCGCCGCGGATGACCGCCGCCAGGTCGCACGCCTTCGTTTCGAGCCGCAGCTTGCCGGAAACGATCCGCGAAATATCGAGCACGTCGTCGATCAACTGCGCCTGAACCCGGCAGTTGCGCTCGATGACCTCCAGTCCCTCCCGCAGCTCGTCGACGCTGCACCGCTTCGCGCGGAGGACCGCCGCCCAGCCGAGGATGGCGTTCAACGGCGTCCGCACTTCGTGGCTGAGAGTGGCGAGGAACACGTCCTTCGAGTGGTTCGCGGCTTCCGCCTCGGCCCGCGCCGTCTGCTCGCTCACGAGCATCGCTTCCCGTTCGCTCTCGAGCCGCTTCCGATCAGAGATGTCGACGAAGGTCGTCACGGAGCCCTTGATCTCGCCCTGGCGAATGATCGGAACCGACCAGTACTCGACGGGGAGTTCGGTGCCATCCAGCCGGAAAAACAGTTCGTCCTCGACGTGCGTGGGATGCCCCGTATGAGACGCCCGCAAAAGCGAGCACGTCTCCTCGGGACAGGCGGACCCGTCGGGCGAATGGTGGAGGAGGGCGTGAAGATTTTTTCCAATCACGTCTTCTTCCCGCGGGATACCCAGCATCCCGAGGAACGCCGGGTTACAGACGGTCGTGACGCCCTGGAGATCCACTCCGTAAAAGCCGTTCGCCGAAGAGTCGAGGACCGTGCGCAGATACTCCTCGCTGGCCCGGAGGGCTTCTTCGGCCTCCTTGACGTCATGGATTTCGGTGTTGGAGCCAATCCAGAGAGATCGGTTGCCCTCGGTGTCGACCAGGCAATGCGCCCGGCTCAAATGCCACCGGTATGCGCCATCCGCGCGGCGGAAACGGTGCTCGAACTCGATGGGCTCGCCGGTATCTATCGAGTGCTGCCACAGCCGGACGTTCTCGGCCAGGTCGTCCGGGTGGATGACCTGAGACCAGCCCCACTCCTTGAGTTGATCGAAGGTGAGCCCGGTGAACTCCATCCAACGGCTGTTGAAGTAATCCACTTCTCCCGAGGGCGTGGCGGTAAAGATCTTCTGGGGCATCGACTCCGCCATGAAGCGGAGCCGGTTCTCGGATGCGGACAGCGCCTGCCTCGCTCGGACCTGCGCGGAGACGTCGCGGAAATAACAGACCACGCCGAATCGCCCGTGCGGGAGGGGAATCCGGCTGATCTGCCACTCGTAGAATTCCGTGCTCGAGCGGTTGAGCCGCCGTTCGGCGCGCTCCGCGTCCGCATAAGGTTCCCCGGTCTCGAGGGTGTGGCGAAACCGGGCGACGACCTCATCCGCGTAATCCTTCGGCCACAGGATGTGCATCACCTCGTCGAAGTCGCGGCCGATCAGATCGGAAACCTCGCCGAAGATCGGCTGCGCGATGGGGTTTACCGCCAGGATCCGAAAATCCTGGTCGACGAGATAGACGCCGAGAGGGGCCTCATTCAGGAGCGTTTCAAACTGCGCGCTGCGGCGGCGAAGCAGGTCTTCGGATTCTCGGTGAGCATCGCGGGCCGACAGGACCTGAAAGCCGGCGGACGCGAATCGGGACAGGCTGGTCAGGACCCGCAGGTCTTCGGCGTCGAACTGGCGGCTCCTGTCGTGGGCGATCACCCAGATCGTTCCGACATTTTCCCCGTCAACCGCGAACGGAACCAGGAGGCATTCCTCGACGCCGGGCGTGATGGGCGCCAGGTAGTCGAAGTATCTCTCCGGATGGGAAAACAACAGCGCGGAGTTGCGGTCGAGGACGGTGCCGCAGGGCCCGAATTCCCTCGGCGTTCCGCCGCCCCGATAACAGGCCCACTGCCCGACGAGCGCCGGCCAGCGGAAACTGCGCTTGTCTTCGGTGAGCAGGCTGATACCCGCCGAGTGCGCTCCGGAAAGTTTGAGCGCGGCTCCCGCGAGCTCTTCTAAAATGCGCTCGGGCGAGCTCGACAGGCAACGAGCGAGCGCGACGAGCGCGCGATTTTCGGCTTCGAAGTCCGCCGGGCGCGATGGCCTCTCGAGCAGCTCGGACGTGATGAGGCACGCGTCGAGATCGACGGGGAGGGAACTTGCCGAACTGGAGTCGGCCCTCGGAGCGACCTCTTCCATGATTCCCGACCCTATCGGAAATCGCGGGTCGGGGGCGTCCGCCGGCGTACCCTCACTTCGAAGGCCAACCGGGCTCGCAGCCCGGCGGACGACCCGACGTCCTCGCGGGGGATGGACCCCCGTTCCGTCACACAACGTAGGGTAGGCTTTGCCGGCAAACCGTCCCAGGACCGGCCAAAACCCGAGTCCCGAGGCCGCCGACGTGACCGCACGTCGGTTCGGAGTCCTGCGTAAAAGGGGGGGGATCTATTGAAAGAAACTGGCAGAACGTCGGAGATCCGACCTTCCCGCCTCATTTCTGAGACGTCACGCCTGTCTGCCTCGACTCGAGGTCGGGTGTAAACGGTGAACCCGCGCGCCGTGTTGCGGGTCGTGGCAATGTCGGGCCTCGCCGCGGCGAACGCCACCGCCAACTCGTTCACGGTCAATCCTGCCAGCGCGTGGTGCAGCGTCGTGAATGCCGCCGCCCCGGGGGACACCATCGTTTTTTCGGCCGGGAGTTACCCGGACACCTGCTCCGTCGCGGTTTCCGGCACGGCGGGCAGTCCCATCACACTGCGTTCTCAGAGCTCGGCTCCCGCCGACCGCGCCGTCCTGGCCTACTCGGGCACGAGCAGCAACATTTTCGATGTGTCCGGCTCCTTTCTGGCGTTCCGCTGGCTCACCTTTGGCCCCACGGCCGCCGCCGCCGGGGTCAACCCTCTGAAGCTGCGCAGCAGCGTGCAGAGCGTCGTCGTCGATCAGAACGTCTTCCAGGGCACGGACATCGCCGTTGCGGCCAATTCGAGCGGCAGCACGTATCAGAACATCTCGATCACGAACAATGTCCTGACGAACTTGCAGTCGACCGGCCTTTATTTCGGCTGCCATGACGGCACGTCCTGCCACGCCCTGAACATCCTGATCCGGGGCAATCTGATCAACGGGGTCCAGCCGGGCGACGGGGTCGGATATGGCCTCGAAATCAAGTTGAATTCGTACGCGACCATCGTCGAAAACACCATCTACGCCGCCCAGGGTCCCGGCATCGAGGTCTACGGCTCCAACCGCGGGGACCCCGCGAGCGTCGTGGAGCGCAACTACGTCGAAGGCTCGAAGAGCGACGCCGGCATCAATGTCGGCGGCGGCCCCGCCATCGTTCGCAACAACATCCTGGTGCGAAACCAGTACAACGGGATCTGGGCGCAGGACTATGGCGGCCGCGGCCTTCAGCAAAACGTCAGGATCGTCGCAAACACGGTTCTCGCAAATCAGACCGGCGGGATCCAGGTGAGCAACTGGCAGCCCGGGGCCGGCAATGTGCTGGCTTTCAACGCCATCGCGCCCCTCGCCGGCACTCCGGCGCTCACACCGGCGTCCCCGGTTGCCGAGCCTTCCATCGGCAACATCTCCTGCACCCCGGCCACCGTGTGCTTCGACCAGCCGAACGCGGCTCCGTACGATCTCTGGCCCGTGGCCGGGGGTCTTCTCATCGGGGCGGCGGGAAACGGGTCGGAGACCTGGCGGCCGGCCGACGATTTCCTGTGCGTCGCCCGGGGAGGCGCGGCCGACGCCGGAGCAATGCAGAGAACCTCTCCCGGCAGCGGGCCGCCCGTGGGCGGAGGGAACCCCCGGCCGCCCTGCGGGTCCTCCGGCCCGACGATCTCTTCCCTCACCCCGACCTTCGGCCCGCTGGCGGGAGGAACGCGGATCACGATCCTGGGCGCCAATTTCCAGACCGGGGCGTCCGTCACCCTCGGGACGGCGGCGGCGACGTCCATCGATGTCGTCAGCGGCACGACGGTCACGGCCACAACCCCGGCATCCGCGACGACACAGACCGTCGGGATCACCGTCACGAATCCAGACACCCGGAGCGCCACGCTTCCCGGGGCGTTCACATACAACGCGGGTGCGGGCTTCTACGCCCTGACCCCGTGCCGGGTCGTCGACACGCGCAATTCGACGGGCCCGCTGGGCGGCCCGGCGTTGACCGCCGGCGCCGACAGAACCTTCGTCTTCGCCGGTGCCTGCGGAATCCCTTCGACCGCTCGGTCTGTCGCCATCCACGTCACCGTGATCCAGCCGTCGGCCGGCCCCGGCTTCTTGAGCTTCTATCCCGGCGGCACGGCCCTCCCCCTCGTCTCGACGCTCAACTACGCCTCCGGGCAGACCCGCTCGGGTAACGCCATCGTTCCGCTGGGCGCCGCGGGAGACATCGCCATCCGTTGCGGTCAGGGAAGCGGCACGGCCCACGCGGTCGTGGATGTCACCGGGTATTTCCAGTAGGGAGACCAGGAGAGTAGAGCCCGTCCGGGCGACAAGCGGCGGATCGGCTTCGTAAAGGCGTCGATGACGTTTGACGGGGCCCGCACGCTCGCGCCACGCCGTCGCCCGTCCCAAGAAATCCTCTCGACACGAAATTGTTTTCCTGGAATCGAACGAGGGGGTTTTGGAAGCCGCCCGCGACTACTGTCACAGGAGAATATTGCCCATGAAGAAACTCGTTCTCGCGATTTCGTCGGTCTTACTCTTGAGAGCCTCGGGCGCAATGGCGGATGGCGACGGCAAGAAGTTCGAGGTTACGATCACCAATCTGACACGCGGTCAAAGGTTTACGCCTGTTCTTG
>JBDUBI010000091.1:0-12753 GCA_040004225.1 Acidobacteriota bacterium
GGATCCGGCAGGTGGTCGAGGACCTGGAACAGACAGATGACGTCGAACGACTCCTTCGCGAACGCGCCGGGTCCAACCGTTCCGCGGACGATGCGGGGCCGGATGCTTTCAGGAGAGCGGCGGACCGCTTCCTCACTCGGCTCGATGCCGCGGACGTCTCGAAAGCCCCGCCGGGACGCCTCTTCCAGCAGGAAGCCGTTCCCGCAGCCGATTTCGAGCAGGGAATCCTTCCGCACGCCGAACTTCCCGAGCCTGTCGAGCTCGCGTCCGTAGGTCCGGCCGAGATTCGCGACCTCCGACGCGTAGTCGAAACCGCTTTCCGCGTACACATGGGAGAGCGCCTCGGCGGTGGCAGCGGGATCGGAGCGCACGAGACCGCAGCCGGAGCACCGCACCATCCGGTAGTGAATGCCGTCCGGCGCTCTCCGCGCCGAGAAGACCCGGGGTTCGAAGGCGCCGGCGGGCAGACGGGCCGGGTACACCTCCCGGGCGTTTCCCGTCGTGCCGCAGATCGCACAGCGGGTCGGCATCAGCTCGATCGAGCTCATTCTCCCGGAGTTCGCTTCTGCGGCGGGTTCCAGACGCTCTCGACGATGTAGGGAGGGCGCCGCTTGACCTCGTCGTAGATGTGCATGAGATACGAGCCGATGATGCTCAGGGACAGCAGCTGGATGCCGCCCAAAAAGAGCATGAGGACGATCAGCGTCGTAAAGCCCATCGGCACGAGACTCGGCGCAAAAATCCTGACGAGAATCTGGGCGACGATGGCGAGGAGGGAGAGGAGAACGATCACGAACGCCAGGACGTTGATGAGGTCGAGAGGAACGTAGGAGAAAGAGAGGATCGCCTTCCTGGCCCATCCGATGTTGCGAAGCAGAGAGTTCGTCGTGCGGCCGAACATCCGCTCGGGGCGCGCGTACGGGACGCCGGTCTGCGCGAAGCCGGCCCACGCGCGAAGCCCTCGAACGAAGCGGTTGTTCTCGGGGAGCGAGTTCAAGACGTCGACGACACGGCGATCGATCAGCGCGAAATCGCCCGCGTCTACAGGCACGGTGACGTAGGACAGAGCTCGGAACGCTCGATAAAACGCCTTGTAGGCCGCATTTCTCAGGCCGCTCGCCTGACGCCGGGTCCGCACTCCGTAGACCACGTCGTAGCCTTCCCGCCATTTTTCATAGAAGGGCCCGATGAGCTCCGGGGGATCCTGGAGGTCGCCGTCGAGCAGGACGACGGCGTCGCCGGTCGAAATTCGCATCCCGCTCGTGAACGCGTTCTGCGAGCCGAATGCCCGGGCGTGATTGACGACGACGACGCGGGAGTCCGAGGAGGCCAGTTCGCGAAGCACGGCCCGGGCCTCGTCCGGGCTGCCGTCGTTCACGAAGATGATCTCGTACTCGACCCCCAGGGCCTCGAAAGTGGCGCGGAGGCGCCCGTACATGATCGGCACCGCGGGCGCATCCCGATAGCACGCGATGACCGCGGTCAACCGACAGGAACCGGGCGATCGGGGGGACAGGCCGGTCGGCGGGCGGTCGGCCGGGTTTTCCGTCATTTCATCGCCGGCGACCCGGAGGTCTCTCGCGTCCGCGACCATGCGACCATCCGCCGGAAGCCGCGTTCGAAATCGTCGGCGGGCCGCCAGTCGAGCTCGCGCTCGATCTTTCGAGCGTCCGCCACCCACGTCTCTGTATCCCACAACCGGTTCGGCATCGAGCCCCACTCCGGCTCGCGACTCACACCGAGGAGCCGCCGGGCGATCGCGACCGCCTCGCGCACGGAGGTCTGCTTTCCCGTTCCGACGTTGTAGATCGCTCCCGGCTCTCCGGCGCGAGATCTCCCCGCCGCGAGTCGGTACGCGAGGCAGACGTCCTCCACGGAGACGTAATCGCGGGCGACGTCCGGAGCGACGAGAGGCGGAAGGCGGCCTTCGAGCCCGGACCGGATCAGTGTCGGCAGAAATCGTCCCGGATCCTCGTACGGTCCATACACGGAGTAGAGGCGGAGAGTCGTGATCGCGGCGTCCGCGGACGCCGCCACCATGCGGCAATACATCGTCGCCGACGCCTTCGTGAGCGCGTAGTCGCTGTTGGGCTCTATCCGTTCGTCTTCCGCGGCGGCGTGGTCTTTGTATCCATACTCCGACGACGATCCCGTGTTCACGAAGCTCTCGACGCCGGCGGCGAGGCACAACTGGAGCAGGTGGACCGTGCCGAGAACGTTGGTCTGGACCATCCGCTCTACGGACTCCTGCCAGGAATAGGCGCCGTACACGGCACAATGAAAGACCCATTCCGGCCGGGACCGCGCGACGATCCGGGCGACGGATTCGCGGTCGCAGAGGTCCCCTTCGACGACCGTACAGTGGTCCCGGATCCCGTCGATTCTCCAGGTCTGGTCGTTTCTATGAGACAGAAGATGGACCTCGCAGCCGTTTCGCAAAAGGTCGCGAGCCAGGTTCGCCCCGACGAATCCGCCCGCGCCCGTGACGAGAGCCCGCTTCCCTCTAGACATCCCGCACCGCGACCTGGACGTACACGGCGCAGCTACCCGCCCCGACGATCGGAATCCGCTCGATGACGGGCTCGACCGCCTTGAGCACGCGGGCGGCCCAGTCCGGACAGAAGAACGGAACGAGCCCGATCCATTTGCGGACGGTGACCCGGCCGCCGAGCTCCTCGACCCAGCGATCGAGAGTGGCTGCCGCATACGACTTCTCGCCATGCTCGCGGTGGTATCGGGACGTCTTCTCGATGAGCTTCAAAACGGGGTTGTACCCGTTCGGTTCCAGGACGATCAGCTCGGGCGCCAGCCGAAATGCTTCCCGGAGGACGTCGATCGGGCGATCCGCATGATGCAGAATTCCGCGAAGGTGGGCCACGTCGAAGCTGCCATCCGCCAGAGGAAGGTCCGAGGCGTCGTGGACCTCAAAGGTGATCTCGCGGCCGCCGGTTTTCTGCCGGGCGATCGCGATTGCCTCGCGGGAAGGGTCGACCCCGTACATTCGCGCCGGACGCCCGCCGTCGAAGAGCTCGACCGTGTACGTGCCGTCACCGCAGCCCACGTCCAGAACCCGCTTGCCGCGGAGGTCTGAAACGGCGAGCGCGGCCAGGGTGAGCCGGCGATTGGCGAGCTCACTGCTCAGCCTCGCGTTGGTCGTGTAGAGGTAGCCCCGGTTGTGGGTCGCGTCCCGGTCAAAGGCGCTGGCCGAGGCTTCCGGTCCCGGCGTCATCGCGCGACCGCCTCTAAGGCCCGCAGCGTCGCAGACACGAGCGACTCGCGGGAGAGGCCGTGCTGCCGCTGCATGAACTCCTGGCTTCCGAAGGGCCCGGTGAGGCGGCCGACCCCCCTCCTCACGAGCCGGCAGCCCAACCGATGCTCGGCGATGGTCTCCGCGACGAGAGACCCGATGCCGCCGTTGACATAGTGAGCCTCGACCGTGACCGCGAGGGGGATGCCCGTCAGGGCGTCGACCAGGTCCAGCGTGGGAGGCGGAGTCAGGCTCGCGACCACCAGGACCGCGCACCCGATCCCCTGCCGCGAGAGCTCCTCCGCGGCGGCCGTCGCTTCCATCGCGATGGCGCCCGTCGCAATGAAGACGACGTCCTTTCCGTCACCGATCCGCTCCGCGCGGCCGAGGGAGAATCGGCCGCCGAGGCCCGGGATCACCGTCCGGTCGTCTTTTCCGAGCCTGTAGTAAACGGGGCCGGGAAGATTCCAGGTCGCGCGGATGGCCGCGGATGCCTGCTCGTGGTCCGCGGGCGCCAGGCAGGTGATGCCGGGTTGCACGCGCATGACGGCGATGTCCTCGAGCCCATAGTGGGTCGGGCCGGCGGGTCCGTATTCGAAACCGCCGCCGACGCCGACGATCCGGACCGGCAGTTGATGAGAAACGGGACCGTTCCTTATGAACTCGTAGGGCCGAAGAGTCGCAAAAGTCACGATCGAGTAGACGAAGGGGATGAAACCGGCTTCGGCAAGACCCGTCGCCACGCCGACCATGTTCTGTTCCGCCACGCCGACATTGAAGAAGCGGCCGGGAAACCGCTCCGCGAACGGCTCGAGAACGCTGTAGCCGAGGTCACCCGTCAACAGCAGGATCCGCGGATCCGCCTCGGCGGCTTCCAGAAGCGTTCGAACGAAAGCGGCCCTCATGACGCTTCTTCGAGCTCCCGGCGCGCTTCACGAAACTCCTCTTCGGACATCGGCCAGTAGTGCCACTTGATTTTTCCTTCCATAAAGGAGACGCCCTTGCCAAACGTCGTCTTCGCGATCAGGACGTGAGGCGGCCCACCCCAATCGAGCTCTTCGACCGCGGCGCTCAGAGCCGCCACGTCGTGGCCGTCCACTTCGTGCGCGTCCCAGCCGAAGGCCCGCCATCTCTCCGCCATGGCCGGGAGCGAAAGGACGTCCTTCGTGTAACCGAGCGCCTGCTGGCCATTCAAGTCGACGATCGCCACCAGGTTTCCGAGCCGGTGGTGGGCGGCGAACATCACCGCCTCCCAGAGGGAACCTTCGTTGCACTCGGCATCACTCACGAGAACGAACACGCGCCGCGCAGAACCCTGAAGTCGGGCGGCGAGGGCCGCGCCCGTTCCGAGAGAAAGGCCGTGGCCGAGAGAGCCGGTCGAGAAGTCGACGCCCGGGAGCGCGTGCTCCGGATGGACGCCGAGCAGGCTTCCATCCCCGCAGAACGTCTCGAGCGCGTCGGCGCTCAAGCTCTTTTGGAGCGAAAGTGCGGCATACAGCGCGAGTGCCGCGTGTCCCTTCGAGAGGATGAAGCGATCCCGCTCCGGGTCGCCCGGGCCGCCTCCGCGGAGTATCCCGCCGTAGAGCGCGGCGACGATCTCCGCGATGGAGAGCGCGGAGCCGATGTGGCCGACATTGGCGCGCCGGGATTGCTCGAGCACGATCCTGCGGATCTGCCGAGGCGAAGGACTTCCATCCATGCGACCCTCCCGGGTGGTCCGCGCTCGACTCAGTGGGTTGGAGAAGATGATAACGGGTTTTTGCGGAGGCGCAGGATCGTGAGAGCCGGGAACGCCTCGACGGGAGCGTAGCGGCGGTCGATCCAGGCCGCGAGCTTCAGCCCATACCCGCGGCCGAAGGGTCTCACTCCGAACTCGCGCGTCGGCCGGTCGAAGAGCACCACAACGGCGGGAGGACTCGCCTCGAAACGGCGAAGAAGCGTGTCTTCGGCCCGCGAGTCGAGCCAGCCGGGCAGATGACCGAGGAGCGGCGAAGCGTCCACGGCGCCATAGAGGACGTCGAGCGCGTGGGTCTCGGGAAGAAAGAGCGCTCGCTCTCCCGCGTGCAGCTCATTTCCAATTCGCGCGTACGCCGCCGCGAACCGGGCGTCGGGAAAGATGGACCCGCGCGGGGTCCGGAGGGAGACGCGTTCCGTCTCTCTCAGGTCGGCAATCCGTTCGATCGCGCCGGGCCAGCCCAGGGCCAGAAAAACGACGAGCCAGGCCGCCCTCGCCCACGGGACCGGAGAGGCGCCTCCCGGAATGCGCGCCGGCACGAGGACAAGCAGGAAAATCATCCACGTGACACACGCCGCCAGGTGGGTCACGCCCGAGTAAGGGCTCGACAGATCCCAGGAGAACGCCGTTCGCACGCCCACCAGCCCGGCGAAGAGGGCAAATCCCACGAGGAAGTCCCTCCCCTTCTGCCTGCGCTCAAGCCAGGCGAGGAGCCCGGCGAGAAATGCGACGGTCATCGAGAGGGCGAGCGGAACAGACTTCGGCAGCCAGTCGCGCCCGTTGACGAGGTCCAGGAAGACGACCAGTCCGAGCGGCAGGAGAGTGAGCCCCCAGCGACGGACGCTCTTCTCTCTGCCCAGGCACAGGGCCAGGAGCGCCACGAGCAGAACCGCCTTCAGAAGCGCGAGAGCCGCGAGCCAGAGGAACGACCGCCAGCCGGCCGTATCGATGCCCGCGATCGCACGAAACAGTCCGTGCCACTCCGACGGGACCGACGCGAGCGGCCAGAGATGGCTGTCGTTTCTCAAGGAATCGAGGGAGGCGCCGGAGGACAGGACTACCCCGGCGCCGACCGCCGCGACAAGAAGAAAGCCGGCGACACACCGAAAGACCCGCGGGATGCCCCGCCTGCCCTCCACGACGAGCGGAGCGCACAGGCCGAGGATCGCGGCCACGCCCACTTCCTGCTTGGTGCACAGCGCCAGTCCCGCCAAAATGCCGGCGCCGTAGGCGCTTTTCGATCCGCCTCCCCGGGACGACAGGAGCAGGAAAACCGAAATCCCGAAGCACAGACCGAGCACGGCGGCCGGGCTGTACGGCAGAACCATCCGCGCGGGCCTCGGCGCAAAGAGGGCGAACCGGATGAGAAGTCCGACCAGAGCCAGGCGTTCGATCACCGTAAAAAAAGGACGAGCCGCGCGCAGAATCAGGAGTGCGGCCGCCACCGCCGGAATCCAGTTCACGAGGAGGAACCAGAGCCGGGAAAATCCGAACGGTCTTCCGGTGACGAGGAGGAGGTAAGGGGAGAGCGGCCCGTACTGAAGAAAGATGTCGCGGTAGCACCGTTCTCCGCGTGCCATGCGATAGGCGATCGACCACCAAACGCCCGGGTCTCCGGTCGGATCGATCCAGCGCCCGGCGGCCCACACTCCGGCGGCGGTCGTGACGAGAATCAGGGTCAGTTCCGGACCCCATTCCCGCAGGAACGCCGCGGGGCCTCTGTCGTCCTTCATCGAGAAGCGGGGGGAAATGAGACCGCCGCGGAGGGAAGCGAGGGGTTCGCGCCTCCCGCTTTCGCCAACCTCCGGATTTCCCAGAGGAGCCAGAAGACGCACGCCCACCAGGGCCCCGACCAGTCCGGAAAGTGCCGGAAGCGTTCCTGGAAGTGCAGCCCGTCGGGCGAGCCTGCGAGAAAGAGAGAGACGACGATCGTGTAAACGAAAAAGCCGGCGCCTCCGCCGCAAAACGCGCCGAGTGCGATCGGCCAGACGAAGTAGTACTCCGCGATCCCCGGGATAAAGAGAAGGGACACGAGGAAGAGCAGCAGCGCCGCGCGTTCCAGCGGGAGCCGGCGGACGAGCCACACCGAGACCAGGAGGGCCGCCGCGAAGAGGACGGTGAGCCCGCGTTCGGGCGCGGAGGGAAAAAACGAGCGGATGCCGTAGGACTCGCTCAGGCTCCTGTAACCGAAGACCGACGCGCGGATGCCCCTCCACGATGCGGCGAACGGAAGAAAGGACGCGGCAAAGACCGCGTACGGCAGGAGAGAGAGGAGCGCGGCCCGCCGGGTCCTCGCGCGCGTCAGAAACAAAAGGGGGTGAAACCAGGCGATGTGCTTGACGAGAAGCGAAAGAGACAGCCAGCCCGCAACCTTCCCGGGTCTCTCGTCGAACTGCCGCTCGCGGCCGGCCGCCACGGCGAGGACGAGGAAGAGGATGGCGAGCCCGTCGAATTGGAGGTGGAACGAGGAGACGAAGACCGACACCGGGTTCAGAAAGAAGAGGGCGGCGGCGCTCGGGCCCGCCCGGCGGAGGAGAACCGCTGTCGTCGCCCCGTCCACGGCCAGGAGAAACGCGCCGAGCGCGATCCGGAGCGGGCTTCCGAGCGCCTTCGCGACGAACGACAGGCCATAGAGGACGAAGGCGAACAGCGGCGAGTAGTTGAATCGCGTCACTCCGTCATACAGCCCCGTCGTCCCGGCGCGGACGGTGTCCTCGAAGGAGCGGGTGTCGGGATTGTCGGGAGACAGCACGAGAACGGCGATCCGGAGAGCGAGGCCGAGCGCCACCGCGGCCCAGAAAACCATCGGGACGCGCGCGCGCGCGCCGCTCCCCGTCAAGTGACGAGAGCCGGCCGGGAGGTCCACTTCCGCCACGCACCGCTTTCGCGGACGTCGTCGATCTCCGCGAAAACGCGGTCGAGCTCCGCGTCTTCGGTGTAGAAGTGCGGCGAGATCCGGATCCCCACCCCCGGGCGGAAGTCAACGACGACGTCGCGGGCGTTCAACTCGCGGGAAAATTCGAGCGCGTTGTCGAAATCCACGGCTACGGTCCCGCCGCGCCGCGCCGGGTCGCGCGGCGTCGCGGAACGGAACCCGCGCGCGTCGGCCAGCTCGAGGAGCCGGCTCGTCTGCCGGAGAGACTTTTCGCGCACCGGCCCGGCGCCGGCCGCCCGGAGGAGCCGGGGGCCCTCCCGGCCCGCGTAGAGCGCCGGGATGGCGGGCGTCCCGAGAAGAAAACGGAACGCGTCATCGCGAAGCCGGATCGGCGGCGGCTCGAAATCGAACGGAGCGGGATGAGCCATCCAGCCGGTGAGCGCCGGGTAAAGGCGCGGCGAGAGCTCCGGCCGCACGTAGAGGAACGCTCCGCCCGGCCCGCCGCAGAGCCACTTCAGGACGCCGCCGACCAGCGCGTCCGCGCCGAGGGCGTCGACGGAGACGGGCAGCGTGCCCGCCGACTGATAGGCGTCGACGGCCAGAAGCGCGCCTACGAGGCGGCATTTCTGAGCAATCGGGGCCATGTCGAGGACGAACGCGCTCTTGAAAAGCACGTGGGACACGGCGACGAGAACGGTTCGGTCGTCGATCATCGCCGCGATCCGCTCTTCGTCGGCTGTCAGCCCGTCGCCGCGCGGCGACGGGACAGTCACGATCTCCGCGCCGAGGCGCGTCGCCAGGGAGTCGTAGACGTAGCGGATCGAAGGGAACTCCCCGTCGATTAAAACGATGCGGTTGCGGGGAGACTCGTATCGAAGAGAAGACAGCAGCACGGCCGACGCCGCGGTCACGTTGGGCAGCATCGAAACGCTCCCCGGCGAGGCGCCGAGGAGAGGCGCGATCTCGTCTCCGAGCGTCGCGGATAAATCCCACCACCCCTCTCCCCAGGCCCGGACCCCCCGCGTCGCCCACGTCTCCGCGTACTCGGCGAGTGCCGCGGCCGCTCCTCGGGGCATCGCGCCCAGAGAATTCGAGATCAGGTAGGTCGAGAGATTCAGGATGGGAAACTCGGAACGGAACCGCAGGAGCGGATCGAGGCTCGTGCCGCTCATCGGGGCGACGGCGGCGCGACCCGGATGCCCCCCTTGTAAACCGCGGCGATCGAACGGACGTTCGTGACGTCCGAGAGCGGATCGGCCGTCAGGACGAGGAAGTCGGCGCGCCGGCCGGGCTCGAGCGTCCCCCGGTCGGAATCGATCCCGAGCGAGCGCGCGGCCGTCCGCGTCGCCGCCCGCAACGCCTCCCCCGGCGAGAGGCCCGCGCGGACATAGAGGTCCATCTCGATCGAGACGCCCACGCCCGGAAAAGCCCACATGTCCGTTCCGAGAGCAATCGGGACGCCCGCGCGATGCAGCGTCAGGAGGTTGGCCCTCAGGTCCGGGAGGTGCCGCCTCACGTTCTCGAAGTTCGGATAGCGGCGGCGGTAGCCCTCGGCGTACTCCGGAGTCCGGTAGCGCGACACCGTCGCCGCGGGCAGCCCGCCCGGCCCCCCGACCCGGGGATCGGCGAGCACCGCGTCGACGAAGGCCCTCGTATCGGCGAGGAACTCGAAGATGTCCATCGTCGGCACGTAGAAAACGGGCCGCGATTTCATCGTGGCGATGGTTGCCGCGTCGAACGGATCGAGGACGCCGTGAGCGAGCGCCGTCGCCCCCTCGCGGATGGCCCGCCGGGCGTCCGCCAGACCGGGCGCGTGCACGATCGCGCGCAGACCGAGGCGGCGCGCCTCCCCGATGAGCGCGGTTGAAATGTCCGGCGTCAGTTTCGAAAAGGGAGTCAGCGGCGCGCGGCACCAGGCCATGTCGTCGAGCATCAGCTTGATTTCCGGGGAACCGAACGCTTTCGCCAGGCCGACGGCCTTCCGCGCGGCCGCGGCGGTCGCGGGAAATCGATCCAGGCGGGAATCGGCGGGCTGCCCCTGGGCCCACCAGCCTCCCGGCGCCGTGAAGATCGGCGCAGCCGGGACGATCTCCGGAATGTCCGGGCGCGTCCGCGACGCCTTCGCGAGCTCCGACGCCGCCGCCGTGTCCTCCGCCATCAGCCGCACCGACGTCACTCCCCAGCGAAGCATGGTCTGAAGGTCGGCGTCCGAATCGGCGTGCACATGGGCGTCGATCAAGCCCGGGATGATCCACTTCCCGGAGACGTCGATCACCTCCGCGGATTCGGGAGGGGCCTCTCTCGCGGAGCCTTCGGCGCCCGCGGAGACGATTCGCCCGTCGCGGACGACGAGCACGGCGTTTTGCCGCGGCGGCGAGCCCGTCCCGTCCACGAGGGTTGCCCCGCGGAGGACGAGAGTGGCGGCGAGAAGAGTTTTCAAGAAAGAGCTACGACGAGATCGCCGACTCTTTCTCCCGCTCCGGCTCCCCGATGTCGACCGGGTAGACCCCCGTGAAGCACGCGGTGCAGGCGGCCTGGGATGGCCTGCCGAACGCCTCGAGCATTCCCTCCGGAGACAGGTACCCGAGGCTGTCCGCTTCGATGAACCGGCGGATCCCTTCGAGGGGCTGGTTCGCCGCGATCAACTCCCCTTTCGTGGGCGTGTCGATTCCGTAGTGGCACGAGTTCACCGTCGGCGGGGAGGAAACCCGGACGTGGACCTCCTTCGCTCCCGCGTCGCGCAGCATCTTCACGATTTTGCGGGATGTGGTGCCCCGGACGATCGAGTCGTCGACCATGACGACGCGCTTCCCGAGGACGACTTCGCGGACGGGATTCAACTTCACTTTCACGCCGAAGTGGCGGATGGACTGCTTGGGCTCGATGAAGGTCCGACCGACATAGTGGTTACGAACCAGGCCCATCGCGAAAGGGATCCCGCTCTCCCGGGCATACCCGAGCGCGGCGTACATCCCGGAGTCGGGAACGGGAATCACGACGTCGGCCGCGGCCGGATGCTCCCGGGCGAGCCGGGCGCCGAACGCCTCTCGGACGCTCGCGACGTTCTTCCCGAAGACATTCGAGTCCGGCCGCGCGAAGTAGACGTGCTCGAACACGCAGGGAGTCGCCTGCGGAAACGCGAACCGATGCGACGTGAAGCCCTCCGCGGAAAGGCGCACGATCTCGCCCGGCTCGACGTCGCGCTCGAAGCGAGCCTCGATCAGGTCGAAGGCGCAGGTCTCGGAGGCGACGACGGGCGAGCCCTCGCGAATGCCGAGTGAGAGAGGACGGATGCCGTTCGGGTCCCGGGCGGCGAAAATCCCCTCCCGGGAAAGGATCAGGATCGAATACGCCCCCCGAACCTCCGTGAGCGCTTCCGCGATCGCGCCTATGAGCGTGGGCGCCCTCGAGCGCGCAATCAGATGCAGGATCACTTCCGAGTCGGAGGTGGTCGTAAAAAGCGCTCCGGAGCCCTCCAGAGCGGTCCGGATGTCGCGCGCGTTGACGAGGTTGCCGTTGTGGGCCAGCGCCAGTGGGCCGCGGCCCGTGGCGAAGACGATCGGCTGCGCGTTGATCAGAAGGGAGGCCCCGGCCGTCGAGTATCGGACGTGACCGATGGCCGTCCTGCCGGGAAGCCGCCCGAGCCGCGCCTCGTTGAACACGTCGGCGACGTACCCCATCTCGCGCTCGAAGTGGATGGCCTGGCCGCCCTCCAGGGTGGCGATGCCGGCGGACTCCTGCCCGCGATGCTGGAGCGCGTAGAGGCCGAGATACGCGAGGCGGGCCGCGTCTTCCGCATCGAAGACTCCGAAGACACCGCACTCGTCCCTGAACCCGTTTCCCCTGGCCATGAAGAAGAAAATTCTAACACCCGCGGAGACTCTCCTCCGAGCCTGCGCGACTCCTGCCCGTCCGACAACGCCGCCTCAACCGCGCTCTCCCGCGAACGTCGGAGTCCCTGAGACGCGGAGGACAACCTGCGCGGGATCGCTCGAGGGGCGGAGAACGGTAATCTCCCGCGCTCTCGATTCGTCCAAACGGTATGGTCAATGCCCGAAGGCGCGCGAGAGTGGCCGCAATCCTCCTTTCGGGGGCCCTTTCCGCGGCCAGCCGACCGGCAACGCTCCTCGCCGCCCCCGCCGCAACGTCGATGTCGAGCCGCGAACAGGCCTTGCAGGCGCTCAATCGCCTCGCCTTCGGCCCGCGTCCCGGCGACGTCGAGCGCGTTCTCGAGATGGGGGTCTCCCGATGGATCGACTCGCAGGTGAAGCCGGACACCACCCCCGACACCCTCCTTTCGGCGAGGCTCCAGGTGCTGCCGACCCTGACGATGTCGAGCCAGGAAATCTTCGACGTTTATGAAAAACCGGTTCGGGACGCGAGGCGGCAACGCAGGCTGGCCGCGGGCAAGGGAACGATGAGCGACGGCACCCCGGCGGCGGAAGATCTTCCCGTGGGCGACGAGCGGGAGAGGATCGCCCCGGAGAAGCGGCCGCGGCGGGTCATCGAGGAGCTTTCGAAAGCGCGCGTTCTCCGCGCGGCGTATTCCGATCACCAGTTGAACGAAGTCCTCCTCGACTTCTGGATGAATCATTTCAACGTCTACGCGCCGAAGGGCCTCGACCGGGTGTTCATCACGTCGTTCGAGCGGGACGTCGTACGACCTCGGATCTGGGGACGCTTCGAGGACCTGCTGATGGCGACCGCCAAGTCGCCCGCGATGCTGTTCTATCTCGACAATGCCCGGTCGGTCGCGGATCCGGAGCATCGCCCGCAAGGGCGGCGGTGGGCCGCGGCGCCGTTCGCGGGGGGAACCATGACCGATACCGCCGGCCCGGAGTCCGCGCGCCCCCCGGTCCGCAGAGGCGGTCTGAACGAAAACTACGCGCGCGAGCT
>JBDUBI010000178.1:0-3740 GCA_040004225.1 Acidobacteriota bacterium
GACGTGGAGGCCGCATCCGGCCGAGCCGTTCGCCGGTGCCTTCGCCGCGCACGGCGAAGGCACGTCCCGCAGTAAGCGGAGGCGACGGACTTCGTGCGACAATCTTCCTCCGTGGTCGAGATCCCTCCTTCCAAACGCGTGCCCCAGGAAGACCGTGAGGTCGATTACCTGATCTGCCAGCAGTGCAGCACTCCCTGCTACGTGTTCGAGATGGACGGGAGCCGCATCGTCGACGCGACCTGTCTGGTGTGCGGCAATGACGAGATCAGCCATTTCAATCTTGGAGAAGATGCCGGCAGTGACGACTGAGGGGTACAGCAGCCCGCTCGTGACCCGGTACGCCTCGGCGGAGATGTCGGCGACGTTCTCCCCTCGATTCAAGTTCGAAACCTGGCGCCGCCTCTGGCTGTGGCTCGCAGAAGAAGAAAAACGGCTCGGGCTCCCCATCTCGGACGAAGCGATCTCCCAGATGACCGCGCGGATCTCGCCCGTGGACTTCGAGGCCGCCGGGCGGGAAGAGAGCAAGACGCGCCACGACGTCATGGCGCACGTGCGCGTCTTTGGCGCCGCGGCCCCGGCCGCCCGCGGGATCATTCACTGGGGCGCAACATCCGCCTACGTCACCGACAACGCCGACCTCATCCAGATGAGAGAGGCGCTCGGATTGATCGAACGGCGGCTCGTCGCGGCGCTGCGCCGGCTTCGCGATTTCTCGATGGAACATCGCAGCCTCCCGACGCTCGGGTACACCCACTACCAGCCCGCGCAGCCGACCACCGTTGGCAAGAGGGCGGCCCTCTGGGCGAGTGACCTTCTGATGGACCTCGAGGCGGTCCGCGCCGCGCGGACGGACCTGCGTTTTCTGGGCGCCAAGGGCGCGACGGGAACGCAGGCGTCCTTTCTGCTCCTCTTCGGCGGCGACTCGCGCAAGGTCGAGGAGCTCGACCGGGCCCTGACGGCGCGCGCCGGATTCTTGCGGAGGCAGAGCGTCTCCGGGCAGACCTACTCGCGCAAGCAGGACGACCGCGTCGTCCACGCGCTCTCGGGAGTCGCCCAGTCCGCTCACAAGATCGGCAGTGACCTGCGCCTCCTGCAGCACGACGGCGAGATCGAGGAGCCTTTCGAAACGGCCCAGATCGGCTCTTCCGCCATGCCATACAAACGCAATCCGATGAGAGCGGAGCGCGTGTGCTCCCTCTCGAGGCATGTCATCGCGCTCTCGCTCGACACCGCCATGACGGCCTCGACACAGTGGCTCGAGCGGACACTCGACGACTCCGCGAACAAGCGCATCGCGATTCCCGAGGCGTTCCTGGCGACCGACGCGGTCCTCATCCTCCTGGAGAACATCTTCTCGGGACTGGTCGTCCACGCGGACGTCTGCCGCCGGCGCCTGGAGACCGAGCTCCCCTTCCTCGCGGCGGAGGACGTCCTGATGGAGGCGGTCAAGCGTGGCGGGGACCGGCAGGAGCTTCACGAAAAACTCCGGGTCCATGCCCGCGCCTCGGCGGAAAAGCGGGCGGCCGGCGGAGAGCCCGCGGACCTGCTCGAACGCATCTCGAGTGACGCGGCCTTCGGTCTCGACGCGGCCAACGTCGCGGCCGCCGCGAGCCCGGCGCGGCTCATCGGGCGGTCTGCGGAGCAGGTCGAAGTCTTCGTTCGTGAAGAGCTCGACCCGGCCCTGGCCGGCGCGGCCGACGCCCGGCCGGCGGAGGTCCGGGTTTGAAGGCGCTGGAAGGCGCTCCGCTTGTCCGCGGTGTCCGCTCCGGAGCCGCCGCGCTGATCGTCGCCGCCGTTCTGGTGCCGGCGTGCGCCTCCCGGACCACTCCGGGAACGACGGTTTCTCCCGCGACGGCCGCCGAAAGCAAGCCGACGTGGATCGAGGAAGGCGTCGCTTCGTGGTACGGCGGCAACGACGGCTTCGAGGGGAAGCCGACGGCCTCCGGCGAGATCTACGACTCGTCGCGTCTGACCGCCGCACACCGGCAGCTTCCGCTCGGGACGGTCCTCGACGTGACGAATGTCGACAACTCCAGGAGTGTGCGCGTTCGCATCAACGACCGCGGCCCTTTCATCAAGGGGCGCATCATCGACCTGTCGCGCGCCGCCGCCCGGGAGCTCGGGATCCTGGGGCCCGGCACCGGGAACGTACGTCTCTCCCTCGTCGCGCGAGCCATCGAGCGCGAGCCGGTCTCGCCGACGGGGCAGTGGGCCGTGCAGGTCGGCTCGTTTGGCGAAGTGGATCGAGCGGAGCGCCACGCGGAGCGGGTGCGATCGACCGGCCGCCCCGTCTACCTGGAGCCCTTCCGCGGGCTCTCGCGTGTCAAGGTGGGACCCTTCGAGTCGCGCGGAAAAGCGGAGGAGACGCTGGCGAAGCTCGAGGGTCAGGGTTTCGAGGGGATCGTCACGCCTGTGGCGGGGTCGAGGTAACGGACCGCCCGGGAGCCACAGCGCGTCTCGCCAAGCGCCCGCCGGCATCCCGCCGCCGGGCAATAGAGGAGATCTCAATGAACGTCTCACGGATCCTCTCGTTCTGCGCCGCCGCGGGCGGGACGGCCGCCCTTCTGGCCGCGCCCCTCCCGGTCAAAAAAACCGCTCTCGTGACCATTCCGGCGACGATTCAGGTCCACGCTGCCCCGGCGAAGGTCTGGGCGGCCTTGACCTCTCTCGACGGATTCGGGACGCTCACGGGATTCCACGCCACCGGCGGCGCCAGGGCATTTACGAAGATCGGCGACGCCGTCCCCGCGACCGTCTGGTCCGACGCCGGGCGGCTCGTCGTGACGGACTTCGTGCCGGACAAGGAGCTCCGGGTCGCCTGGGAGCCGGCGAACGGGCGCTATCTCTGCTCCAAACGGATCGTGCTCTCCGCCGCCGCCGGCGGAACGAGCGTCGAATACTGGGACCGGTACACGGACGATCAGGCCAACGCCGACGAGACGGCGCAGAAGGTCGCCGCGGAAACCGAGAAACAGATCGCGGCCTTCCGGGCTCTGGCCGAAAAGTAGCGCGGGTTAAAAAAGCGGGCGCGCTCCGGCCTCGTGCGCGAGGAGCCAATCTTTCAAGGGCAGCCCTCCCCCGTAGCCGGTCAGAGACCCGTCGCTTCCGACGACGCGGTGGCAGGGGATCACGATCGCGATCGGGTTGGCGCCGTTCGCCGCTCCCACCGCCCGGCTCGCGGCGGGGCGGCCGATCCTGCGGGCAAGCTCGCCGTACGTCGCGCGCGTCCCGAACGGGATTCTGACGAGCTCCGCCCAGACGCGTTGCTGGAATTCGGTTCCCCGCGGCGCGAGCGGGAGATCAAACGACGTCCGCCGGCCCGAGAAGTACTCGGAGAGCTGCAGGCGCACCAGAGCGCACGTCCCGCTTGCCGTGGTTTTCCCGGCGCGCGCCTGATCCGCTCCGCAAAACTCCAGGCGCACGAGAGACCCGTCCGCCGCGACGGCCGCCCTCAGGAGACCGGCGGGGGTCTCAAACTCCTCGTGAAAGAGCTGCTCTGCCGCGGGATGGCCGGCGCCGGTCAAGTTCCTCCGGGTGTCTCAGCGCCGGACAGAGCGCGCGCTCAAGGTTTCAGATTGAGAGGTGACGGCTACCGCCATCAAACGGCGTCTGCGAAATACCAAAAACAATCTCCCCTGGCATCGGAGCTCTCAGCGTATACGAGGGATCAGCGCAAGAATTGACGCCATCGGCGCCTCCGACCCGGCGTCTGCCCCGAACCGGGAAAACAGAAGTGGCGC
>JBDUBI010000096.1:0-12509 GCA_040004225.1 Acidobacteriota bacterium
AGCTCCAGAGCTTCGAGGGGGGGCGCCGTCATGGGACCGGGATCATATTCGCTGGCTGCGGGTCCCGAGCCTTGCCCCGATCAAAGAGTGGATCCACCGCCCCGACGCTCGAAAAAGGTGACGCCTCTGGCCGTCACCCTTTATGGCGCGGCGCGCGGCTGGATCTTCGCGACCTCCTGATCGAAGCGTCGGAGCAGCTCGCGGGCGGCGTCGCGCCGCTGCGCGAACGCGGCAACCGCGTCGGGGGTCGGCGCGGCGTCCGCGCTTTCGACCGCTTCCTGAAGACGGAGAAGGGACGTCGCGGCTCTCTGAAGCGTCACCGGGGTCTCCGTGGCGGGCTGGGACTCCTCGGTCGCCGGATCGACGGTTCCGACGATCGCATCGAGGGACGCGAAGAACGGCGCGTCGGGAGTGGTCTCCCGGATCCTGCGGGCGCGGGCAAGAGCGCGCGCCAGGGCAACGCGCTCCGACTCGATGCTTCGCGTCAGATCGAGCTGACGCGCGAGGTCCGCGTCGCTTGCCTTTAAGCGCGGGTCCCGCGCCAGCGTGAGCGGGACGGAGAACGTGCGGCCTGCCGCCGTCAGCCGGACGGTGTACCGGCCGGGAGGCGCGGAGACGCCGAAAAAGCTCCGGCGTTCGGAGCGGAGCTCTTCGGGGAGCATGTACCTGAGATCCCACAGAAACCGATGCATCCCGGGGGAGGCTTCGAGAAGTGCGGACTGGGCGACCCATTCGGGGGTCGAGGTGATATTCGAAAGATCGGGAGGCTGCCCCCTCTCGTCGCTCGACCAGCGACGGACGACATCGCCGCGGGCGTCTGAAATCTCCAGCCGGATAGGCGCCGGGAGGGGGGAGCGGATCAGGTAGTCGATGCGCGCTCCGACGGCGGGATTCTCTCCCGCGGGCTCGTCTTTCGGTTCCGGAGTGCCCTGAAAAGGGGCCGGATGGAAACGCACCGTCTCCCTCGGAGAGAAGAGCCACGCATCGGCCTCCGCGGCCGCCGCGTTCAAGTGCTGCAACGGGGTGACGTCATCCAGGATCCAGAACGAGCGCCCGTGCGTCGCGACGACGAGGTCGTTGCGGCGGACTGCGATGTCGCGGATCGAGCAGGTCGGGAGATTCAGCTGGAGGGGCTGCCACTGTCCCCCGTCGTCGAACGAAACGAACACTCCTGTCTCGGTCCCGGCGTACAGGAGCCCGCGCCGGACGGGATCTTCCCGCACGACGTTGACGAAGCTCCCCTCGGGGATCCCGCGGATGATCAGGGTCCACGTCCTGCCGCCGTCCCGTGTCCTGTAGATCCAGGGCCGCAGGTCGTCGAGTCGGTGACGGTCCACGGCGGCGTAGACGGTGTCGGCCTCGAAGCGGGAGGGCTCGAGAATCCCGATCTTCGACCACGGAGTCAGCCCCGACGGCGTGACGTCCTCCCAGTGCGCCCCCTCGTCCCGCGTGATCCAGACGAGCCCGTCGTCCGTACCGCACCAGATGAGGCCATCGCGGAGCGGCGAAGGCGCAATCGCATACACCACCCCGCGCCGGGGACCCGGAGCGCTGCTGTTCTCGGCGTCCGCGGGCACGAGCGTCGCCGGTGATCCCGGGGCTTCGCGGGTCAGGTCCGGGCTGATCTTCACCCAGTGCTGCCCCCCGTCCATCGTTTTGAAAAGAAATTGATTCCCGAAGTAGAGAGCGCGTGGATTCCGAGGCGAAAACGTGAGAGGCAGGGTCCACTCGCTCCGGTACTCGCCGGGATGGGCGAGCGCGGGGTTTACGTTCTGCTCCTGCAACGTCGTCTGGTCGAAGCGCCCGACCGTCCCGCCAAACAGCACGTTGGGATCGGCGGGGTCGGGGGCGATTGCTCCGCTCTCTCCCCCGCCGGAAATCGGACGCCAGTCTCGAAGCATGATGCTCGGGTAGTCGGTGCGAGAGGGGACGGCGACCGCGCCGCTGTCCTGCTGAGCCCCGTACAGCCAGTAGGGGAACCGGTCGTCGGTCACTACGTGGTAGAGCTGCGCGGTGGGCTGGTTGTACCAGGAGCTCCACGTCTTGCCTCCGTCCACGCTGACGACCGTCCCCTGGTCGCTCGCGAGGATCCTGCGGCGCGGATCCGCGGGATCGATCCACAGCTGGTGGAAGTCGTCGCCGGTCGGGTCGCCTTTCACGGGAAGAAAGTTCGCGCCGCCGTCCGTCGACCGGTAAAGGGAGGTATTGCACACGTACACGGTGTCCGCGTTGCGAGGGTCGACGGTCACGCCGCCGAAGTACCAGCCACGCCCCCAGACCCGCACGTCGGAGGACGCCCGTTTCCACGTCGCGCCGCCGTCCCGCGAGGCATAGAGGCCTCCCTCTTTCGCGTCCACGATCGCGTAAAGCCTCGACCGGTCGCCGGGCGCGAATGCCAGCCCGATGCGGCCGAGCCCTTCCGACGGAAATCCGTTTCCGAGCACGGGCTTCCAGGTGTCCCCACCGTCATCCGACCGGTAGAGCCCGCTGCCGGGGCCGTTCGACGGCGGATACACATTCCAGGGGGGGCGCCTCGTCTGCCAGAGCGCGGCGAAGATCGTCTTCGCGTTGCCCGGGGCAAACGCGAGGTCGATCGCGCCCGTGTGCTCGTCGCGGAACAGCACTCGCGCCCAGGTTCGTCCCCCGTCCCTCGAGCGGAACACGCCGCGTTGCGAGTTGGGTCCGTATCCGTGGCCCAGGGCCGCGACGAAGACCAGGTTCGGATCGCCTGGATCGACCAGGATCCGGCCGATCTGGCGCGTATCCGAGAGCCCCGCGTGCGCCCACGTCCGGCCGCCGTCCAGGGACTTGTAGACGCCGTTGCCGTGGGAGATATCCGAGCGCATGTCCGCTTCGCCGGAACCGACGTAGACGGTCGCCGGCCGGGATGGCGCCACCGCGACGGCACCGATCGAGGCGATCGGCTGCGAATCGAAGATGGGCATCCAGGTGCGGCCCGCGTTTTTCGTTTCCCAGACGCCGCCGCCGACCGCGCCGAAGTAGAAATGGTCGGGCTCTCCCGGAACACCCGTCGCCGAGAGAGATCGCCCGCCTCGGAAGGGGCCCACCAGCCGCCAGCGCATGCCCGAGTACAGCGACGGATCGAGCGGCTCCGCGTTCGCCGATGCGGCGAGAGCGACGACCGCGCAAAGCAGGGAAAAAAAACGCAAGCGCACCTCCGGCGCCGGGATTATACGGACGCGGCACCGCGGGAAGAGGACGGCCGGGATCCGCAAGACGAGTCGCTAGCGCCACCAGACAAGCCGCCGCAGGAAGCACGCGGCCTCCAATGCGCGTTCACTGACAAATGGCGTCGTCGTCCGCGGTGGCGTCCGCCCGGGATCAGCAGGACTCGACACCTGCCTGCGGGCCCCCTCACCCCGACCCTCTCCCCGAGCGCGGGGCGAGGGGGTCCGTTGAAGGCGACGGCTCTCGACCCCTGGCGGACAGCCATTCCTCGACGGCCCGGACCATCTCCTGGAAACCGGGCGCGACGAACAGCACCTTCTGATAATCCGTGGGGTCGTAGGGCGTTGCCGCCATCGCATCGAGGTCGAAAGGCACGAGCGAGGCGCGCGCGCCAAGATCGCCGAGCTCGCCGTACGAGGAGAGCAGGCCCGCCCCGTATGCCTTGACATCCCCGCCCTCGAGGGCGACGCCGAACTCGAGCGTGTACCAGTAGACGCGTTCTATCTGCTGCAGGGTGATGGGATCGGAGCGGAGTGCCGCATCGCCGAACGATCGCGACAGGTGCACGATCTCCGGAGCGAGGAAGCTCGTCGCGTGTCCGACGAGCTCGTGGATGACGTCGGGCTCCGGCGTGTAGAGCGGCATGCTGTGGTGCCGCATGTACTGAGTGGACCGGAAGACACCGCGCCCGAGAGCGGAGAGAAAACCGTGCGCGGAGATCAGTCCCGCCACGGGGAGCATTTCGATCCCGGGATGCCGCGTGAGCTCGTTGACTTCCGAGAGTTGCGGCACCCACTTCCTGTCGAGGTCGAGCCCGCCGGCGGCAAAACGCCACTCCTTGACGGCGCGCGCGGCGTGGATCGGGGCCAGATGTTCCCAGACGCGGCGCCACACCTCGTGCTCCTGGTCCGTGTACGCCACGAGCGGCGGAGGCGTCCCTTCCCGGTGCTCGAGCGCGAGCTGCGCGATCGCATTGCGCCGGGCGCGGTAGACCGGATCCCGGAACCCCGGATGATCGGGATTTAAAAGAACCAGCGCATCCGGCTCCTCCACCGTCAGCCTTCGAAGGACGAAATCCGGGCGATGACGGCGGCGACCATCCGGTCGCACCGCACCCCCAGAAAGGGAAAATTTTCGGCGAGCCGAGTGCCCGCCCTTCCGATCAAGTCGTACCGCAGCATCACGCGGGCCCGGTGGAGGCGCGTCTTCACGACGTCCTCGGAAACTTCCAGAGACTCGGCGGTCTCACGGGTCGAAGGCTCCTCCCCCTCACGAAGCAGAAATACGGAGCGGTAAGAGTCGGGAAGAGCTTCGAAGAGGTCATGCCTGGAGAAAAACCTACCAGCTTCCGGGGTCCATCAGACCGGGCCGAAGGCTTTGCTTAAAAAAGAATCCTCCCGGCCGGACCGGGGGTCTTCCTCGTAATCTCCGGGGTCCGTCGCGCCGGAACGTGACGGCTTTCCCGAAAAACGCCGCCGGACGCCCCCTCCTGCCACGACTCCGCCGCAATTTGCCCGCGCATTTCCCCGGGCTCTCCGCGACCGCGCCACCTCGAACTGGTCTCCTGTTGCCCGGACGCGGCCCCCCGGCCCCGTGCCGCCCGGCCACTTCCGGCGCGGGCAAGACGAGGAGGACGCATCATGGACATGCACTCGAGCTCTTCAGGGCCCGAGGCTCCGGACCCGGGTCAGAGGGGCGCCCGCGCCGCGTTCGCGCGCGTGCTCGAGGGAATGCCGCGACCCGGCTGGAAGAGGCCGGTCATTCCCCCCCGAGGGGTTCTCCTCGCCGTGGCCCTCGTGGCCGCGCTCCTGATGGCGGCACGGCTCCTCTACGGGAGCTTTCAGACGGTGGACCCGGGATTCGCCGGAATTTCCGTCAGCCGCTTCACCGGCACGATCGAGACGCTGCCCCCCGGCGCGCACTTCCGGCCTCGGGCGTTTTACGAGGTCCACGTCGTGAGGATTTCGGACCAGCTCATGACCGGGCCGGAAGGCACCTTCTCCGTGTCCACCCGGGAGGGGGTCGTCGCGCAGATGACCGTTCAGGCGCGATGGGCAATCGACCGCAACCGGCTCGTCTCGTCGTGGGCGGCTCTTCCACCGAACCCGGAGCGCGAGCTCGTGGCCCCGGTTCTCGCGGCGGCGTTTCGCTCCTCCGCGTCGAAGTTCGACGTGGGAAAGCTCGTCGGAGACGGGCGCGAGGAGATCGCCGCGATCTCCGGGCGGATCGCGCGGGCGCGGCTGGCCGAAAGCGGCGTCGTGCTGAAGGACGTCCTCGTCGGCAACGTCGTGCTGCCGGCCGAGTACGAGCGCGGGCGGGTGGCATTCGTCGGCGAGGTCCAGAGCACCGACCGCATGGCCGTGACGCTCCGTCTGAAGGAGAAGGAAGTGGAAAAGGCCACGCTCGAGGCCGAGGCCCGGAAGGTCGCCGTCGTGAAGCAGGCGGAAGCGTCGGCCTCGCAGCGCCTGATCGGAGCGCGCGCCGAGTCGGACGCGATGAAGTACGTCCTGACGCTCAAGGAAAAGGAGATCGAGCAGAAGAAGCTCGAGGCACAGGGCGAGCGGCAGACGCGCGTCGAGCGTGCCCGCTCCGAGGCGGAGGTGACCCGGATCCAGGCCGACGCGGAGGTGCAGCGCCGCAAGCTGATTGCCGACGCCGAGGCGTACTCGATCCGCGCGACGTCGCTCGCCCAGTTCGAGGGGTTGCAGCGCGAAGCGGAGCTCGTCTCCGCCAATCCGCTCCTGATCCCGAAGACGTTCGCCGACCGGCTGTCCGACAAGGTGCAGGTGATTCTGACGCCCTCGATCGGGGGCGAGGCCTTCACCGGGGAGGTCATGCGCCGGGTGGCCAACGGCCAGACAGCCGTGGCTCCGGCTCCCGCCTCGATCCAGGCCGCGCACCGGCCGTCGACGAAGTGACGACCTTTTTAAAAAGGAAGACTCCATGTCCCGTTCTCGCGATTCGTGGCGCCTTCGCCTCGCTCTTTGCTCGATGACGTTTTTGACCGGCGCGCACGCGCAGGCGCAGGCCGCCGCGCCTCCGCTCGCCTCGGCGCGGGGAGAACCGTCGGGATCCGATGTTTTCGTCATGGCGCGGGAAGCCATCCTGCGCGACAGGCCCTCGAAAGAGAGCCGCATGGTGGGCAAGCTGCCCGGCGGTTCCCGGCTGAAGTTGATCGACTCGAGAGAACCGTACCTCAAGGTCGAAAGGATCGCCTCCGACGGGCCGGCGGAGAACGGCCGGAAGGGCGCCGCCGCGGGCTGGGTCTCCCGCGACGTCGTTGCTGTCTTCGCGACGGATCCCGCGGGATCGGCCGACCTTCTCGCGGCCGGCCGGGTACTTTCGAAAACGGAGCCGCACCGGCGATTTGGCGCCGCGTTTCTGCTCTGCGCTTCCGAACGGGTTCGCTCCTCCGGCGGATCGGACGCCTCGATCGACCTTTTGCTCGGCGAGACAGCGGAGGCGCTCGCCCTGGCGGGGGGCCCGTTTCCTCCCGGGATCGAGGTGACACGCGCGCCGGGCGACGGCCCCTGGCGATACTCCGGCGAGGCATTCCGCCGCGCAATGGCGGCCGCCGGGAAGGAGACCTCGGAAAGCGCCGGCGCTCTGCGGGAACGGGCGACCGCGGGCATCCTCCGGCAGCGCTACGCGTCGGGCTCCCCCACGCTGACAGCGATGTGGCAGGAGACCGCGGACTGGCTGGCCCTCGTCGAGACCGCGCGGGAGCCGGGCGCGGTGCGTTGCGCGGCCGACCGTATGGGCGGCGCCTCCCTCTCTCTGGGGCGCCTTCTTCTGGCCGCCGGTAGGCTCGACGATCTCGAGAAGCTCGAGACGCGCGTACGTAACGCCGGCGGCCGCGCCGCCGCTCTGCTCCCGGCAGAGATCTCGGGCCGGCGGCTGCTTTCCCGAACGCCGATCCTCCGCTCGATGCGCGGGGACGGAACGTCGCCTCTCCGGCAGGAGGCGCGCACCCGGATCGGGGCCAGGGAAGTCGTCGTCCGCATCGGAGGCGCTCTCGGGAAGCTCGAGCTGTCCACCGAAACGACGGTCGGTGGGACGCATATCCCGCGTGTGAAGAAGCTGGCCATCCCGGTTCTTCCCGTTCCGGGTTCCCTCCGCATCTCCCCGGACGGCCGGTCCGTCGCGTGGCTGGAGGTCGTCGCTCCCTCGAAGCTCGTACCGGTCGTGACCTCGCTCGAACGGGACGAGCCGGCGCGCGAAATCGCGTTCCTCGCCGAAGGCCGCCCGCTGCGCGACAACGCGCTCGGGCACGTCATCTCGACTCTCGCCGGCTACTCGAAGGACGGGGAGCGCCTGGGAGTTGCCATCCAGGCCTGGAACGACACGCCGGGGCCCGACGCGCGCTACTCCGTCGTCTCCGTCGCGACGGGAGAGATCGTTTTCGAGACGTCGAAAGACATCCGGGCGTTCCACCGCCTCATTCAGTGAATCGCTCCCGCCGGTCTCCTTTTCGCGGGCGGCGCCCGACGCCGCCCGCTCTTTTTTCCCCCGGAGGCTCGGGCGCAAGGAGAAGACGGGCCGACCTCCCGAGTCGTACCGGGAACCGGAAACTGCCGCGGCGTCAGCGGCGGGAGAGGAGAACGAGTGCCAGCGCGATGACTCCCGGGAGAGCCTGCACGAAGAGGATCGATCGCTTCGCCGTGAAGGCGCCGAAAATCCCGGCGACGATGACGCAGGTCAGAAAAAACACGCAAATCGAGAAGCCGTCAGCGGCGAGAAGCCCCCACACCAGTCCGGCGGCCAGAAAGCCGTTGTAGAGCCCCTGGTTCGCGGCGAGCCTGCGCGAAGCCTCCGCCTCCGCCCGCGACAGCCCGAACGTTCGCAGGCCGTACGGCGTCGTCCAGAGAAACATCTCGAGGACGAGAAAGAAGAGGTGAAGCAGAGCGACCACGGCGACGGCGGAGCTCGCGAGGATGTGCATCGGGTTTCTTTCTCGCGGGAGACAGCGCCCCGGCCCGCGCGCGCTCAGAATATCGCCGCGCCGCCCACCACCCCTCCGCCGATGTCGTGCCCAAAGTTGGAGGGGCCGACCCCTCACCCCAACCCTCTCCCCGAGCGCGGGGCGAGGGAGGGGCTGCGCTCCCGCCCCCGCGGGCGGATAAGCTCGCGTGAGTGAACGCAGTGAGCGGAAGCGACGTGGGGGCGGGAGCCGAAGCGAACGAAGGGAGCAGGCGAGCGGTCGAGCCAACAGGCGAGCCGCTCGCCGGTGCCTTCGCCGCGCACGGCGAAGGCAGCTCCTGCAGTGAGCGGAGGCGACGTTTATGAAGGTCCCGGCACGCATCAAAGACTGGGGAAAAATCCTCTGGGACACCCTGAAGAAGTGGGATTCCCACGACGCGATGACGCAAAGCGCCGCCCTGTCCTTCTACACCCTGTTCTCGCTCGTGCCGATCCTGATCATGGTGATCTCCGTCGCGGGTTTCGCCTTCGGCCGGGACGTGGTCCGGGACCAGATCGTCCACCAGTTCGCCGGGCTGATGGGGCCGAGGCAGGCGGTCGCGGTGCAGGAGATCTTGAAGACCGTGAGCGCGCAGGAATCCGGCTGGGCTGCCCGGATCGTGGCATTCATCACGCTGCTCGTCAGCGCCACCGCCGCCTTCGCGCAACTCCAGATCTCGTTGAATCTCGTCTGGGAGGTCGCGCCCAAGCCCGGGCCCCTGATCCCGGCCCTCCTGCGAAAGCGCCTGCTGTCCTTTGCGCTCGTCGTCGCTATCGGGTTCCTTCTGGTTGTCTCGCTGGCCATTTCGGCCGCGCTCCAGGGTTTGCGCGAGTACATCCAGGCGCGGCTGGCTCTCCCCCCCGATCTTCTCGAGGCGGGCCACACGCTGACGTCGTTTTCCGTCTTCGCGATCCTCTTTGCGATGATATTCCGCATCCTGCCGGACGCCGACATCCCCTGGAAGGACGTCTGGCTCGGCTCGCTGGTGACGTCGCTTCTGCTGTCAGTCGGGAAATTTCTAATCGGGCTCTACCTCGGCAGAACGGCGTTGAGCTCGCCGTTTGGAGCGGCCGGGTCTCTCGTCGTGCTCCTTCTCTGGGTGTACTACGCGTCTCTCATCCTGCTCTTCGGCGCGGAGTTCACCCGCGTCTACTCGCGGCGGTTCCTGGGGTCGCGCCCGCCGCCCTCGGAGGGAACGGAAAGAGTCAAGACGGTGGCGGTGACACCGGACGGGAAGAAACGGTCTTAGGGGTCAGGTCTTTATTATACACTAAGGCGCGGCGAGAGCCCGCTCCACTCGTCGAATCCGGATCGCCAGGCGCGACGCCGGTTCTTCTTCGACCCGCCGCACCACGTTGCTGACCCGAGCCGAGCGCACGTGGAATGCTGCTCCCACCTCGGCGACCTTCAACCGGGTGAGCCGGCGGGACAGGTAAATCGCGGCCATTTTCGCGTCGGCGCCGCGGTTCCGGGACAGCTCCTCCGCGGTCACTCCCCACTCGCTGGCGACCGCGCCCCGGATTCTCTCGAGAGTCGGACCGGCCGGACGCCGCTCTCGAAGCGGAATCTCCGGGTCGGCGCCTCGATGGTCGCCGACCCTTTGCGCGGCCGCCTCGAGAAATGCCTCATCGCCGAGAAAGGCCTGCTTCTCGACTCCGGCGAGCGGCGACGGCAGCCCCTTCCCCTCGGCGACGAAACGGCGGTAGGCCGTCTGCGCCCGCGCCCGCGTTCCCGCGAACTGCCCCAGAATCGAGTCGATCGAGAGCCACTCCGGCCGGGAGGCGAGGCCGGCGGTCGGGCGGTAACTGCTCCACCGCCACTCTGCCGCTTCGGCCACCAGGCCCGCCCGAACCGGGTTTAAAACGATGTAACGCGCGAGCTCCAGAAGGTGCGCCTCCTTCTGGACCAGAATGCCGCGGAAACGGCCTTCGAAGAGATGGCCTCGCCTCTTGTGACGCCGGTTGAACCACTGCGCGAAACGGGAATTCAAATCGTGCAAACCGTCCGAAAGGCCCGCTTCCGGCGTTTCCACGAGCAGGTGGTAATGGTTGCTCATCAGGCAGAAGGCATGGATGTCCCAGCGAGCCTGCCCGGCGACCAGCCCGAGGAGATGCAACCATTGCACGCGATCCGCATCGTCGCGAAACACGCTGCTGCGTTCGTGGCCCCGCGCCATGACGTGATGCACCGCGCCGGGAAAATCGAGGCGAAGAGGTCGGGCCATCTGACGGGGGTCAGGTCTTTTTAATGCGACCGGCCCGGCGTCACCGCCGCGGCGAGTCCGACGAAACAGGCCGCGCCGAAGTGATCGCATCGCGCAGCCCGTAGACCCCGAGGTCCGGAACGCTGTTTCGGAGGGTCACGCAGCGGCCGCGGAACCGGGCGTGCTCGCAGACCTCCCACGCGCCACCTTCAACGGTGGCGCTCTGCGCGCGGTCGTTGAAGTTCGAAATCTCCTCATCGGATCCGGTCAGCTCCCGGGCGTCCCCGCGAAAGTTGGGACGGGAATGGAGCACCAGGCGCGGGGGCTCGGAGTCCGGCGGCGGGGCCCACCGCTCTTCGCCCCGCTCCCCGCGAAGCGGACGCGCCGACGCGATCCGGTTCTGCATTCCGTAAGCGCGCAGAGAGGGGACCTCTCCGGACACCGTGACGCAGCGGCCCCGGAAGTTCGGCCGATCGCAGACTTCCCAGCTGCCTCGGACGTCGAGACTGGAGACTCGAGCGTCCGAAAGGTCCGGTTCCTCCCGCTCGACCTCGTG
This sequence comes from Acidobacteriota bacterium, assembly GCA_040004225.1. Lineage (GTDB taxonomy): Bacteria > Acidobacteriota > Thermoanaerobaculia > UBA5066 > Gp7-AA6 > JALYUA01. The sequence continues at coordinate 10,909 of JBDUBI010000096.1, forward strand.
TCCCGTCCCGCGAAGGTTCTCCTCCTCGTACATCACCAGAGCGGAACGATCCCGGGGACGCCCGTAGGACCCGCGGGACCTTTCCTCCCCGCGGTCGCGGCGAACGCGGCGCACCGAGGAGATCTGCTCGTCCCAGGAAACGCGCTTCAGGTCCGGCTCGTCCGCGGAGAAGACGGCGCAGCGCCCGCGAAAATCCTTGTGCTCGCAGACCTCCCAGAATTCCCCCCGGCCGATGCGGAAGCTCGAAACGCGGTCGTTCAAGTGGTAGTCGCTCAGGTCGGACACGTCTTCGCGAAAGGTCGCATTGCGCCCCCGATAGCCGGCGTCCTCGAACACCGTGATGCCGGCGACACCGCTCGACCTCTCCTCCGCGTCAGCCAGGCCTCCGATGAGAGCCGCGAAGGCGAAACCCGCCGCCACGATTTTCAAACGCATCGTGCCTCCTCCAGAACTGCGGGGAGTCTATCGCCCGGCGTCCTCCCTGCCGAGGTCCGGAGGCGCCTGCGCGCCGCGGTTTGCGCGGCCCGCTCACGCCCCTCGTTGAATCGAGCCGGCGATCGCCCGGACCAGACCCCGCGGGATGTCCGCCAGCACCGGCTCGTCTCGAAGACCCTGACTCAAGGCGAGCGCCTGCCGGTACCTCGCGAGGTACTGGCGGCATTCACGGCACGTGCGCAGATGCAGCTCGAAGAGCCGCCTGCGTCCGGGCGGCAGGGAACCGTCGAGAAAGTCCACGACGAAGTCCTCGAACTGGCGGCACGTGATGACGAGCGGGATCGCGCGCGCCGGGGCGCCCAGAACCCATCGGCAGACCTCCTGAACGCGGGAGATCCGAATGCGCCCCTTCGGCATTTCGAGAAGCGTCTTCAAGGCGGAGTGCGCGCGGTGCAGACGCACCTTCACGGCATTCGGAGTCGTGTCGAGCAACTCCGCAACTTCCTGCCCCGAAAGGTCCTCGAGGTCACGCAGGATGATCACGGTCCGGTAGGAATCGGGAAGGAGGTCGATCGCGCCGTGGACGATCTCCCGCACCTCACCCCGCGAGGCGATGTCCTCGGGCGAGCGCTCGGTCTGACCCACGGCCATCCGGTGTCCCGACCGGTCGAACACGGGCAGCAGGGGCTCCAGGGACTCTTCCGGCTTCCGCCGGCGCGAGCGCAGAGTCAGGAGAGCGGAATTCACGACGATTCTGTGCAGCCAGGTCGCGAGAGACGAACGCCCCTCGAACCGGCCGACGCTTCGCAGCGCCTGGAGAAACGCGTTTTGCAGACAGTCGCGAGCGGCCTCCTCGTCCCGGAGCAGCCTTCGCGCCACGGCGAGCAGCCGCGGCCCCTCTCTGTCGAGGAGCCGGGCCCACTCCTGCTCGTCGCCGCGAGCCAGCGCGGCGGCATCCGGCGCGGCGCTCGTCAGCGGCAGGACTCCTTCAGAATGTTCCATCTACGGAGACGAATCGTCCCGCCCCCGACCCGCGCTGTCAAGGCGACTCTCGCGGAAGCTCCCGGCCACGTCGGACATAATCGCGTGTCCTGGCAGGAGGAACCCGCTCGACCGGTCTCCGCGTCCGGGGCCCAGGAAGGCGAGGTTTCCCCGGCGGATGCCCG
>JBDUBI010000140.1:0-3704 GCA_040004225.1 Acidobacteriota bacterium
GAGACGAGACGCTCGCCCGGGACGTGGCCATGCACGTCGCGGCATCCGACCCTCGTTTTGCCGGGCGCTCCGAAGTGACCCCGGAGATGATCGAAACGGAAAAAGAGATCGCGCGCGCTCAGGCCGCGGCTGCCGGGAAGCCGGCAAACGTCGTGGAGCGGATCGCCGAAGGCAAGGTCGAGAAGTTCTACCAGGAGAGCGTTTTGACGGAACAGGCCTTCGTGAAGGACCCGGAAAAGACCGTCGGGCAGATCGTGGTCGAGCGGGGCGGAAAAGATGCCCTGGCGCTGCGGTTCGTCCGGTTCAAACTCGGGGAGAGCCTCGGGCCGAGATCCGCGGAGCCCGCCGCGGCCGAAGCGAGCGCCTAAGAGCTTCGAGCCATGCCCATGCCCGTCTATCGCCGGATTCTCCTGAAGCTCTCCGGAGAGGCGTTGATGGGACAACGGCCCTTCGGGATCGACCCCGAATGCGTCGCGAGGATCGCCGACGAGATCCGCGAGGTCCACGCCCTCGGGGTACAGATCGCGGTCGTCCTGGGCGGCGGCAACATCATCCGGGGGATCGCGGCGGCCGCGCAGGGAATCGATCGCGTGGCGGGAGACCACATGGGCCTCCTCGCCACCGCGATCAACGGTCTCGGCATGCAGGACGCGCTCGAGAAGCGCGGTTTGACGACCCGGTTGATGTCTGCCATCGAGATGCGGCAGATCGCCGAGCCATTTCTGCGCCGCCGCGCTGTGCGCCACCTGGAAAAGGGGCGCCTCGTGATGCTCGTCGGGGGAACGGGAAACCCTTTTTTCACGACGGATACGGCCGCGGCGCTGCGGGCCAATGAAATGAAGGCGGACGTTCTCTTAAAAGCCACGAAGGTGGATGGGGTCTACGATTCGGACCCCGTTAAGAATCCGCATGCGAAATTCCTGAAGACCCTGACTTATCGCGACGCGCTTTCCGCGGGGCTTCAGGTGATGGACGCGGCGGCGATCGCGCTCTGCATGGAAAATGGCGTTCCGATCAAGGTCTTCAATCTCTTCGTGCCAGGGAATATCCTCCGGGTCGTCGCCGGCGAAGACGTGGGTTCCCTCGTGACGGCGGAAGGAGGCGGGAGATGAAACAGGAGCTGAAGGACATCGAAAAGCGGATGAGCGACGCGATCGCGCACTTGAAAGAGCGGTTCAAGACCCTCCGCACCGGCCGCGCGAATCTCGGAATGCTCGACGGAATTCTCGTGTCCGCGTACGGAGCGGACCTCCCCATCAACCAGGTCGCCAACCTCTCCGTTCCCGAGCCGACTCTCATCGTCGCCACGCCCTGGGATCCGAAGATGGCCGTCGAGATCGAGCGGGCCGTCCGGAAATCCGAGCTCGGCTTGAATCCGCAGAACGACGGGAAAACGGTTCGGATCCCGATTCCCTCGTTGACCGAGGATCGCCGAAAGGACCTCGCGAAGAAGGCGCACCACATGGCGGAAGAAGCGCGGGTCGAGATCCGCCGTTTCCGGCACGAGGGCAACGACCGTCTCAAGAAAATGCTCAAGGACAAGGCGATCTCGGAAGACGACGAGCGCCGCGCCCTCGACGAATCGCAGAAGATCACCGATAAGAAGATCGGCGAGGTCGACGAGCTCTTGAAATCCAAGGAAAAAGAGATCCTCGCCGTCTGACCCGGCGGCACCTCATGGGCTGGATCGCGATCGTTCCTGCCGCGGGTTCCGGCTCCCGGCTCGAGCGGTCCGAGCCCAAGGCATTCATTTCGCTCGGAGGCCGGATGCTCGTCGAACGCGCTCTCGACATGCTGCGCGGCGTGCCAGTCGACCGGATCGTAGTGGCGGTGCCCGAAGATCGGTTAAACGAGACGAAGGCAATTCTTCACCCCTCGGAGGTTGCCATCGCCGGCGGAGTCACGCGGGCGGAGTCCGTCCGGCGGGCGTTTGCGGCGCTCGATGCCGCGGCGGACGATATCGTCTGCATTCACGATGCGGCGCGTCCCTTCGTCAGCGCCGAAGAGGCGGCGCGGGTGATGCGCGCGGCCCAGCGCTCGGGGGTCGCGATTGCCGCAACGCCGGTCGTGGACACGATCAAACGCGTCGCCGGGATGCGGGTGGCGGCGACGGTCGATCGCGAGGGTCTGTGGGCGGCGGCGACGCCCCAGGCGTTTCGCGCCGACGTCCTCGGGCGGGCGCTCGCCGGAGGCAGGGAAGCCACCGACGAGGCGTCCCTGTGCGAAGAAATGGGAGTGGAGGTCGAGATCGTGCCCGTCTCCCGCTTCGCCTTCAAGGTGACGACCTCGGAAGACCTGGCGATCGCCGAGTCGATTCTGGCCCGGAGGCAGGCATGACGTCGCGCGTCGGGATCGGTTTTGATGCGCACCCTTTCGTCCCCGGCCGGCCGCTTCGCCTCGGCGGCGTGGTGATTCCCTACCGCGCGGGATTAAAAGGACACTCCGACGGTGACGCGCTTCTCCACGCGATCGCCGACGCCATTCTGGGCGCCGCGGGGCTGGCTTCCCTGGGCGAGCACTTTCCGGATGACGACGCGGCGACTGAAGGGGCGGACAGCGGATCGCTCCTTTCGCGGGTCAGCGACGTTGCCCGGAGGAACGGCTTCACGATCGAGAACGTCGACGCGGTCGTGATCGGCGAGGCGCCGAAGATCGCGCCTCACCGGGAGGCGATCCGCGCCCGCGTCGCAAAAATCCTGGATCTCTCCGTCGAGGTCGTCAATGTCCGGGGGACGAGCTCCAACGGTCTCGGGTTCCCCGGCCGGGGAGAAGGCATCGGCGTCATGGCGGTCGTCCTCCTCCGCCGGGACCCGCCCGACTCCGGCGCGTGATCCTGTCCCGGCTCCACCCGATCGCGGAGGCCGTTCGCTCCCGCCCCCGCGAGATCGAGTTCGTCCTTTTCGACTCGAACCGGCGGGACCGCCGGATCAACGAGCTGAAGGCGCTCTGTCGCCAGGAGGGGGTCCCGGCGCGGTACGGGGACCACCGCGCCTTAGAGCGCCTCGGCGGGCCCGACCACCAGGGGGCCGTGGCTCGCCTGGCGGCAAGGGGGTACCTGCCGGAAGAAGAGGCGTTGACGGGACCCCGGGGCAGCCGTCTGCTGATTGTCCTGGACGAAGTTTCGGACCCGCACAACCTCGGGGCCGTCATCCGGGTGGCGGACGGGGCGGGGGCGAGAGTCGTCCTGCCCGAACGCGGGTCCGCGCCCCTGTCGGAGACGGTCGAAAGGACCTCCGCCGGCGCGCTGGAGCGGGTTCCGGTCGTCCGGGTGGGCAATCTGAGGCGATTTCTGGACAGGCTGAAGGAGGAGGGCTTCCGGGTGGTGGGTCTCGACCCCTCCGGAGAAGTCGTCTACGGCCTCGACCTCACCGGGGACCTCGCCCTGGTTGTCGGAGCGGAAGGCAAGGGGTTGCGGCGTCTGGTGCGAGAGGGCTGTGATCTCCTGGCGCGGCTTCCGATGAAGGGCGCCGTGGCGTCCCTGAACGTTTCCACGGCGACCGCCGCGGCGGCCTGGGAGGCCATCCGGCAGAGAGATTTTTCTTCCGAAAAGCCTTGATCGACGGGACTTGCGCTGCTAAACTCCGCGATTCGCGCTCGTCGGGATGGGTCCGTTCTTTGAAGGCCGGCCGGGAAGGCCAGGGGTTCTCGCGGTCCCCGGAGATTCCACCGCCGGCGTAGCTCAACGGTAGAGCATCCGATTTGTA
>JBDUBI010000165.1:0-3693 GCA_040004225.1 Acidobacteriota bacterium
GTGCGTTCGCCCGCAGGCGAACGCAGGTCCCGCAGTGAGCGAAGGCGACGGTCAGACGAGGCTCCGCTGAAGCGGAGATGGGGGCAGGCTTTTTTGGTGGGTTCGAGTCTGTTAATACATACGAACTGGCGAGAGCGGGCGTTTCATTTGGAGGCGGTCTTTATTTCTTCTTCATGCACCCCGGAGGGAATTCCCGCGACAGGGAGACCGTTTTCCTTGTATTAACGGTTACCGCTCCATGGAATTCGTGTCCTCGCGCCGCCGCCGTTCCGCGAGTCCTGGCGCCCCTTCCCCCATCGCCCGCGTTCAGACGTGATTCCACGCATCGACCTCGGAGATTTCTCCCTGGCGACGATTCTCTTCGCTATTCTTTTCGGACTCGTCGGACTGGCGGCGTTCCGCTATGGCCGGAAGAACGGCGAGCCCCGGCAGCTCTTTCTCGGAATCGCGCTCATGGCGTACGGGTACTTCGTTTCCAACGCCTGGATCTCTCTCGCGATTGGAACCGTCCTGACGCTCCTGCTGTTCTTTCCGGCCTGAGCGCGTCTTCCGCCCGCTCCGTCCGTCGATCCGTGGTATATCGCCGTGGAAACCGCGGCGACACGACAGCCCGCGCCTCAGAGACAAGCCAGATCGGAGGCCATCATGAGACGAATTCTCGCGTCCCTTTTTCTCCTCTCGTCCGTGGCGGGAGCGGCTTCCGCCCAGTCCCTGTCGGCCGCGGACCGCGACACCGGCATGAAGTATCTGGAGAGCACCCGGCAGGGCGTCGTCGATGCCACCCGGGGACTCTCCGAGGCGCAGTGGAGCTTTAAATCCGCCCCCGACCGCTGGTCGATCGCTGAAGTGGCGGAGCACATCGCCGCGACGGAAGACCTCCTGCGGAGCATGATCGAAGGGACGGTCCTCAAAGCGCCGCCGCGCGCCGAAGGCGAGGACGTCGCCGCGATCGACGCCCTCGTGATGAAGGCGATCCCGGATCGCTCGAATAAAATGCAGGCCCCCGAGCCGTTGAAGCCGACCAACCGTTTCGGCTCGCCTCAGGATTCCCTGAAACACTTCCTGGAAACCCGATTCGCGACGGAACGGCTGCTCCAGGAAAGGACGGATCTGCGGGCGCACGCGGCCGACAGCCCGATCGGAAAGAAGCTGGACGCGTACGAGTGGGTCCTATTCATTGCCGCCCACAGCGATCGGCACACCAGACAGATGCTGGAGGTCAAAGCAGATCCGAATTTTCCGAAGAAGTAATCCGTCCCGCGGAAATACACGAATAAAAGGAGATTTTTTCTATGCAAAAACCGCAACGTATCGGCCTCGCCGTCCTTCTTTCGCTCGGCGTCGCGTTGGCGAGCTCCGCGGTCGGCGCCGGGAAGGACCTCGAAGCCACTCCCCAGGCCAGGGCGTACCGCGCTCTTCTGAAGGCGATCGATGCCGGAGACTACGAGGCCTACAAGAAGTGCATGATGGCGGAGGCGGCCAGGGACATCGACAGCCAGGTCAAGAAGATGGGGAAGACGCCCAAAGAGACGATGGGTTTCTTCAAAGCCATGGAGCCGACCGACATCCAGTTCACCTCCCTCGACGTGAAAGGGAAGAAGGCGACGCTGACGGCCACGGGGAAATCCGACGGCGAGATCAACAAGGGAACGATCGAGCTCGCGGAAGAAAGCGGGCAGTGGAAGATCGGGAAGCAGAGCTGGACGAACGCGAAGTAAGAGGGTGTGGCCGGCCCCACCCCGGGGCCGGCTGTTTTTAGAGAGTCATTTCAAACCGGCCGCCTCGGCCCCACGCCTCAGCCGCCAGCCGCCAGCCGGTCCTGCGCCGAATGAAATTGCTGGTCCTGCGCCGAATGAAATTCCAACAGGCGTCCCTGAAAAGGATGGGGACCGTCACGTCCCCGAAAAACGTTCCCCCGTGCTAGCCCTCTGGCGCCTGCGTTTGGCGCGGAGAGGGGGAGCTTCTGGCACACTGATTGCTCCTTCTCTGAACAAAACGACCTGTAGAGGAGGACCCATGAATCTGAAGGCTTTGCAGAGAATCCTGTTGAGCGTCGCGCTGGTCGGAGGCGCCGCCGCGACAGCGCTTCCCCAGATCCCGCTGCCTCCTCTCCCGCCCGGTTTGAACGTACGCATCACGACCGGGAGACGCCCCGCGGTTCGGCGCGAGATCCGCTCTGCCCGCCCCGGACAGGACTATCTCTGGATCAACGGATACTGGGCGAACGATGGCGGCCGCTGGGACTGGGTTCCCGGCCGGTGGGAGCGCCGGGCACAGGCGGACGCCTACTGGATCCCCGCCAGGTACAACCGCACGAGGCGCGGCACTATCTACGAGCCCGGCCACTGGTCCAATCAGCAGCTCGTCGTCGAGGATGACGTCCGTCAGAACCGTGAGTGGCGCCGCCATGAAAGATTCCACGAACGGGAGATGGAGCAGGAGCGCGACCGCAACCGGTGGGACCACGATCGGGACCACCAGTAGACGTACGGCTTTTCTCGACCTGACTCGAAACGGCGGCTCGCCACGGCGGGCCGCCGTTTTTCCATTGAGGGAGACCCGGCTACATCCCCGGATCGTCCGCCGAGGGCCCGTAAATCGAGGGCACCTTTCCCCCCATGGGCCGAAGGTAGGCGGAGAGCTGGCCGCGGTGATGGATGGCGTCAAAAAGAAATCCCCAGAGCATCTCCCCGAGCGGAGCCTCCCACACGACCTTCCCGCCCATCGAGAAACGGGCCTTGCGTTCCCAGGCCGCGTCGTCCAGCTTTTCGATCAGCGTTTCGAGCTCCGCCGCATATCGCTCGTACGCGGAAGCCGACTCCTCGAGAGACGGAGCCGGCTTCTGTTCGTAGTTCACCTCCGACCGCTCCACCACCTCGCACGCGTCGCGAAGCTCGGCGGCGAGCAGCCACGCGAGGTCGCCGGCTGCCATGGATTTCGGATGGGGACGGTACGCCGCCTCTCCGGGAGGCAGAGCCCGCAGGACCCGTACGAAGGCCGGCTTTTCCGACCGCAGCCGCCGACTGAAAAACTCCCGGGTGTTCATGGCTTCCTCCACAGGTTTCGCGTTTCGATCGACTCCCGCCGGGCATCCCGAGGCGACACTCTACTTTTCCGGACGGTCCCAAGCCACCCCGGAATGCGCTCGGACGATGGGCGAAACACCGGGGACCGGATCCAGCCGACGGGCCTCGCTCAGGGGTCGAGACGGACCGTGTCCTCCCCCACCGCGTCGCCCGCGCGGACGCCGTCGGCCGTCAGAGACCCCCGAACCGTGAGGGTCTGCGGCGCCGAACCCGGAGGAAGAACGCCGGTGGCGTGTATGTGCAGCCTGGACTGAGAATTGGAGTCGAGGGTATTCAGGTTCCAGTCGACGGTAGCTCCCGCGCCATTCGAAAAAGTCGCCGCCGTCCCGGAAGACGCTTCGACGGAGGCGACCGAGAGCGGCGCCGGAAGAGTCACCGTCACTCGCCCGTTCCGAACGTTGTTGATGCCGATCGCCAGCGCGTCCACGTCGATTGTGAAGCTCTCTCCGGAGCGGACCGACTCCGGAGCGTTGACCCGCACGCTGGCCAGCGCCCCCGGGGCCGTGGCCGTATCAGTCTCCTTACAGGCCATCGAACAGAACAGAAGCAGGACGGGCAGAAGGCGGATGCGGAAAATGGTCATCGGGTCCTCCCGTGTACGCGCCAG
>JBDUBI010000159.1:0-12393 GCA_040004225.1 Acidobacteriota bacterium
CGCCCGCCCAGGAGAAAGAGAGGCGGGGCGCCCAGTTGTTCGAATCGCTCGGGAAGGGGTCGATCGGGTCTTCGTACTCGTAGCGAATACCCGCCCGCAGGAGGAACCGATCGGTCAGGTTCCACTCTCCCTGTACGAATGCGCCGATCTGGTTCGTTTTGCCGCCACCGACGGGATCTCCGAACCCCTGCGCGAAGACCTGCGGGATACCCGCGCCGAAGGCTTGCAACGCGGTCAGGCCGGACGGGGGAAGCCCCGGAAGAGTACCGGGCAGCGCACCAAAACGATAGAGCCCCGCGAAATTCAGGGGCAGACTCCCTTTGAAGTCGGTGTGCGTGTAGTCGACTCCCGCCTTGTACGCGCTACGCCCGCGGAAGTACGAGACCGCGTCGAACACTTGATAGACCTGTGTGTCGCGAGGCTGCGGAAGAAAGCGCTGCGTGCCGAAGGTCGCCACGCCCAGGATCGTGATTTGAGGGCCCCGGTTAGGGTCCAGGGATTCGAGCTTGTGCGACCGGTCGCTCCAGAGGGCGCGTAGCTCGTTGGAGAGGTTCGCCGACAGAATGCTCGTGCCTGTCAACGCGACCGCGGTGTCCTTGATGTCCCGGACTCCTCCGTTGCTTCGTGCAACGAGGCCTCCCCAGGACTGCTGGTTCTCATCCGTCTCCTTCGAATACGTCCCGCGCAGGGCAAAAGAATTCCGGGACCCGGGCACGAAGTCCAGCTTCGCCAGGAAAGTGCTCCGCTCCTTTGCGTAAGGGACAACGCCGTTCTGCACATCGAAGCCAGCGGCGCGGATGGCAGCCACCGCCGCATCGGAGATCGTGACCACGTTGCTGTCGGTGACGTCGAGTCTTTCGGCGGCGCCGAAGAAAAAGAGCCGGTCGCGGAGGATCCGCCCACCGAGGCTCGCGCCGTACTGGTTTTGCCTGAAGGGGGTCTTGGTCCCCGTCAGGAGGTTGTCTTCGGAGAGACTGTCATCCCGGAAGAAATAGAACGCGGACCCGTGAACGTCGTTCGAGCCCGACCGTGTCACGATGTTGACGATCCCGCCTGCCGTCTTCCCGTACTCCGAGGAGAAGGGAGACTGGATGACCTGGTACTCCTGCACGGCCTCCTGCGAAAAGGTGGACCGCGCGGAGCCAACCGCCGAGTCATTGTTGTCGAGGCCGTCCACGACAACGTTGTTGTAACGCGGGCTTTGCCCGTTGATGGACAGACCCGAGGTCGAGGCCGCACCGCTCTGCGGGCCTCTCTCCACCGTAACGCCCGGCGTGGTCAGAGCGAAGTCCAGGAAGTTTCGCTGGTTGATCGGGAGATTCCGGATCTTCTGCTCGCCGATTGTCTTGGAGAGCTCCGTCGACGCGGGATCGATGAGGTCGGTTGCTCCGCGAACCGTGACCGTCTCGGCGACACCGGCAAGCGGAAGCGTCAGATTCACGTTCGTGGATGAGCCGACGGTTATGCGAACGGCGTCAAGACTCATGGGCTGGAAGCCGGATATTTCCGAGGAGACCCGATAGAGTCCAGGCGGCAACAGGCGAATGGCGAAAGAACCGTCGGACAGGGAAGTGTCGGACCGGGACAGGCCCGTATCCTGGTTGGTCGCAGTCACGACGACACCTGGCAGCGCCGCTGCCGCCTGATCGGACACCCGCCCGCGCACATCTCCCGTGGTCGTTCCGGTCGCCTGAGCGAGCAGACCTGCAGCGAAAAGAAACAAGGCCCCGGTAGTCAAGAACCGGCGGACTTCCATGAAGCTCCTCCTCTTTCCATTTTTGCGTGTAAGAGCGATCTGAAGCGTAAGCCCACTCGCGGAGAGAGGCAATGGGGATCAGTCTTCCTGTGTCTGATGTCAAGCCGGGAGGGCGAGGAGCGTCAGGGGACGAAATGGGACGAAATGGGGTCCGACCCGAAATCCTGATTTCGCGGAGCGGAGCTGTCGACGGTCGCGATTTCAGCCTGCGATGTCGGGTCGCGGTCGAGGTTTTGCTGGAGAGCCGAGACGAGTTTGAGCACGTCGCCCCGATCGTTTCTCCGAGTGGTCACGTGGCACAGGGCCTCGGGGAACCCGAGACGGGGAGGCCGTGTCATCAGGTCAACGGGCTGGGGCGGCGGTCCCGAACGCGTCGTCTGCCATCAACCCCCGGATGCTGAGAAGTTGCCTCGTTGAGGCCGCACACGTTTTGCTGACTCGAAAAGCGCGGGAGCTGCTGGCAAAGGGACATGGACTGAAGCTGGCGAAGAAGAAGGGACACGGAAAAGCCCGGGTCGCCGTGACCCGCAAGCTCGCCGTCTCCTTCACCATCTCTGGATCACGGGAGAGACGTACCGGGCCGCCGCCTGAAAACCGAATCGAAGGAGGGAAGAAGCCAGATCTGCGACGGGTCGAGAAAGGGGCTTCGGAGCGACCGGATCGCGAGTCAGTCCTGGGGCTTGAGCCCGCTTCATCAGATTACGACCGGGTTCCTCCGAAAACATCCTGTCGCGTTTAGGGACCACGAAGAGAAGCCTGAATCCACCCCTTCCTCGAGTCGTCGCAGAACAGAGCCAGAAAACACAGCGTAAGTTCCCGAGGAGGCTTGACGAGACACGGCCGCGTTAGAGAGGACTGACCCCATTTTCTCGATTGCGGTCAAAAGACCTGTTGACGCCTTCGTGTTCATCGTTTTCCTCAGATTTAGATTGTTCTGTCGAAGCGACCTTGATCAAGCCGGTGGCAATCCGAAAAGAAGGGTCGTGGCGCCGTTCTTGTTCCCCGCTATCCAGGAGAGTTGCACGAAGTACGTCTTTCCAGGGAGACGCAAGACGACGTACTTCACCTCGGCACTGATATTTCTGGAGTGCGGCACATCTGTGGCCCCAAGCTTCTTGTAGAAGCCCTCGATCTTCTCGAAGCTGTCCGGCGCGTTATAAACCACGTACTCCGGATGGTCGGGTTTGGACCTGTGGATCATTCTGGTGGCCTGCTCGTCGAGGACTGCCCCCGGATAAACGGGAACATCTACCGCGGCCAGGCACGGAGATACGACGATGAGGGCGACGCTGAGCGCGATGGCGCAGCGCAGGGTCGAGTCACGCCTTCTTTTCACGGGTTCCTCCATTGTGGAACGTCTCTTACGGACAAATTCAGGATTTCGGGTCTGACCCCATCTGATTCCGCGTTGCGGGTGGCTCTTAAACATCGGACCATGAGTGGTCGAAGATCGAGAACATGCCCGGGCGCTAACCGTCGCTTTCGCTTGCTCGGGACCTGCGCCTTGGTGGCGCACCGGCTCGCGGCTCGCTCAAAGGGGCTCGACCGCGAGCCTGGTCCCTCGGGCGCACGCGCTCCCGCGGCGCGCGCCTCCTCACCCCTTGGAGACTACGCCGCGACCAAAGCAAAGAAAGGCTTCGCGTCTGCCTGCGCCGTTTTGCCTGCGATGTCCCTAAGGCTTCATCGTGATTTCGCGCCCGAGCACGCTGGAGACCGTGGTCCAGAGATCCGAACGCTTCGCCCCCGCCTGGGTCCGCGCCTCCGCGGAGCCTGGACTCCAGCCGGATCTACCTCGTCGACCCGTTCGGGAACAGCTACGTGCCGACGGTCGAGGTGTCCAACATCGGTTGCTGGCGCTGGACGGGCACCGCCAGCGTGACGACGAATTCCACGGCGGGTTATACGACGGTCGAGAGCGCGACCGCGACCTTCGACCGATACCGCTTGCCGGGTTCCATGCCGGAAGACCTGGTCGGCGTAGACGCCTTCAAGTCGACGAACTCCGGCACCGCGAACTTCACGATCAATGGTCTCATCGGAATTAATTGCACGATCACGGGCACCGGCACGGGACCGCTGCAGGGAGACGGCGGCTTTTTCGCGGACGCCGGTTTCATCGCGTCCTTCCGGCTGCCGGACCCTCGCCTGAACCGCACGGCGGTCGGCTCGGGAGGGACGGACATTCCCTACAGCACCACGACGACCTGCCCCGGAAACCCTCCGGAGACGAATTCGGGCCGCCAGACGGATCGCTGGTTCCTGCTGCCCGAAGAGGGTGCCGTCTTCAGCGCCGACGGGCTGAACCTCGTCGGCCAGAAGCAGACGACGGACTCCGATGGGACGAAGACGTCGTTCTGGATTTTTCGAGCGCTGCGCGAGGAGTGAGCGGGCTCGGCGCGGCGGGGCTCAGTTGCTTTTTCTAAAGAATCTCGCCCGTCCCGTTTCGACGTCGTAGATCCCGCCGGCGATGCTGACCTCCCCGCTGCCGGTGTGAGCGGCGGCGGTGTGAGCGGGGTCAACGCTGAATCGCTGAATCGCTGAATTCAAGATTTCAGCCTTGACCCCATTCCTTCCCCCATTCCTTCCCGTTGACCCCATTCCTTCCCGCGCCGAGCGACCATCTGTTCCGCGGAATACGCGCCAAGGGGCTTCTCGATCCAGATGCCGCGCTGACGCTCGTTGGAGCGACGACGCGATCGGCCGCCCGCGCCTATCTTCAGCTGATGGAGAACAACCTAACCCCAGACTACGAGCAACTCAGGGAGATCGCGCGCGCGGCCAGCCGAGACGAGGAGTTTCCGATCGACCGCGTTGGGTGTGAGAGGGGTCAACGCTGAATCGCTGGGTGTGAGAGGGTGTGAGAGGGGTCAACGCGGGTGTGAGAGGGGTCAACGCTGAATCGCTGAATTCAGGATTTCAGCGTTGACCCCATTCCTTCCCGGAGCGCCAGCTCGAGCTCCGCGACGCCTTCGGCGATCCGGCCCTGTTTCAGATACGTCATCCCGAGGGTTATGGGCGAGCGCGAAGTTCGGCTCGAGGTCGAGCGCCGCGGGTCGGGTGGAAGGGGTCAGCGCTGAAGTCCTGCGCAGCGATTCAGCGTTGACCCCACTTCCTGGTTCAGCGATTCAGCGTTGACCCCACTTCCTGGTTCGGCGTTGCCGCATTGCGACGCGAAGTGATCGTCGGACTGGCACGGCCTTTGCGCCTTTTTGCGGTGGATGACAAAGGCGGCCCCGGTCTGGCGAAGAGTCTGCGTCCAAACGTTCCGAAGCTGGTTCCGCCATCGGTGCCTCACGGAGAGCGCCGCGCTCTCCTTCTACACGCTCTATTCCCTTACGCCGATGCTCATCATCACGATGGCGGTCGCGAGCACCGTCTTCGGTGAGGATGCCGTGCGCGGCCAGGTCGTCAAGCAGTTCTCCAAGCTCATGGGGGCGCACCAGGCCGAGCTCATTCAACGGATCCTCCAGCGAATCGCTCAGGACGGAAAGAGCGGAGTCGCGGCGGTCCTGGGGGTCATCGCGGTGGCCATCGGCGCTACCGCGCTGTTCGCCCAGCTCCAAAGCTCCTTGAATCGAGTGTGGGAAGTGACGCCACGAAAAAGCCACCCGTTCCGGGCGCTTCTCCGAAAGCGGCTCGTGTCTTTCGCGCTCGTGCTCGGCACCGGGTTTCTCCTCGTCGTGTCCCTGGCGCTGTCCGCCGCGATCGACGGGCTCCAGGAGTGGATCGAAGCGCGTTTCGCGATTTCGACGACGTTCCTCGCACTCGGCAATTTCACCGTCATGTTCCTCCTCGTCACCCTGCTGTTCGCGATGATCTACCGCTTCCTCCCCGACGTCGACATCAAACTGCGGGAGGTCGCCCTCGGCGCGATCACCGCATCCGTTGCGGTCCAACTCGGGAGGTGGCTCTTTAACCTCTACATCGCGCGCACCGACATTGCGTCGCCCTACGGCACGGCCGGCGCGCTCGTCGTTCTGCTGTTCTGGGTCTATTACGCGACGTCAATCCTCTTGCTCGGGGCCGAGTTCGCCAGGGCGCACTCGCGGAGTGTGCTGGGTTCGCAGCCGCAGACCTCCGCGGGCGCCGAGCGCGCGAACGAGCGTCGTTGACGGTCCGGAGAAGCGGATCGTGAAGCGCCGCAACGCCGTCAGGGCGCTCACCATCGCTCTCGCATTCCTTGCGGCCGTGCCGCAAGCCGGCTCCGCAAAGCCGAAGCTTCGCGTCGAAGTCGAGGGTCTGGGAGGAGCCCTCGGCGGAGTCATCCAGAACTTCAACCTCACGGGCAGCGACCTCCGGCAGAACGTTCTTTCCGCGTTGTCAATCGAACAGGTCACCGAGAAGGACGGGCAGACCGAAAGTCGGATCCGGCAGCTTCACAAAAAGGCTCCGGACGAGATCAGGCGCGCCCTCCAGCCGTTCGGCTATTACAAGCCGAACATCGAAGCGACCCTGGATCGCGAGGGCGACACCTGGGCGGCCCGCTACCGAATCGATCCGGGGCCGCTCCTGCACGTCTCCTCGATCGACCTCGAGGTCCACGGCGCCGGATCCGACGATCGCGCTCTCAGGAACGCCGTATCCGCGTTTCCCCTGAAACGGGGCGACCCGGTCGTCTCGCCCGCCTACGAGAGAGGGAAGACTGCGATCGCGGAGGCCGCGCTCGAAAACGGGTACGTGAAGGCGGCGTTTCGCCGAAGCGAGATCCGCGTGGACCTGAAGAAGTATACGGCGGACGTTGTGCTCGATTACGACACGGGCCCCCGTTATCGATTCGGTCCGGCCCGATTCGATCAGGACTTCCTGGATGACCGGGTCGTTCGCGGTTACGTCACGTGGAACGTCGGAGATCCGTTGAGCGTCCCGAAGCTCCTCGCGTTCCAGAACGCCCTATCCGACGCGCCGTACTTCCAGCGCGTCGAGGTCGTTCCGCAACTCGGCGAGGCGAACGGGCTGGAAGTTCCCATAGAGGTCAACCTCGTCGCCGCGAAGCCCCGCCGCCACGAGTTCGGGGTCGGATACGGAACGGAAACCGGCCCTCGGGCGAGCGTAGTCACGCTCTTCCGGCGCCTCAATCGCGCCGGCCATCGGGCAGACGCCACGATCCACGTCTCGGGAATCGAGAAGAGCGTGGCCGCGCGTTACCTGATCCCCGGGCCGTTTCCGCGAACCGACGTCTACACGTTCTCGCTCGGTTACGCGCACCTCACCCCGACGTCGAGCGACACGCGGAGCTTCCTGGTCGGCGCCGACCGGTCGCAGAAGCGAAACGGCTGGCGCGAATCGTTCTCGCTGTTTTACCGGCGGGAGAGCTTCGAGGTCGGGTCCGATGAGGGGACCTCGCATCTCCTCGTGCCCGGGAGCAGCTGGGAGCACGTGGTCGCCGACGACCGCATAGACACCCGAAGGGGGTACCGGCTTCGATTTCTCGTGCAGGCGGCGCGCGAGGGGATCCTCTCCAACGCCACCTTCGCGCGGGCCGACGCGGGCGCGAAGGTGATTCTGCCGCTCGGAGACTCGAGCCGGCTCATCGGGCGCGCCGACGCCGGGTACATGGCGACGGGCGACTTTCACCGGTTGCCTCCGCGGTATCGCTATTTCGCCGGAGGCGACCAGAGCGTCCGCGGCTACGCTTACCAGGCCCTGGGACCGCTCGACTCCGAGGGTCGCGTGATCGGCGGAACGGTCCTCGGGGTCGCGAGCGTCGAATACGAGTACCGGTTCCTTCCGAACTGGGGCGCCGCCGTATTCGGCGACGCGGGCAACGCCTTCGACCGTTTTTCCGGCTCGCTCAAGAAAGGCGCCGGCGTCGGAGCACGCTGGATTTCTCCGGTCGGGCCGATCCGAGTGGACGTCGGGTACGGCTTCGACGCACCGGGCCCGGGATTCAAGCTCCACCTTTCGATCGGGCCGGACCTGTGAAGCCCGGCGTCAGGAAGGCTCTGCTGGGAGTAGCGATCGCCGCCGGCATCCTCGTGATCGCCGCCGCCGTGGCTCTCTGGTGGGCCCTGTCAACGCAGTCGGGTGCGCGGCGTCTCGTCGCTCTGGCGTCGTCGGCCTTAAAGGGCTCGGTTTCCGTCGAGCGGGTGGAGGGCCGCATCCGCGGGCCGCTCACGCTGCACGGTCTCGTCTACAAGACCCCCGCGTTGACGGTGAGAGTCGACAAGGCCACGATCGACTGGAGGGTCTCGGAGTTGCTGCGTCGGCGAATCGACATCGTCTCGCTCAAGGCGAGCGGCGTTCGCGTCGTCTCCACGCCGGCGCCGGAGAAGAAGGCCCGCCAGAGTCTTCCCGATTTGCACCTGCCCTTCGACATCGTCATCCGGCAGGCCCGCGTGGAGAACCTGACGTTCTCGAGCTCCGCGCCTTCCGGCGGCGCCCCCTTTCGGGTCGACACGATCGTCCTCTCCACGCGCGCCACGGGCGGCGCCATCCATGTCGAGCGCCTCGAGGCACGGGGTCCGACGTTCTCCGCGGATGTGTCCGGAAGCGTGCGCCCTCAGGGCCCCTATCCCGTCGACCTGAGCACGCGGTGGTCGCTGAAGCCGGCCGGTGGGCCGCCCTACAGCGGAAGCGGCCGGCTCACCGGGACCCTCCAACAGCTCGGCGTCGCGCAGGTGCTTTCTACGCCGTTCTCCGCCCGCCTCGACGCGACGCTCACCGATCCCCTGCGGGACCTGCGATTCCGAGGCGACCTGACGTTCGAGGGCGTGGACGCTCGCCGGCTTTCGCCCGCCGCGCCGCAGCTCGTTGCGTCCGGATCCCTGCACGCGGAGGGCGCTCTTCAATCCTTCCGCGCGCGAGGCCGCGCGACCGCCCGCACCGACGTGGCGAACCTCGGGCGGGTCGACGCGGCATGGGAGATCGCGCGCGACGGCGAGCAGTGGCGCATCCGGCGAGCGGACTTCACTCTGCCGGACGGCTCGTCCGTCCGCGCTTCGGGGACGGTTCGGACCGCATCGCCGGCGCCTCTCCAGTTCGACGTCGGGGCGGAGTGGAACCGCCTTTCGTGGCCCCTCACCGGCACTCCCACCGCTGCGAGCTCGCACGGAAACCTTCGGGTGCGAGGAACGCCCGACGCCTACACGGTCCACGCCTCCGCCCGCGTGAGCGGCGCGGGCGTTCCGCCGGGAGACTGGACGCTCGACGGGCGCGGCGATCCCAGACGAATCCAGATCGCGTCTCTCGTCGGGCGCATTCTCTCCGGGACCTTCTCCGCGGACGGGGCCGTTTCCTGGAAACCGAAGCTCGCCTGGGACCTGAACGTCCGGGGCCAGGGTCTCGATCCTTCCGCGATCGCCGCGTCGTTCCCCGGCCGGCTCAATCTGCAGGCGCGGACGCACGGCACGCTCGAGCCGGCCGGCCCCTCCGGGACCGCAGAGCTGATCCGGCTCGCGGGGACGCTCCGAGGCCAGCCGGTTTCGGGGTCCGCGCTCGCCCGCTTCGACCACGGCCGCGTCGAGATCCCCAGAGCGTCTCTGCGAGACGGGTCGGCGAAGCTCGACCTTTCCGCGCGGCTCGGGGCTGACCTGGACGTCTCGTGGAGCGCCGAGGTGCCGAGCCTCTCCGCGCTGGCCGACGGAGTCGCCGGCGCGCTCACCGCACGCGGAACGGTCAGGGGTCCGCGCGAGGCGCTCCGTGTCCAGGTTTCGGCGTCCGGCGAGGGACTCGCCGTCGGGCAGCGAAGGGTCGGATCTCTGACTCTGGCCGCCAACGTGGACATGAGCCCGGAGGGCCGCTCCCGGGTGGATCTGCAGGCGCAACGGGTGACGCTCGCTCCCGGCCGGCCGATCGACACCGTGACACTCGCGGCCGAAGGAAACCTCGCACGGCACCAGATCACGTTGAACGCGGCAGGCTCTTCGCCTCCGCTGAAGTTCTCGGCGGCGGTTTCCGGCGGTCTCGCTCCGGCATCCTCGGGGACGCCTCTCCCGGAGCGTCGCTGGCGCGGGACACTCGAGACGCTCGACCTGGCCGCCCGGGAGCTCACCGGCCGGCTGGAACGCCCCGCGGAGCTGTCCGCGTCCGCCGGCGCTGTCTCGCTCGACCACTTCTCGTGGGCGGTCTCCGGCGGCCGCCTCGTCCTGTCGGGAGCATGGTCGAAGGACCATCCTTCGGAGCTCCACGCGAGCGTCGAGGGCGTCTCGCTCGAACTCCTCGCGCCCTGGCTCCCGCCGGGCGTCGGACTTTCCGGCCCCTTGAACGGCACCGTCGATGCCCGGCTCGCGTCCGGAGGGGTCGTGACCGGCCGCGTCGACCTGCGGCCGGGACCTGGCCAGATCCGCTATTTGACGGCCGAAGATCAGACGGTCTCCGTCCATTTCCAGGAGGCAGCCCTGAACGTTCTTGCGAACTCGGGGGGCGTTTACGCGGACGCCTCGCTGACTGTCTCGGGTTCGGGCTCGCTCTCCCTGTCGCTCGCCCTGCCCGACTACAACGTCCGCGGCGTTCCCGAACCGGCGCAGCGGATCTCGGGACAATTCCGCGCGAACCTTTCGGACGTGTCGTGGGCCAACGCCTTCGTGGCGGCGGTCGAGAATTTGCGGGGATCCTTCCAGGCGGACGTCGCCTTCGACGGCACCATCGGCAATCCTCAGTTCCGAGGGTCGGCAGGTCTCTCGGGAGCGGCGGCCGACGTACCGGAATACGGGCTTTCGCTGACCGACATCACTCTGACCGCGTCGAGCGACCGGGGGCCACTCCTCCACCTCGACGGCCGGGCCACTTCGGGCGGAGGGACTCTCTCGATCTCGGGGGAGACGCCGCTGGCGCCCTCGAAACAGACGCCCCTGAAGCTCCAGATCACCGGGCGCCGATTCCAGGTGATGGCCACGGCGGAGAGCAGGGTCTGGGTCTCGCCGGACCTGACCGTCGTCGCGGACGGCGCCTCGGTCGTGGTCACGGGCGACGTGCGCGTGCCGGAGGCGAAAATCGAATACGCGAAGAAGTTCGCGACGATCCCGGTTTCTGAAGACGTCGTGTTCGTCGGACAGAATCCGGAGCCGAAGACCGCCGGCCGCTCGAGCGCCATGCCGCCGATCGAGGCGCATGTGCGTCTGATTCTGGGCGACCGGGTCGAAGTGCAGGCCGAGGGATTCAAGGGTCGGATCACGGGGAGCGTGCTCGTGACCGAGGCGCCGAACCAGCCGCCCTTCGCGACGGGTCAGCTCGTGATCGCGAGCGGCACATACAAGGCGTACGGCCAGGACCTGACGGTGGAGCATGGGCGGATCGTTTTCGCCGGCGGCGCAATCGACAACCCCGGCGTCGACCTCAAGGCGTTTCGCAAAGCGAACGACGGCACGATCGCGGGCGTGATCGTCAAGGGCACCATCCGGAAGCCGGAGGTCACGCTGTACTCGGATCCTCAGATGGGACAGACGGAGACCCTCGCCTACATCCTCCTCGGCCATCCGCTCGGCGAGGCGTCGGCGTCGGAGGGAAATCTCGTCACGAGCGCGGCGACGTCGCTGGTCATGAAGGGTGGGAACCTGCTCGGCAAGCAGCTCGCTTCGAAGCTCGGGCTCGAGACCGCCCGGATCGAATCGCAGGGAGGGTATCGTGAAGCGTCCATCGTGATCGGCAAGTACCTCTCCCCGAAGCTCTACGTGGAATACGGCCTCGGGCTCTTCAACGCGGTCAACACGCTCCGAGTGCGCTACACGTTGTCGAGACACTGGACCATCTCCGCGGAGACCGGAGCCGAAAACGGCGCGGACATCTTCTACACAGTCGAAGGCGGCGGGACCAAACGGAAGGCTAAGGGGTCAGACCCGAAATCCTGATTTGACGCTCTCGGGTTTTCAAGGTCGCGACAATGGGACACGGCCGTTAGTTGGCGTTGAGTTGGAACGGGTCACTTCACGGCGGGACGGCGGGGCGGGGTCAGTTCTGACTTGCGTCGGGCCGGCGACAATTCATGAGCAATGAATCGCTCGCCGGGGCGGTAGTTGACGCGCCGTCCGAGACTGCAGCGGTGGAAGGGGTCAGCGCTGAATTCCTGCGCAGCGATTCAGCGTTGACCCCACTCCTTGTGCTCCGCTCCGCTCCCTCCTTGCTCCCTCCTTGCTTGGTCGAGGGATCAGGGCTTCAGGTCGGAGGCCGTTGAACCCATTGCCGTGAGCGTTTGGAAAGTGAGCATGACGGGTCCCAGGCCGATGACCTCACCGTCGTTGAGCTTCGTAGGAGAATCAATTCTTCGCCCGTCGAGAAAAGTCCCATTACGGCTGGCAAGATCTTCCAGCACGACGCCGCCTTCCCGAATCGAGATTCGCGCATGCCGCCGGGAGACGGACGCGTGGTCGACGTGAATGTTCACGTCGGGATCTCTTCCCACAATATTCTCCCCCTTGAAAAGCGGAATTTTACGATTCCCGAAAACGAGCCGACAGGGCGCGAAGTCCCCAATCCCGGCGTCGCCTCCCACATCGAGGGTCGTGCCGCAGAAGGCGTACCCGAATCCATGCACGGTTCGCAGCAGCAGCGGCTTCCGCGCCGGGTCGCCGATCGCCGCGCGGAACCGAGGAAATGGGGTCGACGCTGAATCCCTGCGCAGCGGTTCAGCGTTGACCCCGATCCCGCTGCTCACGCGACCACGAAGAGAAGCCTGAACTGCCCCTTCCTCGACCCGTCGCGGC
>JBDUBI010000158.1:0-12244 GCA_040004225.1 Acidobacteriota bacterium
AGTCGAGCCGGGGGAGATCGCCGGGGTAAGGGGGGAGGATTCGCTGGAAGGCGGTGCCGAGAAACTGGCCTGGCTCACGGCGTCCCGCGCTCGGGGGGGTGGGCTGAGACAAATTGTCGCTATTTTCGAGAAGACCCCGCGACTGCTCGCAAACGGTGGCTCCCCGGGGCGAAACCAGGGCGGTCTTTCTATGAGACGGAGGCGAGGGTCGTGGCCGGGAGTTCCGGAGCGCAGGCCGGGAGGACGGCTCGGAAAATCGCCCCCCCTCCGGGACGGTCCTCCACCTCGATCCGGCCCTGATGGGCCCGGACCACCTGCTCGACGATGGCCAATCCCAGACCGGAGCCCTCCGGGTTTGCGGTGCGGGCCGACCCGAGCCTCACGAACCGATCGAAAATCCGGTCGCGCTCCTGCGGGGCCACCCCGGGACCCCGGTCGCGCACCTCGAGAAAGGCCTCTCGCCCGTCGGAGCCCGCCGCGACCTCGACGACGCTGCCGGGCGCTGTATAGAGCACGGCGTTCGAGATCAGGTTGGAGGCGAGGCGCTGGAGCCCGGCGCGTTCCCCCTCGACCCAGGCCGGGGCGATCCGGCGGAATGCGCAGTGAACACCGCGCGGCCCGCCGAGCGGCTCGGTGGCCTCGACGGCCTGTTCGACGAGCTCGCCGAAATCGAGCGGGTCTCGGCGGGACGGGGCAGCGGCATCGCCGCGGGCGAGCAGCAGGAGCGCGTCGACCTCGCGGGCGAGGCCGCGGGAGACGCGCTCGATGGTCCTGAGAGAATCCTGCCGCTCCTCCGGCGTGGCGTCGGGACGGAGCGCTTCCTGCGCCTCTCCCACGAGCACGGCCGTGGGAGTCTTCAGCTCGTGCGCCGCGTCGGCGATCAGGCGCTTCTGGGCGCGGAAGGCCAGCTCGAGGCGCTCGAGGAGAGAATTGATGACGGCCGCGAGCCGCCGGAACTCTTCGCCTCCGGCTCGGACGCGGACGCGCTTTGAGAGATCCGTCGCTTCGACCGCCTCGGCCGTCGCTGTCACCTCCTCCACGGTCTTCAAGGCCCGCGCGACGACGCCGGCGAGAATCCCGGCCGTTCCCAGAAAGCCGAGGAGAACGAATCCCGCGAGGGCGCGATCGAGCCGGCTGAGACTGCGCAGGTTCGGGCCGATCCAGCGGAAGAGGACGAGCGTGGCGCCGTGCGCTTTGCCCTGCAGGTGTGTGACGAGGAACCGGCACGTCCGGTTCTGGCCGCTGTAGGGCTCGACGGCGCTGTACGGAACCTCGGGGCGGTCGCGGTAAGGCCGGATTCCGCCCGAAAGCTCCGTCTTCAGGAGATTTCCCGACGCCGCGACCGGCGTGTCTTCCCGAAAGAGAATCGCGGAGTGATTCGCGAGCCGGAACTCGAACGCGTTGACCTCGAGCCCCGCCTTCAGTGTGTCGCGCTTGGATTCCTCGAGTCCTTCGAGCTCGAAGCTCGACCCCAGGGCCACGGCGAGGGTGTAGAGCTCCTCGTCGATGTCCGCGAACGTCTTCGCTCGCACCGACGTGCGGGCGCCCCAGGCCAGGAGCGAAAGGAAAAGCGCCGAGAGGAGCGCCCCCGATATCGCGAGCCGAGTCCGCGCTCTCTCGAAATGGAACGGAAACTTCACCGCAACCGGTATCCCATTCCGCGCACGGTTTCGATCCGCGACGGCCGGCCGGGCTCGTCGATTTTCTTTCGAAGCCGGCCGATCAGGACGTCGATCGTATTGCTCATCGGTTCTTCGCGTTCGCCCCACGCCTGCTCGAGGATCTCTTCCCGGGAGAGGATGCCGCCCGGGCGGCGCATGAGGCTTTCGAGTATGGTGAATTCGCGCGCGGTCAGCGAGAGCGGCTTTCCCTCCCGGTCCGCGGTGCGGCGGCCCGGTTGAAGGTGGAGATCTCCCAGCGAGAGCTCGACCGACGGGCGCTCCGTGTTGCGCCGCAGCAGCGCCCGGGCGCGCGCCGCCAGGACCTCGAGGTCGAAGGGCTTTCCGAGATAGTCGTCGGCTCCGTCGGACAGTCCCTCGACGGTCGACTCGGCATCGTCTCGCGCGGTCAGCATCAGGATCGACCGCGAGAACCCGCCGGAGCGCGCGGCGCGGCACACCGAGAGGCCGTCGCCGTCGGGCAGCCTGCGGTCGAGCACGAGCAGGTCGTATTCGTGGATGGAGAGAAGCTCGTCCGCTTCCTCGATTCGCGAGGCTTCGTCGCACGCGAGGCCCGCGCGCGTCAGGGTGCGCACGACGAGAGAGCGCAGCCGGACATCGTCCTCGAGCACGAGCGCCCTCACGGGGCGGTACGCTCCATGAACGAATTCTAGTGCCGAGGCACGAAAGCGTTCGATGGAGGACGCAAGCTCGACTTCGGCGGACTGCACCTTTCCTCGCTCGTCAATACGATTCTGAGGCGCTTCGTCGTCTACATCGCGATCCTCGCGGCCCTGCGAATCGCGAGGAAAAGGCACGTCGGACAGTTTTTGATCGTCGATTTCGTCCTCGTGCTGCTTGCTTTTTTTCCAACGCAGTGCAGACGCCACGGCGGGATCTGACACGCTCGCCGGAGGGCTGGTAGCGGCGGTCACGCTCATCGTGGTTCAACCTGGTTCTGACCCGCCTCGTGCTGAAAACGATTCGGATCGGCGATCGAAGGTCAGCCCGCGCTGCACGTCCGCAACGGCCAGAGCATCGCGAGTCACCTGCCGCCCGACCGCTTCTGATCCACGCGAGCTTCATGCGATCGCTCCGCGCCGCAGAAAGCCAGGCGGGGAAGGGTGTCCGGCGTGCCGCAAGCCCGGGTGCCGTTTCGTCTCTGGCCGGGTCCCGCGCCCTGTAAGCTGGGTTCATGCGCACCTGGAAGAAGGCGGGGATTGTCTCCGGGCTCGTCGTGGCGGCCGCAGGCGCGGCGGCCGTGGGGGTCGTGGGACCTCGCAACGTGATGGGGATGCTCCGCTACGACAAGAGGGAGCAGGGCCGGCTGAAGGTGGGTGACGCGGCTCCGGACGTGACGCTGATCGCACTCGATGGCGCGACACCTGTGCGGATCTCCGAAAAGATCGGGCCACATCCGCTGGTGCTCGTCTTCGGCAGCTACACGTGACCCCCGTTTCGCCGCTCGGTCGAGCGGGTGCGAAACCTGGCGCATCGGTACGCCGGACGGGCCGAATTTCTGACTATCTACATCCGGGAAGCGCATCCCGAAGATGAGTGGCAGTTGAGCTCCAACGAAAAGGAGCAGGTCTGCTACGCCCAGCCGAAGACGCTCGCCCAACGGCTCGCGATCGCAAACGACTTTGCGAGGCGCTTCCGGTATGACGTCCCGCTCGCCGTCGATCCGATGGAGAACCCGGCCAACTCCGCGTATGCGGGCTGGCCCGAGCGCTTCTACATCGTGGACGAGGGCGGGAAGATCGTCTACAAGGGAAAGCCCGGTCCATTCGGCTACCACCCGGAAGAGGTCGAAGCCTGGCTGGCCGAGCGGTTCCGCTGACGACTACCCGCGGGCGGTTTTTTTCTTCGACGCGCCCTTTTTCTCGCGGAACTCGTTTCGTCGGGTCCAGAGAAAAATCAGGATCCCGATGTTGACGGCGAGCAGCACGTAGCGGCGGACCGAGTCGGGGCGGTGATAGATCTCGTAGAGCTCCAGCGGGATCCCCATCGCCGTCAGGGTAATGGTGAGATAGGTGGACCACCACACGCGAGCTGCGAGCAGGACTCCCTCGAGAAGGAAGACGAGGGCGACCACGAGCGAAGCGACCCCCGCCGCGGTGGCCTGGCCCGGCGTGACGCCCTGAATCAGGTTTGCCACCCGCTGCACGAGTTCGTTTTCTCTCGAGACGCTCAGGAATTTTGCGATTTCGACCGCGGTCGGCATCTCACCCGAGCGGGAGAGCTTCAACGCCGCGATTCCGAGAACGATGAATGCGAGACCCTTCAAGATCTTGAAGATGATGACGGCGAGAAAACCGCCCGAGACGCCGCCTCGCTTTTTTTCCGCGCGCCCCTGAGATCTGGTCATGAGAACCCCGTTCTGCCCGCGGGATCCTATAGGGCTTTCGAGCGGCGGGCGCGACCCGCGTACACTGTCGCGCCTCAGGGAGGTGGCATGGGCCCATTTCGAATCGCGCTCACCCTTTTCGCTCTGGCGGCTCCCGTCCCGGCGACTCCGGCGCCTCCCGAACGTCCCGTCGTCGAGTATCGGCCGCCACACGCGGAGCTGCGCTACACGTTCGGCGGCTCGGCGCCGATCCGGCGGATCCAGCCCGGCACCCGGCTGGTCAGCTGGTCTGAGGACTGTTATGACGGCGCGGTGACGCGGCCGGACCAGCTGCCGACCAAGGTGATCCCTCCCGGGCACGACAATCCGCAGACGGGCCCGTTCTTCGTGGAAGGCGCGGAGCCCGGGGACACGCTCGCGATCCGGATCGAGAAGCTCGAGCCCGCCCGGAACGTCGGAATCTCCTCGTTTTTCCCGGGCTTTGGCGCGTTGAACGGAACCGACCGCACCGCCATTCTGGGAACGGAGCTGCCCGAGACCGTCTGGTTCTACGAGATCGACCGCGTGCGGGGGACGGCTCGGACGCGATCGCGGGACGGGAAGCTCGCCTGGGAGGTGCCGCTCGCTCCGTTTCTCGGCTGCCTCGGCGTCGCTCCGTCGGGCGGGGAGGTGCGTTCGACGGTCGTGCCGGACAACTTCGGCGGCAACATGGATTGTCCGGAAGTGCGGGCCGGCAACACGGTCTATCTCGGGGTCCGGGTTCCCGGTGCGCTCTTCTCCTTCGGCGACGGCCACTACGCGATGGGCGACGGCGAGATCATCGGGACGGCCGTCGAGGGCGCCATGAACGTGACGCTCACCGTCGATCTCGTCAAGGGTCGGGCGACTCCCTGGCCGCGCATCGAGAACGCCGAGTGGATGATGTCCGTCGGCGCGGGGCGTCCGCTCGAGGACGCCGCCCGGGTGGCGTTCAAGGACATGATCGCCTGGGTCCGGGAGAAAACGGGACTCTCGGAGATGGATGCGTACGAGTTCGTCTCCCAGAACGCGCGTGCGCCGATCACGCAGATGGTCGATCCGCAGTACACCGTGCTCGTGCGCATACCGAAGGCCCGCCTTCCCGTGGCGGCTTCTGCCGGCGCGGCCGCGCGATGAGCGCCCGGGATCTCTTTCTCGGGATCGACCTCGGCGGCAGCAAGATCCTCGCCGGCGTCGTGACCGGCGCCGGGAAAATCCTCTCCCGCGCCAAAACTGCGACCCCTTTTTCGGGGGGCGGCGACGCGCTTTTGAACGCCCTCCGCGAAACGGCCTCCTCCGCTCTTCGAGAGGCGGGGGTCTCCCCGGCGCGTCTCTCCCGGATCGGAATGGGCTCGCCCGGTCCGCTCGATCCGGCGCGCGGCCTGATCCTCCGCACCCCCAACATCGCAGTCAAGAGACTGGCGGTCGGGCCGTGGCTCTCGCGGGAGTTCCGCGCCCCTCTCGTTCTCGATAACGACGTTCACATGGCGGTTTACGGAGAGTGGCTCGCCGGCGCGGCGCGCGGGAAGGCGCGTGTCGTGGGCCTCTGGATCGGGACGGGCGTCGGCGGCTGCGTGATCTGGGACGGGAAGGTGGTCCACGGGGTGAACCGCAACGCCGGGGAGATCGGGCACATGATCTTGGACGCCCGCCGGGTCCGGCCCGGAAAGCCGCGCGGGACTCTCGAATGGGAGGCGGCAAAAACCGGGATCGCCCGACACGTTCGGAAGGCCATCCGACGCGGAAAGAAGTCGAAGCTCGCGCGGCACGTGAAGGGAGATGGAGAAAGGCTCCACAGCAGCGACCTCGCTAAGGCGTTTGCGGCGAAGGATGGGCCGGTGGTTGCGGCGGTCGAGAACTCGGCCTGGTACGTGGGACTCGCGATCGCAAACCTTTTCGACGTTCTGGCGCCCGAGCTTTTCGTCCTGGGCGGCGGAGTTTCGGCGGCACTGGAGGCTCCCTATCTCGCGCTCGTCCGCGAGGCGGCCCTGGAACATGCGTTCTCGACAGAGCTCGGAAAACCCCGGATCGTTCTCTCCCGGTTAGGAGACGATGCGGGTCTTCTGGGGGCGGCGCTCGCGGCGCGAGACATGCCTCCCGCCGGCCCGCCTCCTTCCCGCGCCCGGACATCCCCCCGCCATCCCCTTTGAGAGAACATGGGGCGAGCGCGCCCTGTACGCCTCCGGACACCGAATCTCGCGGCGCTCAGCGAACGTATACTTTCGAAGACCATTAGATGATTCTTTTCGAGGGGCGGGAGGGAAAGTCGATCGGTCGAGGGTCGTCTCAGGGCGGTTCCCGGATCGAGCGAAGCTCATGAGAAGCGATTTGATGCGAGCGGGCGCTCAGGAGGGGGTGGCGACTCCCGTCACATCCGCGATGGATGCGGCGCGGCGGTACCTGCTTTCGATCCAGTCTCCGGACGGCCACTGGTGCGGCGAGCTAGAAGGCGACACCATTCTCGAATCCGAATACCTGCTCACCCTTTTTTTCCTGGGTCGGGCCGGCGACCCGCGGTTTGAAAAAGCGGCCGAATACCTCCGGCGGCAGCAGCTGCCCGAAGGCGGCTGGGTGAATTACCCGGGGGGTCCAGCGGAAGTCAGCGCATCGGTCAAGGCGTATTTCGCGCTGAAGCTCGCGGGCGATCCTCCCGATGCTCCGCACATGGCGCGCGCCCGAGGCGTGATCCGGGCACTCGGCGGGATTGCCGCCTGCAACTCGTTCACGCGGATTTATCTCTCCGTGTTCGGACAGTCGGACTGGGCGGATTGCCCGGCGGTTCCGCCGGAGCTCGTCCTTCTGCCGGACTGGTTGCCTTTCAACCTCTACCGCATGTCGTCCTGGTCGCGGGCCATCGTGGTGCCGCTGTCGATCCTCTGGGCGTTCAAGCCGCTTTGCCCCGTCCCCGACTCCGCGCGAATCGACGAGCTCCGGCTCGAAGCGCCCCCGGCGGAGGGGTCGCGGAGGCGCGCGCCGGCCCGGGAACGCCGCTGGCGCAGGTTCTTCGTCCTGGTGGACCGGGGTTTAAAGTTCGTGGAGCGCGCGCCCTGGAAGCCTTTTAGAGAACGGGCGCTGCGAGCGGCCGAGGCGTGGATCCTCTTGCGTCTCGAGAAGAGCGGCGGGCTCGGCGCGATCTTTCCTCCGATTGTGAACACCATCCTGGCGATGCGCTGCCTCGGCTATCCCCTCGACGACCCGAGGCTGTTGTCGCAGATCAAGGAGCTCGAACGGCTCGAAATCGAGGAGGACGAAACGGTCCGCATTCAGCCCTGCTTTTCGGCCGTCTGGGACACCGCGCTCGCGCTGCTCGCCCTTCGGGAGTCGGGCCTCGCCGAGGATGATTCAGACCTCCTGCGCGGCGCGGCCTGGCTGATCGACAGGGAGGTGCGGAGCGTCGGAGACTGGCAGCGGCGCGCCCCCGGCCTCTCGCCCGGCGGTTGGTTCTTCGAATACGAGAACGAGTTTTACCCCGATGCCGACGACACGGCGGAGGTTCTCGCGGCCCTCGCGGAGGTCCGCTTCCCCGACGGCCGCGCGGAAGAGCGCCGCCGCGCCGCGGTCGGGCGCGGGCTTTCCTGGCAGCTCGGGATGCAGAACTCAGACGGCGGGTGGGCGGCGTTTGACCGCGGCTGCGACAACGAGGCCCTCACGTTCATTCCGTTCGCCGACCACAACGCGATGATCGATCCGAGCTGCGAAGACATCACGGGGCGCACGCTCGACGCGCTCAAGAAGCTCGGTCGCCTGTCCGACCCGGCGGTCGCGCGCGCCACCGAGTTTCTGTCGCGCCGGCAGGAGCCGGATGGCACGTGGTACGGGCGGTGGGGCTGCAACTACATCTATGGCACCTGGCTCGCTCTTCGCGGCCTCGAGAGCGCGGGAGTGGACCTCTCCGCGGAGCGGTGGCAGCGCGCGGCGGGATGGCTTCGCCGGCACCAGAACTCCGACGGAGGATGGGGCGAGCTGCCGCGGTCCTATGACGACCCGTCTGTCAAAGGAATAGGCCCCAGCACGCCGTCTCAAACCGCGTGGGCTCTCATGGCGCTCCTTGCCGCCGGAGAGGGACCGTCGGAGAGCGTCGAGCGCGGCGTCGACTATCTCCTCTGCCAGCAGCTTTACGACGGCTCCTGGAAGGACGCGTCGTGGACGGGAACCGGCTTCCCCGGGGTCTTCTACCTGCGATACCATCTCTACGCCACGTACTTTCCCCTCTGGGCGCTCTCCCAATATGATCGTGCGAAGCGCCGGCACGAGCGCCGCGATACCGGGGATCGGCCCCACGCGCGACGTTCTCGATCCGCCGCCGATTTCGAGGAGACGACTTCATGAGGTTTCCCCTGCACTTGACCGCCGGCACGATCGCCAACCAGGCCCGCGCCGCGCTCGAGGGCCGCAAGCGCTTTCCCTTCGTTCTGATGCTGGAGCCTCTCTATACGTGCAATCTCGCCTGCATCGGCTGTGCCGTCGAGCGGCACACCGGCAAGCTCGCGGACCGGTTGTCGGTCGAGCAGTGTTTAAAGGCGGTGGACGCGTCGGCTGCTCCGATCGTTTCGCTGTGCGGAGGAGAGCCAACGATCTATCCGGAGCTCCCCGAGCTCGTCGCGGAGATCATCCGGCGCAAGCGGCACATCTATCTCTGCACCAACGGTCTGCTGCTCGACCAGAAGGTGTACGGCGTGATTCCGCCGGACAAGCGCCTCGTCGTCAACGTGCACTTGGACGGCATGCGGGAGACGCACGACCGTGTCTGCGCTCGCGAGGGCGTGTTCGACAAGGCGATCGAGATGATCCAGGAAGGCCGCCGGCTCGGCCACCACATGATGGCGAACATGACGGTCTTCAAGGAGACCGACGTCGAAGAGGTCGAGGAGCTCTGCCAGCTTCTGACATCGCTCGGGGTCGAGGGAATGCTCGTCTCGCCCGGATATCAATACGAATCGGTGACGCGCGACATCTTTTTGACGCGCGCGGAGATTCAGAGCAAGTTCAAGCGCGTGCTCGCGATCTCCAAGAAGTACCGCCTGACATCGACCCCGATGTTCCTCGAATTCGCCGCGGGACTGCGCGAATACGACTGCTCTCCCTGGAGCACCGTGACCTATACGCCACGGGGCTGGAAGGGACCGTGCTACCTGATCGGCAAGAAGTATTCGGAGGGGTGGGAGGAGTTCTGGAACGAAACGGACTGGGACTACTGGGAGTCCCGGAAGGACATCCTCTGTCAGAACTGCGCGATGCACTCGGGCTTCGAAGCATCGGTCGTCCGCGAACTTCCCAAGAGGCCCGGGGACATGCTCCGTCTCGCCGCCTGGAACCTGCTGGGGTAGTTGTCGGTTTTTCGGTGATCGGCTCCGAAGAACTGAAAACCGGCCACTGAAGACCGAATGGACCTCGTCACCGGGGGAACCGGATTCGTCGGCTCTCACATCGTCCGCGCCCTTCTCGAACGCGGAGACGCCGTGCGGTGTCTCGTGCGGAGGGCCAGCCGGAGGACGAATCTCGAGGGCCTGGACGTCGAGATCGCCGTAGGGGACCTGAAGGACCCCCCTTCGCTTCGTGACGCCGTCCGCGGCTGCCGCGCCGTCTACCATTGCGGCGCGGATTATCGGCTCGGCGCTCGGGACCCCGCGAGCATCTTCGCTTCAAACGTTGCCGGAACCGACAACCTCCTCCGCGCCGCCGCGGACTCCGCGGTCAAACGCGTCGTGTACACGAGCTCGGTGGGCGCGCTCGGCCACGCTTCCGACGGGTCTCCGGCCAACGAGGAGACGCCGGTGACGCCGGACTCTCTCATCGGCGCGTACAAGCAGAGCAAATACGAGGCGGAAGCGGTCGCGCGGGACTGGGCCGACCGCGGCCTTCCGGTCGTGATCGTCAATCCCTCGACACCGGTCGGGGAACGGGACGTCAAGCCGACGCCGACCGGAAAGATGATCCTCGATTTTCTCAATCGGCGGATGCCGGCGTACGTCGACACCGGGTTGAACCTGATCGACGTTCGTGACGTGGCGCGGGGGCACCTGCTGGCGGCAGAGCGGGGGCGCGTCGGAGAGCGTTACATTCTCGGCAATCGCAACATGACTCTGAAGGAAATCTTCGACGCCCTTTCGGTTCTCTCGGGAGTCCCGTCGCCGAGATGGAAGCTCCCCCACTGGGTGCCGATCGCGGCCGCCTCGCTCGATCTCGTGATCTCGCGGGTCCGGGGAAAAGACCCGTCGATCCCCCTCGAAGGCGTTCGGATGTCCCGCCAACCGATGTTTTTCGATTCCTCGCGCGCCGTGCGCGAGCTCGAACTGCCTCAGAGCGATGTGCTCGCGGCTCTCGCCCGGGCCGTCGCCTGGTTCCGGGCAAACGGATATGTCCGGGCGTGACGGCGGGCGCGACGGCCCGTCTCTCACCCTGATTCTCACCGCACTCCCCGAAGAGACGTCCGCGTTGCTCGACCGCTTGCGGAACGTCTCTGCCATCCCGCGAGCCTCCGGGCGTGCGTGGAGCGGCCGGCTCGCGGGCCAGCCGGTGCTGCTCGGCGAGACCGGCGTCGGTCCGCAACGCGCGGCGGCCGGGATGGCAAAGCTTCTGCGCTTTGCCGGACCCCGCCGCTGGATCGGTCTGGGCCTGGCGGGTGCTCTCGCGCCGGAGCTTTCTGCCGGGGAGATCTTGATTGCCAGCAGCGTGAGCGACGGGGAAGGGGTCGTGACGCCGGGCCCCGATCCCGCCTGGGCGGCCCGCGCTTCTGCCTGCGGCGCTCCAGCAAAGAACGCCCGCTTCCTTGCCGCCGCGCGAATCGCCTCGACGCCCTCGGAGAAAGGGCGCCTCCGCGGCCGGGGCGCGGAACAGTTCGACGCTCTCGACATGGAGTCCGCCGCGTGGGCGCGCGCCGCCGCGGCGGCCGGCCACGACGTGCCGTACCTTCTGGTCCGAGTGGTGTCCGACACGGCCGAGGAGGAGCTTCCGGAGCTCGTCGCGGCCGCGATCGGCCCCGATGGTTCGTTGGACCGCGGCCGCATCGCCCGCCGGGCGCTCCGGCATCCGGGCTCGATTGGTAAGCTCCTGCTTCTGCGGCGGCGAGCCCGTTCCTGCGCGGGTTCCCTCGCGGAATTCCTCGAAACTTTCGCTGCGGCCGGGTTCTAGTCGGGAGGCGCATGGAGGATCACGACCCCGCGGCGGAAAAGCTCGAGCGACTGTTAGTCGAGACCAGCCGCACGTTCGCGCTGTCGATTCCCCGCCTGCCGGAGCCGACCCGACGGGAAGTCACCGTCGCCTACCTGCTCTTCCGGATCGCCGACACATTCGAAGACGCGGCGGAGTGGCCGCCCGAGGTGAGGGCGCACGCTCTCGGCCGGTTCGGAACGCTTCTGCAGCAGCCCTCCCTTCCGGAAGCGCGCTTACTCTCGCAACGGTGGGCCGCCGCGCGTCCCTCGTCCCATGCGGGCTACCTCGCCCTCGTCTCGGAAATCCCGGCAGTCCTGGAGGAGTTCCTGTCGCTCGACCCGGCCGCGCAGGCTCCCATCCGGATGCATCTGCTGCGCTCGGCCGAGGGCATGGCGGGCTTTGTCCGGCGCAGCGACGAAAGAGGACGCCTTTCGCTCTCGGGGCTCGCGGACCTCGTCGATTACTGCTACGCGGTCGCCGGGATCGTCGGCGAGATGTTGACCGACCTCTTTCTTCTGAATCGGCCCGCTTTAGCGGCCGCCTCGCCGGCCTTACGCGAGAGAGCGCGGGCTTTCGGGGAAGGACTGCAGCTCGTCAACATCTTGAAGGACACCGAGGCGGACGCGGCGGAGGGGCGCTGCTACATCTCCCCGGATCTGCCCAGAACCCGGGTTTTCGCGCTGGCCCGCCGGGATCTGGAACTGGCATCGGAGTACATCCTGGCGCTGCAGTCCGCCGGGGCGCCAAAAGGAATCCTGGCGTTCACGGCCCTCCCCGTCGAACTTGCCTGGGCGACCCTCGAGCGAGTCGAAACCGCGGGCGCAGGCGCCAAACTGACACGCCTCGAGGTCGCCGGGATCGTGGCAGGGGTCGAAGCGAAGCTTTTCGCCGGCCTGCCGGCGGCGAGGCGATGATTTCGGTCGCATTCGCCAATGTCGCCTTCGCTCACTGCGGGACCTGCGTTCGCCTGCGGGCGAACGCACCGGCGAACGGCTCGCCTGTTGGCTCGACCGCTCGCCTCACGTCGCTTCCGCTCACTGCGTTCGCTTCCGCTCCCGCCCCGAGAGGC
>JBDUBI010000207.1:0-12031 GCA_040004225.1 Acidobacteriota bacterium
GGAGGCTCCTCCTTCCCTTCGGTCAGGAGACTCCTCCCGCTGCGAGCTTGGCCACGATCGTGGCTGTGGCGCAGCTCTGCCCCCTCGCCCCGCGCTCGGGGAGAGGGCTGGGGTGAGGGGGCCCGCAGGTAGGTGCTGCGTTTTTACTGACGGCGGTGACCTAGACCTCGGAGAGGGCTGGGGTGAGGGGGCCCGCAGGTAAGTGCTGCGTTTTCCGACGCCCGGGGCGATGCTCTCGTAAGGGTCGTGCTTTACCGTCGCACCTCAAAGGTCGTAGGCTTCGCGGGTGCCATTGCTCTCCCGTACCATCCACTTCAACGCGGGGCGAAGCCTGTGGAGGACCGACTGGAGCGCCGAACGCAACCTCGACGTCTATGGCGACGAGGGGCCCCACGGTTACGGGCACAATTACGAGCTCGAAGTCGCCGTGGCAGGAGAGATCGATCCGGAAACGTCCATGGTCGTCAACCTGACCGACCTCGATCGAATCCTGAAAGAGGAAGTGGACGGGCCGCTCGACCACCACAATCTGAACCGCGACGTTTCGGAGTTTGCGGGCGTCTCGCCCACGGCCGAGAGACTCGCCGCCTGGATCTGGCAGCGCGTCGACGCACGCATCCGGCTCGAGCGTTGGGCCTGCCGGCTCGCACGGCTCCGGCTCACTCTCGAGCCCGGATTCGCCGTCGAAATCGAGGAGTGACCCGATGTTTTTCCGACAGTTCTACCTCGGTTGCCTCGCGCAGGCTTCGTACATGATCGGCTCGGACGGAGAAGCGGCGGTCGTTGACCCGCGCCGGGACGTCGACGAGTACCTGGAGGTGGCGCGGCAGGAAGGGCTCACCATCCGGCACGTGATCGAGACCCACCTTCACGCGGACTTCGTCTCGGGCCACCGGGAGCTCGCAGAACGCACCGGAGCGCGGATCTACTTCGGGTCCCGCGCGGGCGTCCCCTTCCCCCACGTTCCCGTCGTCCAGGGGAGCGAGATTTCTTTCGGTCACGTGACGCTCCGGTTTCTCGAAACCCCCGGCCACACGCCCGAATCGGTTTGCGTGCTCGTGACGGACCGCTCCGAATCCTTCGAGCCGAAGCTCGTCCTGACCGGTGACACGCTGTTCATCGGAGACGTCGGGCGCCCGGATCTTCTCGGAGAGTCCATCACGGCCGAAGAGCTCGCCGGAATGCTTTTCGACTCGCTGCGGGAGAAGCTCATGCCGTTGCCCGACTCCGTCCAGGTTTTTCCGGGCCACGGCGCGGGATCCCTCTGCGGGAAGAACATTTCGTCCGAAACCAGCTCGACGATCGGACAGCAGAAACTCTTCAACCACGCGCTGCAGCCCATGACGCGCGACGAGTTCATCGGCGTGATGACGTCC
Source organism: Acidobacteriota bacterium (assembly GCA_040004225.1). Classification (GTDB taxonomy): domain Bacteria; phylum Acidobacteriota; class Thermoanaerobaculia; order UBA5066; family Gp7-AA6; genus JALYUA01. The sequence continues at coordinate 1,377 of JBDUBI010000207.1, forward strand.
GATCTGCCTGAGGCGCCGGCATATTTCCGGCGCGATGTGGAGTTGAATCGCGGGGGCGCCGCCTCTCTTCAGGAGATCCCGGCCCTCGTCTCCCTCGATCCCGAGGCCGTGGAAGGCGCCGTGGCGGCGGGGGCCGTGATTCTCGACGTGCGCTCCACGGAGGCGTACGCGGCGTCGCATCTCAAAGGCTCGATCCAGATCGGGCTCTCGGGCCAGTTCGCGAGCTGGGCCGGAGCGGTGGTCCCGCCGGGCGTCCCGCTCATCCTCGTGGCGGCGGATCCGGAGAAAGCCGCGGAGGCGCGGATGCGTCTCGCCCGGGTCGGCCTGGAAGACGTCGCTGGAGAGCTTCACGGCGGCGCCGGCCGCTGGGCGGAGTCAGGAAGGCCGATGGCGACGACCGCCCAGATAAACGTGGCGGAGCTCCACCGGCGCCTCGCGGACGGGCAGGCTCCCGCGGTCATCGACGTGCGCCGGCCCGGCGAGTGGCAATCGGGAAGCATCCCTGGCGCGAAGCGCATTTCCCTCCACGAGCTCTCCCGCCGCGCGTCGGAGCTCGACTCGAACGCGCCCGTCCACACGATTTGCGCGGGCGGCTATCGTTCGTCGATCGCGACGAGCCTCCTCGAGCGCGCCGGATTTACCCACATCACCAATGTTGCCGGCGGAATGGACGCGTGGGCGCGGGCCGGTTACACGACGGCATAGACCCGCTGACTTTCGACGCGCGGAATTTCCTTCACCCAACCTCCCCGGGCGCGGGGACGCCGTAAGCCGGGTTTCCCTCTCGGCGCCGCCTTCCACGTGAGTCCCGCCCCTCACCCCGACCCTCTCCCCCGGCGCGCGGGGAGAGGGGGCAGAGCTGCGCCACCACAAGGGTGGCGACGGTCATGCCGCGGCGCGCCTCGGGACGATCTTCTGAAGCGCGGTCATGAAAGCGGCCGTTTCTTCCCGCGTGCCGATCGAGACCCGGAGCCAGTCGGAGAGAGAGGGGAATCGACGCCCGATTTGAATGCGCTGGTCCTTGAACGCGCGGATGACCGGCGCGACGTCGGACCCGACGTGGATCATCAGGAAGTTGGTCTCGGACGGGATGTACCGGCGGCCGTCGCGGTCGAGCGCGTCGCAGAGCCAGCGCCGCGTGTCGTTCAAGAGCCGGCGATTTTTCGTGACGAGGTCGGCGTCCTTCAGGCTGGCGATGGCGATCGAAAGTCCCGCCAGGTTTACGTTGTCCCAGGAGGCGTGCCCTCGCAGAGTCGCGGCCGTCGGAGGGGACGCGACTCCGTACCCAACGCGCAGACCCGCCATCCCGTAGATCTTCGAAAAGGTCCGCGCGATCACGACGTTCGGGTGCTTCTCGATCATCGCCATCGCGGTCCTGTAGCCCGGGTTCTCCACGAAGTGGTGGTAGGCCTCGTCGATCAGGACGGTCGCGGAGGAGGGGACCTTCCGGAGGAATGCCTCGAGCGCGTCTCCGCTCACGATCGTGCCCGTCGGATTGTTGGGATTGCAGACGTACACCAGCCCGGTTCGCTCGTTGCACGCGGCCGCCATGCGGTCGAGGTCGTGTCGATGGTCCGAGGTCAGCGGCACCCGGATCGTCTCCGAATGCGTGACCCCCGCATACGACAGGACCGCCTCGAACGTGGGTTCGGCGGCCACGAGGCTTCGTCCCGGCGCGAGCCAGGCGGTGCCCGCCATGCGGAGAATGTCGCTCGAGCCGCACCCGAGCACGACGTGGTCTTCGGAGACTCCATGGTGAGCGGCGATCTTCGCCTTCAGCTCTTCCTCGAGAGCGCCCGGGTATCGTCCCGCCATCCGCCCGGCCTTCGCGAGGGCTTCGAGCGACGCGGGCGACGGCCCGTACGGGTTTTCGTTCGCGTCGAGCAGGATCCGGTCAGTCAGATCTCCCCGGGCTGGCGCGCCGGAAGCGCGCGAAGCGCCAAACGGCGAGGGGAGCAGCGCGACCCCCAGGGCGGCGCCCACGGTGCCGGCGAAGCGGCGTCGGGACATCGGAAAAGCCATTCGAAGCTCCTTTCGTTTCGATGGGCCGGCGGAGGTGAATGTCCAGTGTATTGGAGTTATTCGCGATAACGGGCGGGGCATCGCGCGGCTCTCGAGCCGCCGGGACCTTCTGTGGGGATCGCCGGCCTTCTGGATCCGGGCCGCGCCGTCGACGTGCCGCGGTCGCAGCGGGGTCGTCGTCAGAGAGAAGGCCGGACGGGGGACCTAACCGGGAAACCGTCGCCCGCGGCCGAAGCGCTGGATTCGCGTCGGCCCCGGCGCGGAAGCGCGGTCCCCCGCGGTAGGGGAGTTTAAAATCGGGAACCCGTTGGGCCCGATCGGAAGCGCCTCCCCTCCGGCAACTCCGCCCGAAGGGACGGACGGAAACCCGTTCGGTCGCGCGAGGGACCGCGCCCGGTCGGGCGGCGCGAGCCCCGGCCCTGGCAGATACCGGGAGCCGCCGTAGGCGGAGACGTATGCGAAGTCCTCACCGGCGCGGGCCGGAGGGCGAAGCGACCCGCCCGCCTCTGCTCTCGAGTCTTCGTCGCGTTCGTCGGGGTCGAGGTCGTGACCCAGGAGGAGGACCTGTCCGTCGAGCGATCCCCGGGGTTTCTTCGCGGGCCCCGTGGCAATCGAGATCCGCGACACGGTATCGGCGGGGAGGCTCGATAGCGCTCCCTCCGGCGCCCGGTGGAAGACGAGCAGCCTGCCCCTCTCCTCGGGCGGGTCGAGCGAGAGCACGAGCGCGCCTCCCTTGAGCCGCAGGGTCCAGAGGCGGTCGGCCCTCGCGGAGGCCGGGGCGGCGAGCGCGGCCGCCGCGAGAGTCAAAGAAAGAAAGATCCCGGTCTTCATCGCTATTCCGTCAGAACGCAACGGTCGGCGTTCGGCGCCCATTCCCGAAGCAGGAATCGATGCTTCGGCCGGGAGTACCATGGCGCTTTCTCAACCGGAGGGGCCATGCGGATTCGATGGATCGCGCCGGCGCTGTTCGCCGTGGCCGGAGGGCTCGCCGGAGAGACGGGCGAGCTTGGCCGGATCGATTTTCCGACCTCCGGATCGCCCGCGGCGCAGGAACGGTTCGTCCGCGGAGTTCTCCTGCTCCACAGCTTCGAGTACGACGATGCGGCGGAGGAGTTCCAGGCGGCCGAGAGCGCGGAGCCGGGCTTCGTGATGGCGTACTGGGGCGAGGCCATGACCGCAAACCATCCGATCTGGATGCAGCGCGACGCGGCGAAGGCCCGCGCGATCCTGCAGAAGCTCGGCGCGACCCGGGAGGCGCGGCTGGAGAAGGCGGCGACGCCCCGCGAACGCGCGTACCTCGACTCGGTCGAGACGCTGTATGCCGAGGGAGAGAAACGCGACCGGGACCTTGCGTATGCCGCGGCGATGCAGCGGCTGCACGAGAGGTATCCCGAAGATCTCGAAGCGAAGAGCTTTTACGCCTTGGCACTTCTGGGCGCGTCGCAGCCCACCCGGGATTTCACCGTGTACATGAAGGCCGCGGGCCTGGCGGAGGAGGTTTTCGCGAAGAACCCGCTCCACCCCGGCGCCGTTCACTACCTGATCCATTCCTACGACGATCCGGTGCATGCTCCCCTCGGCCTTCGCCCGGCGCGGGTTTACGCGAAGATCGCGCCTGCGGCGGCGCACGCGCTGCACATGCCCTCTCATATTTTTCTGGCTTCCGGCATGTGGAGCGACGTGGCGTCTTCCAACGAGGCGTCCTGGGCGGCGGCCGACGAGCGGGTCTCCCGCAGGAAGCTCGGGGTCGACGAGAGAAATTTTCACGCTCTCCAGTGGCTGGAGTACGCGCGCCTGCAGCAGGGGCGGTTTGCCGAAGCCCGCCGGCTCCTCGCGGTCATGGAGGGAGACGCGAAGACCAGCGGTTCCGAGCGCGCGCTCGGAAGCCTTTCCGCCATGCGTGCCGCTTATGCGGTGGAGACCGGATGCGGGAAAGACACGCCTCGGATCGAGGGGAAGGCGCCCCGCGATCTCTTTCTGTCGGGGTTCTGTGCCTGGAAACGGGGTGACGCCGCGGGGATCTCGTCGGCGATCTCCGCGATGGCCGCGGCTGCGGTATCCTCCCCGGCCGGAGATGGCGGCGCGCACGCGCATGGCGGGGGGATGGGCGCCTACGGCAAGGGCGGCGCTTCGGTCACGGCCGTCCTGCGTCAGCAGCTCGAAGCCCTCGACATCTTCCAGAAGGGAAGGACCGCGGCCGCGATCGCCCGCGCGCGGGCGGCCGCCGCCGCCGAAGACGCGATGAGCTTCGAGTTCGGACCGCCCGCCGTCGTCAAGCCTTCGCACGAGCTCCTGGGCGAGCTTCTGGCCGCGGAAGGCCGCGCCTCAGATGCGCAGAAAGAATTTGAAGCGTCGCTCTCGCACGCGCCGGGGCGTTCGCTTTCGCTGTCGGGCCTCGCGCGGTCCGCCTCGGCCGCGAAGAACCCGGAGGTTGCGGGCGAAGCTCTCAAACAGCTCGCGGCAAATCGGCGCGAAGCCGATCCTCCCCGTTCCGATTCAGCGACGGCCGACGGAACCCGATGAGGCGGCAGTTGCTCGCCGCGGCGGGGTTCGCGGCGGCGGCGGCTCTGTCCGCGGCGCAGGATCAGCCGACGATGACGGTCGGGACGGCCACGGCGGGGCGCGGCCACCGCGCCAACGGGTACGTGGAGGTGCCTGCCGGCAGCGACGCCGGCACCCGCATTCCCGTCATCGTGTTTCATGGCGCGTGGCCGGGTCCCGTGCTCGCGATCGTCGCGGGCGCCCATGGGACTGAATATGCCTCCATTGCGGCCGTCGAAAGGCTCGCCGAGAGTCTCGACCCGGCGGACCTGACCGGCACGGTCATCCTCGTTCCCGTCGTGAATCTCCCTTCGTTCGAGCACAAGGTCCTCCACGTGAATCCGGTCGATGGAAAGAGCATGAACCGTTTCTACCCGGGCCGGGCGGAGGGCACGCAGACGGAACGAGCAGCATTTGCGATGACGCGCGAGGTCGTGGACCGCTGCGACCATCTGATCGACCTGCACGGAGGCGACATCGACGAAAGCCTGCGTCCCTACAGCTATTGGACGCGAACCGGAAACGAGAAAGTGGACTCGGTTTCGCGGGAAATGGTGCTCGCCTTCGGGCTCGACCACATCATCGTCGCATCGGACAGGCCTCGCGACCCCGCCGCGTCGCGATACCTCGAGAACACGGCGACGACCCGCGGCAAGGCGTCGATCACTGCGGAGGCGGGGTCCGCCGGGACGGTGGACCTCGAAGACGTCGAGATGCTCGTACGAGGCTCGCTTTCCGTGATGCGCGTTTTCAAGATGATCGCGGGCGCTCCGACCCGCGTCGAGCACCCGGTCTGGATCGATGCGGTCCGGACGGTCAGTTCGGAGAGCGCCGGCTTTTTCCGGCCTCTCGTGCGCCGAGGGACCTACGTGGAGCAGGGGATGAAGCTCGGGACCGTCACGGACTTTTTCGGCGCCACCGTCTCCGAGCCGCGTTCTCCCGCCTCGGGCGTGGTCCTGTACATCTGCGCCGTCCCGTCGATGAGGCGGGGCGATACCGTGGCGAATATCGGAGTCGTCGGCGCCGTTCCCCGCTGAGCAAGGCTTTACGCGAAACCCGAGTCGCCGCGGGGTCCGGTGGCGCCGGCCGGCTCTCCCGTTTTCGCCCGGGGGGTCTTTCCGGAAACCACGCCCGCCAGGGCCGCCGACGACACCAGGCCGCACGCGAGCATCGCCAGCCACAGGGCGCGGCCTCCGAAGCGTCCAAGCAGCTGGAGGCCGCCCCAGGGGCCCAGTGTGAACGCGAGGCCCATCGTCATCTGCGACAGGCCCATGTATTCGCCCCGGCGGCGCGAGGGAGCGATGGCAGTCAGGTAGTCGGCCATCCCCGGAAACAGGAGCATCTCTCCGAAGGTCCAGATTACGACCGTGGCGGCCACGCTCCAGAAGTTCCACGCAAATGCGAGCGCGCCGAATCCGATTCCGCAGAGGAGGGCTCCGAGCGAGAGTGTGCGGCGGTAGGACCAGTCGGCGGTCGCGAGGTTCACCGGCACTTCGATCAGGACGATCATCACCGTGTTTACAGAAAAGAGCAGGCCATATACGGCTGCCGACAACCCCAGGTTCTGGACGAGGAACAGCGGCATGCTCGAAATGTGCTGGAAGAAGACGAACATCACCGGAAAAAACGCCGCCAGGAATAGAAGCAGTCGGCGATCGCGGTGCGCGGCGCCTCCGTGGGCGAGGTCGGCCAGGGCGTCGCCCACGGGGCCGGCCTCTCCCGTGCGGCGGTGCGGAGGGAAAATCGACACAACGAGGATGGCTCCCGCCGCGAGCGACGTGATTCCATCCACCAGAAAGAGCCAGCGAAAGGAGAGGGTCGCCAGAAGGCCGCCGAGAGCGGGACCGATGCTCATACCCAGGTTGACGGCGAGGCGATTGACCGCGAACGACGCCTTTCGCATCTCCGGAGAGACGAGGTCCCCGAAGATCGTCAGGTTCGCGGGCCGGAAGGACTCCGCCGTCATCGAGAGCGCTACGGTCATCACGCCGATCGAGACACCGGTGCGCGCGAAAGGGAAAGCGAGCAGCAGGGAGCCCGAAACGAGAAGCGACGCGCGCATGATGACGATGGGTCCCCAGAGGTCGGCGAGCCGCCCGGCGACGGGGGAGGCGACGAGCGAGCCCGCGCCGTAGAGGAGCACGAAGGCGCCCGCGGCCGCCGCGGAGAAGCCTCGGTCTCGCGTGAGGTAGAGCACGAAAAACGGGAGGACCATCGTCCCGGCCTTGTTCACGAGGCTCGCGAAACACAGGACCCAGATCTCGCGGGGCAGCCCTTTCAGGCCGCGCCAGGGATTGAAGGAAGTCGTGGGCGCGCTCTCAGTCTTCCGCTCTGCCCGAGCGGCCGGCTCTCTTTACCGCCGGAGCAGCCAGGCCGCGCCGAACGCCAGCGCCGCCAGCGCCGCCATGAACCCGAGGACGTAGAGCACGAGCGAAGCGAGCGAGGTGTCGCGGGGATAGGGGTCGCGCGCGGTCAACTCAGTGAATTCCCCTGGACTGGAGCCACCGCTCGGCGTCGATTGCGGCCTTGCATCCTTCGCCAGCCGCCGAGACCGCCTGGCGGTAGATCGGGTCCGCCACGTCTCCGGCGGCGAAGACGCCTTCGACGGAGGTGCACGTCGTGGGATGCTGGACGAGAAGATAGCCGACGTCGTTCATGGCCAGCTTGCCGCGGAAGAGCGCGGTGTTGGGCGCGTGGCCGATCGCGATGAACACTCCCTGCGCGGCTAGCGGCGAGAGCGAGCCGTCGCGCGTGTCCTGCAGCGTCACTCCGGTGACAGCGCCTCCCTCGTCGTGAATCTCGTGCACGGCAGCATTCAGCTTCCAGTGAATGCGGGGATTCATGCGGGCGCGGTCGAGCATGATCTTCGAGGCCCGAAATTCCTCACGGCGGTGGACGATCGTCACCTTCGGCGCGAACTTGGTCAGGAACGTGGCCTCCTCCATCGCCGTGTCGCCGCCGCCGACGACGAGGACTTCCTTTCCCTTGAAGAAAAAGCCGTCGCAGGTGGCGCAGGCGGACACGCCATGCCCCATCAGGCGCGCCTCCGAGGGAATGCCGAGAAGCTTCGCGGACGCGCCGGAGGCGATGATGATCGCGTCGGCGGTGAGCCTGCCTCCCGCGTCGAGAGTGAGCCGGAACGGGCGCGCCTCGAAGTCGACGTCGACGACGGTGTCGAGCACGACCTCCGTGCCGAAGCGGACAGCCTGCTCGCGGAAGATCTCCATCATTTCCGGACCCTGGATTCCGTTGCGGAAACCGGGATAGTTCTCTACTTCGGTGGTGATGGTCAGCTGGCCCCCCGGCTGGGGGCCTTCGAAGACGACGGGCTCGAGATCCGCGCGGGACGCGTACAGCGCCGCGGTCCAGCCTGCCGGCCCGGACCCGACGATTGCCACCCGGTAGTGAAGTCTTGTCATGGTTTGCAGGTCAGGCTTTGCCGTTCTCCATCCCCGTTTCGCGCAGCGCAGCTTATGCGACGCAGGCTTCCCCCGCTACATAGGTCGTTCTGCACGGCTGAGATTCGCACCCTCGCGTCGAAGCGGTGAGATCGGGAGCTGCCGACGGCGAACCGACACCTGATAACTTCTCTCCATGCCCTCGCCGATCGCCCGGAGGCTCCGGGGCTTCGGGACGACGATCTTTTCGGAGATGACCCGGCTCGCCAACGAGCACGGGGCGGTCAACCTAGCGCAGGGCTTCCCAGATTTCGACGGTCCCGAGTTCGTCAAGGAGGCGGCGATCGCCGCGATCCGCGACGGGCGCGGCCAGTATGCGCGCGGCACCGGCCTCCCCGACCTCCATTCCGCGCTCGCGGCGCGTTACCGCCGCGATTACGGGCTCGACTACCTGGAAGGCGAGGAGTGGACGGTCACCTCGGGAGCCACCGAGGCGATCTTCGACGCGATCTGCGGGACGTGCGGCCCGGGCGACGAGGTCGTGCTGTTCGAGCCCTATTACGACTCCTACAAAGCGTGCGTGCGGATGGCGGGAGCGCGGCCCCGCATCGTCACGCTGCACGCGCCCGCCTGGCGCTTCGACCCCGACGCGCTCGCCGCGGCCTTCGGGCCGAAGACCCGCGCCATCGTGGTGAACTCGCCGCACAACCCGACCGGGAAAGTCTTTACCCGCGGGGAGCTCGAGTCGATCGCTGCGCTCTGCCGTGAGAGGGATGTGCTCTGCATCACGGACGAGGTCTATGAGCACCTCGTGTACGACGGCGCGCACGTCCCGATGGCGACGCTCCCGGGAATGCGCGAGCGGACGATCACCATCTCGAGCTTCGGGAAGACCTTTTCCCTGACCGGATGGAAGATCGGGTGGGCCGCCGCGCCGCCCCCTCTGACGGCGGCTGTTCGCGCGGCCCATCAGTTCGTGACATTCGCGACCGCGACGCCGCTCCAGCACGGAGCCGCGGTCGCGCTCTCTCTCGGGACCGAATACATCGGGCTGCTGCGGGAAACCTATCGGGGCAAGCGCGATTACCTCGTGCGCGAATTGAAGAGGATCGGGTTCGAGGTCGACGCGCCCGCCGGAACGTATTTCGTGTGCGCCGACTTTACGCCGCTCGGATTCCGGGACGATGTTGAGTTCTGCCGGATGCTGATCGAAAAATGCGGCGTCGCCGCGATCCCGCCGAGCGCCTTCTACGACCACAAGCGGCTCGGAAAGCGCTACGCGCGATTTGCGTTCTGTAAAAAGGACCACACTCTGGAGACCGCCGTCGCCAGACTCGAGCGCCTGTGCGCATAGCCCTCCTGCAGATGGATCTCGCGTGGGAAGACGTCGGTGAGAACCACCGCCGTGCGCTGCGTCTCGCGACCCGGGCGGCGGGAGAAGGGGCGCGCCTCGCGATTCTTCCCGAAATGTTTTCAACCGGCTTTTCGATGGCCGTGGAGCGGATCGCTCAACCGGAAGGCGGCCTGTCCGAGATGTTCCTTCGCGACACGGCGGCGAGCCTCGGGATCTGGCTGCTCGCGAGCGTGCCGGAGGCGGGGGAGGGGAGGCCCAGAAACGTCGCCCTTCTGGTTTCGCCGGCCGGCGCAGTGACGCGTTACGCGAAGATCCATCCGTTTACCTTCGGGGGAGAGGACCGGCACTACGCTCACGGCGAGCGCGTCGTGACGGCCGTCGTCGAAGGCCTGCGACTCACTCCGCTGATCTGCTACGACCTGCGTTTTCCCGAGCCGTTCCGACTGGCCGCTCCGGACACGGATCTCTACGCGGTGATCGCCAACTGGCCCGATTCGCGTCGCGACCACTGGCGCGCTCTTCTCCGGGCGCGGGCCATCGAGAATCAGGCGTACGTGCTCGGAGTCAATCGCGCCGGGGAGGGGGGCGGGCTCTCCTACGCCGGCGACTCCGCGGCCATCGACCCGATGGGGGCCGTCCTGGCGGAAGCCGGACCCGGAGAAGCGGTCCTCCTGTGCGAGGTCGAGGCGGCGACCGTCACGGCGATGCGCGCGAAGTTTCCGGCGCTGCAGGACGTGCGGCCGCACTCCTACCGCCGTTGAGGCCGCTCCTGAGAATGTCGGACCGGAAGGCGAAGTGAAGGAAATGACGGCGGACCGGGGGACGAAAGGCGCCGCGCGCGCGATTCTTTCCGGCGGCGTCATCGCGGGCGTGCTCGACATCATCTTCGCGTTTCTCTTCTACGGCCTGCACAATCACTTGAGCCCCGTCCGCATCCTGCAAACGGTCGCGAGCGGCGTTCTCGGGAAAGCGGCGTTCTCGGGAGGGGCGTCGGCGGCGGCGCTCGGCGCGGTGTTTCAGCTCGTCATTCCGATCGGCGCCGCGGCGATCTATTACGCGGCGAGCCGCGGCGTTCGCGTCTTGATCGAGAGGCCGGTACTGTGCGGGGTGCTCTACGGGATCGCGATCTACGCGGTGATGAATTTCGTGGTGGTGCCGCTCTCGGCCGTCCCCGGCAAGCGATCGTTTCCGCTGGTGATGGTCCTGCCCGCGCTTCTTGCCCACATGTTCCTGATCGGGCTGCCGATCGCGCTCTGCGTCCGGCGGTATTCCGAGCCTCCCTCCGGCCCTCTCCCCCGGCGCGCGGGGACGCCGTAAGCAGGTCTTGGTTCTCGGCATCG
>JBDUBI010000125.1:0-12019 GCA_040004225.1 Acidobacteriota bacterium
CCCGACAAGGGGGCCTCGATGAAAACACGTCTCGGAATTCTCCTCACCTGCCTCACTCTCGCCGTCGCAGCCTGCAGAAGCGGGACGCCCAGTCCCGCCAATCCGTCTCCGGGGCCCCCCACGCCGGGTACCGGCTCGACGGGACCGGCGGCGAATCCGGCCCCCGGACCTCCGCCCCCCCGCGGGAGCTCGAGCAGCCCCAGCGCGAATCCGGCGCCCGGACCGCCCCAGCCGACAGCCACGCCGACGCGATAAGGAGGAGGCCGCCCTTCGCCGGAAGCCGCGCCGCCATCGCGGCGGCCGGCCGAGGAGCGAAGGGCGGCCGTTTCGAGCGACCTTACGGCGGAGTGGCCGCAGGGACACCTATGCCCGGCGGAGTCTCCCGTTCGACGGGAGTGTCTCGCTCGTCCCCGCTTCGCTGATAACTTTCCCCTCCATGCTCGCGCTGGTGCTGTGGATGGGCTTCGGTCTGACGCCCGCCTGCCGGCCGGAGGCGTTGCGGCTGGAAATGCAGCGCCTGGCCGCTCCCGCCCGCGGGCGCGTGGGCGCCGCCGTGCTCCGCCTCGAGACGGGATCACTCGTCTCCTGGAACGGAACGGCGCGCTTTCCCATGCAGAGCGTCTACAAGCTGCCGATCGCCATGGCGGTCCTCCGCGAGGTCGACGCCGGGCGCCTGGTTCTCGACGCGCCGGTGCGCATTCGGAAGAGCGACATGGTCCCCTCCGGCGCCGGAAGCCGGATTCGCGACGAGCATCCCGGCGGGCTGGACCTTCCTCTCCGCGAAGTCCTCCGCGCGGCGGTCTCGGACAGCGACGGCACCGCGTGTGACGTTCTGCTCCGCCTCGTTTCGCCCCGCGAGGTCACGGACTTTCTTCGGGCGCAGGGGGAGCGGGAGATCGTCGTGGCGACGTCCGAAAAGGAGATGTCTTCCGGGCCCTTCGTCCAGTATCGGAACCGCTCCACCGCGGAAGCCGCCGTCCGGCTGCTGCGTCTTCTTCACGAAGGACGGGGCGTCGCGGCCGCGAGCCGGCAGCTCCTGCTCGACTGGATGACGGCGACAGACACGGGTCCCCGGAGGATCCGTGGCCTCCTTCCGCCCGCGACTCCCGTGGCCCACAAGACGGGGAGCTCCGGGACCGCCGGCGGGATGACGCGCGCGACGAACGACATCGGGATCATCACCCTCCCGGATGGCGGACACCTGGCCGTCGCAGTCTTCGTATCGGACTCCACGGCGACCCGGGAGGCGCGTGAAGGCGTCATCGCGAAAATATCCCGCGCGGCTTACGACTGCCAGATTCCGCCGGCGCGATGACGAGGGTGGCGGAAAAGCGATGAAGAGGCCCGCCGACGTTGGGCGCCTCGCCTCCCGGGAGTCGACCGTCTCAGACGAGTCCCCCCCGGCGGCGCGGTGGCGGGCGCTCCCCCTCCTCGCGGGCGCGCTCCTCCTCGGGATGTCGGTCTGGTTCGGAGCGTCGGCTTCGCTTCCCGCCATCCAGAAGGAGTGGGGCCTCTCCTCCGCCGCCGCCGCTTGGCTGACGCTCGCGGTGCAGCTCGGGTTCGTCGCCGGGACGCTCGCGAGCGCGCTCGGGAATCTGCCCGACGTCCTGCCGGCGCGGTACCTCCTCGCAGGCTCCGCCGTTCTCGCCGCCGTCGTGAACGCGGCGTTCGCGCTCCTGGCGCGGGGACCGGTCGCCGGGATCATTCTTCGTTTCTCGACCGGGTTCTTCCTCGCGGGCGTGTATCCGCCCGGGATGAAGATCCTCGCGACCTGGTTCCGGCGCGGACGCGGGATGGCTCTCGGGATTCTCGTGGGAGCGCTGACCCTCGGCAAGGCCTCTCCTTATCTGGTGAACGCCGTCGGCAGCCGCGACTGGCGGCCGAACGTGCTGTTTCTCTCGTTTCTCGCGCTCGCCGCCGGCGGAATCGTCCTTCTGTTCGTGGATGACGGCCCCTACGCTCTCCCCAGGGCGCGGTTCGACGTCGGCCAGATTGGCCGTGTCTTCCAGAACCGCGGTGTCCGGCTCGCCAACTTCGGTTACTTCGGCCACATGTGGGAGCTCTACGCCATGTGGACGTGGGCGCCCGTGATGGTGCGCGCCAGCCTCGCCGCGCGAGGGAGCCCCCCCGCTCTCGCCGAGGCGGCAGCTTTTCTCGTCATCGGCGCCGGGGCGGCCGGCTGCGTCGCGGCGGGTTATCTCGCCGACCGCATCGGGCGGACGGTCGTGACTTCCTGGGCCATGGGAGTCTCAGGCGCCTGCTGCCTCACGATCGGACTTCTCTATTCGGGCAGTCCCGCGCTTCTCCTGGCCGTGGCCGCCGTGTGGGGGGCGTCCGTGGTCGCCGATTCGGCACAGTTTTCGGCGTGCGTGACGGAGCTCGGCGATCCGCAGTACATGGGGACTGCGCTCACGATCCAGACCTGCATCGGCTTTCTGCTCACGATGGGATCGATCGAGCTCGTTCCGCTCCTCGTCGACCGCGTCGGATGGCGCTGGGCCTTCGCCGCGCTGGCCCCGGGCCCTGCCTTCGGCGTGTGGGCGATGATGCGGCTGCGTTCCCTTCCCGAGTCCGTCCGCATCGCGCAGGGGCGGCGTTAGCTCCGGGCAGGCGCTTGGGAGAAACGGATTTTCCAGCCGAAGCCGGATCGCGCGCCGCGCCCGCCGCAAGCGGGATTTCAAGGTGGGCAGGGGAATTTTCAGGGACCGCGACAGGAGGGCCGCCGGCACGTCCTCGATGTCGTGCATCCGGAGCGCGCGCGCCTGGTCGGCGGGAAGATCCGGGAGGATGGCCTGAGCCCTCACGGCGAGCTCCGAGAACGAGGCATTCCTCTCGATCCGGCAGTCCACGGCCGGCTCGCGAAAAGGCATGGGCCCGAATCGGCGCGCCCGAGCGCGCCTGCGGCGCAGCACCGAGAAGCTCTCGTGCAGAGCAATGCGGTAGAGCCACGGAACGAAGGGACGGCTCGAGTCGTAGGTGGCGATTTTCCGAAAGACGCGCCAGAAGACCTCAGAGACGACGTCCTCCGCGTCCTCCCGGCTGCCCACGAGCCGCAGCGCGGCTGAGAACACGAGCGTGCGGTGGCGATGGTAGAGGCATTCGAACGCGTCTTCGTCCCCGATCCTGATGAGAGACACGAGTATCGCGTCGTCCATCCGCGTCCGATCGGGTCCGGCGTCAAAGACCTGATGAGGGTTCGCGGAGCCGGCGATGGCGGTTTCCCGAAAGACTCCCCTTTCGCTTCTCATGGGCGTGACTTGGATGCCGGAGCGGGCGTGGCGGTGTCGGGAGAATCGCGCGGGAAGGAACCGCGAACATAATCCGCTCTCGGGCCAGCCCGCAGGCGGCGGCGGACACCGGGAATTGCTCCCGGCATCCAACGGCGTCGAGGAGACCATGAGCGACGCGATCGAGCGGGAGTGGCTGGAGACGGATGGGACCGGCGGATTCGCCACCGGAACATCGCGTCTGGTCCGGACACGCCGGTACCACGCGCTCCTGCTCTCCGCGACGTCTCCGCCCGCCGGCCGGTTCGTCCTGGTCAACGGCATCGAAGCGACGGTCGAGACGGTCGCCGGGCGGTTCGGGATCTCGGAGCAGACCTACCGCTCGGGAGCCACCGGCCCGGGCGGGAGCGTGCGGATCCGCAGCTTCGAGACGGACCCGTGGCCGCGCTGGACTTTTCATCTTGAAGACGGAACCCGGATCGACCAGGAGTTCTTCGTCGCGCGCCGGAGCGGCGCCGCCGTTCTCTTCTGGCGCGCGAGGGGCGCCGGAGAGAGCGTCATCCTCGACGTGCGGCCCCTCCTTTCCGGACGGGATGCCCACGCGCTCCATCACGAGAATCCAGCGTTCCGATTCGAGCCGGAGGCCTCCGGTGAAATCCGGCGGTGGCGGCCCTACGCGGGAGTCCCTGAAATCGGAATTCAATCCAACGCGGAGTACCTGCACGACCCGGTCTGGTATCGGAATTTTTTCTACGCGGAGGAAGAGTCGCGGGGGCTCGACGCGGTCGAGGACCTCGCCTCGCCTGGAGTCTTCCGATTCGATCTCTCTCGCGGCGATGCGGCGATGATCCTCGAAGCGAATGCGCCGCGGTCGCCCAAACCCCAATCGCCCGCTCTCACCCGGGCGGCTTCGCTCGCCAGAACGGAGAGCCGGCGCCGGCAGGCTCTCCCCTCCCGGAGCGAGCGCGCCGGCGAGGACTACATCGTCCGGCGTGGGGCCGGGAAGACGATCATGGCGGGATATCCGTGGTTCCTCGACTGGGGCCGCGACACGTTCATCTCGCTGAGAGGTCTGTGCCTCGCGACGCGCCGGATCTCGGAGGCGCGCGACATCCTGGTCGCATGGGCAGGCACGGTCTCCGAGGGAATGATCCCCAATCGGTTCACGGACGAGAACGAGCGGCCCGAGTACAACGCCGTCGACGCGTCGCTCTGGTATGTCATCGCGATCCACGAGTATCTCGCGGCCGCCAGGAGCCTCGGCCGCCGGGTGCCCGCCGCGGATCGCGCGGCCCTTCTCGCCGCGGTGGAACGGATCCTCGAGGGATACGCGGGCGGCACCCGGTATGGCATCCGCGCAGACACGGACGGGCTTCTGGCGGCGGGAGCGCCGGGCGTCCAACTCACCTGGATGGATGCGAAGATCGGAGAAAGAGTCATCACGCCGCGCGCCGGCAAACCCGTCGAAATCCAGGCGCTGTGGATCAACGCGCTATCGCTGGCTGGGGGCCGCACGTCCCGCTGGAGGACGCTCGCCGCGCAGGCGACCGAGTCGTTCTCCTCCCGCTTCTGGAGAGAGGAGACCGGATCTCTCCACGATGTCGTCGATTGCGACCACGTCGCCGGGACGACGGATCCGACGTTTCGACCGAATCAGATCTTCGCCGTTGGAGGACTTCCGCTCTCGCTCCTCTCTTCCGAGCGGGCGCGGCGCGTCGTCGATGCCGTCGAAGAGCGCCTCTGGACTCCGATGGGTTTGAGGTCTCTCGCCCGCGGCGAGCCCGGCTACGTGGGACGGTACGCCGGAGACGCGGGCGAGCGCGACGCCGCCTACCACCAGGGAACGGTGTGGCCGTGGCTCCTCGGCGCGTTCGTCGAGGCGTGGGTGCGCGTCCGAGGCGGCGGCGCGGCGGTCCGGCAGGAGGCTCGGGATCGATTTCTCGCGCCGCTCCGGGAACACCTCTCGTCCGCGGGTCTCGGACACGTTTCGGAAATCGCGGACGGGGATGCGCCTCATCTCCCACGGGGATGCCCTTTCCAGGCGTGGTCGCTCGGCGAGCTCCTCCGGCTCGACCTCCTGATCCTGTCGGATTCCGCTACGCTGCCCTCGGCCGGCGCGGACGATGAGAGATGACGAAACAGGATCCGCGAGAAGACGTGATCCACTGCGCCGGGCAGGCGCCTGTCCCCCGGCAGGGTAATCGTGAAATTTCGAGAAAGGAAATGCGATGAGCTCGATGGAGGCCCGGGCAAAGCCGCTCGTGATTCCGGTGATTCTCGGAACGCCCCGTCAGGGCCGGATGAGCGAGCACGCCGCGCGATTCGTCGTGGAACGGCTCGCCGCCCGGGAGGAAGTCGAGACAGAGCTCGTCGACGTACGCGAGGTCGCGCCCCCGGTCGACGGAGCCGGGGAAGACATCAAGATCCCCGCTTTCTCCGAGCTCTGCATGCGAGCCGACGCGTTCGTCCTCGTCGCGCCCGAGTACAACCACGGGTACCCTGGCCTTCTGAAGCACCTGCTCGATACAAACCTCAAGGAGTACATCCACAAAGCCGTCGGAATCTGCGGCGTCTCCGCCGGAAATTTCGGCGGCACGCGGGTGATCGAGAACCTCCTTCCCGTCCTGCGGGAGCTCGGCCTCGTGACGATCTTCTGGGACGTCAACTTCTCTTCGGCGCGCAAATTATTCGATGCGCACGGAATGATCCTCGACGCGGCGTACGGGGCGCGCTTCGACAAGTTTGCCCGGGAGCTCGTCTGGATGGCGAAGGTGCTGCGATACGGACGCGAGCGCGTCCCCCTGGAGGCGTGAGATGGTCGAGGACCGAGGTGCCCCGCGGGTGACTTGCCCCCGCTGCGGAGACGAGATGAACCGGCACGCGGAGAAGATCGACACGCAGGCGATCGCGGACGAAGGGGGGCCGGAAGACGGTTCCGGCGGCGTACTCAAGGAATTCCATACGTGCGCCGGTTGCCGCTTCGTCCTCGAACGAGTGTCGCCGTGAACTCTCCGGGTCCGAAAAAGCCGGCCGACGGCTGTCCCCCGCCCGTTGAACCGTCGCTCTCGGGCCGGCCGTAATTCTTCCCATGAAATTCGTCGTTCTGGGCGCGGGCGCCATTGGAAGCTATTTCGGCGCCTGCCTCTCCCGCTCCGGCCACGAGGTTCACTTCCTCGCGCGCGGGGATCACGGCGAGGCGATCCGGTCCGCCGGGATCCGCATTCGGGAGCCGGAGGGCAACTGGACGATGCGTGTCCCGGCGACCGCCCGGCCGGACGACCTGCCGCCCGCAGATTTCGCGATCCTCGCCGTGAAGAGCTATTCGCTGGCCGAAATCGCCCCGGTCGCTCGGCGGGTCGCGGAGCAGGGGGCGGTCCTCATGCCTCTTTTGAACGGCGTCGAAGCGTTCGAGTCTCTCGTCGGGCAGGGAGTCCCGGCGGCTGCGGTGCTTCCCGGCCTGGCCGTCATCAGCGTCGAACGGACCGCGCCGGGCGAGGTGACCCGGAAGAGCGCCTTCCGTTCGGTGGTCGCAGGAGAGCACGCCGGCGGCCCGTCCGCGCGCGCCGAGCGGGTCGTCGCCGCCCTGTCCGCGACCGGATGCGAAGCGCGGGTCTCAGACGACATCGGCGTCGACCTCTGGAGGAAATTCCTCTTTCTGGCTTCGATGGCAGGCGCGTGCGGCCTCGGACGGGCGTCGATCGGGCCCGTGAGGACTGCCCCGCTGGGCCGCCGACTTCTCGAGAGGGCCATCGCGGAGATCGCCACGGTCGGGCGCGCTCGAGGCGTGGCGATCCCCGCCGGCGAAGAGGATCGGGTTCTCGAAAGAATCGGCGCGCTTCCCCCGGAAATGAAACCCAGCTTTCTCCTCGACGTCGAACGCGGCGGCCCGACGGAGCTCGACGTTTTGTCGGCCGCCGTTTCCCGGTACGGCAGGGAGACCGGGGTCGCGACGCCGGTTCACGACACGGTCACGGCGGCGATCTCCGCCTCGCTTCGGCTCTGATCCGCTTTCGACAGATCCTTCGCGCCGTGCGCGCCGTAACCTTCTTTGCGGGCCGGAATCAAATCTGCGTCTTCCGAGTTGTGTCTGTCGTCACAGGAGGTCACCCTTGCGGATTCGTCTCTTCGTCTCACTGGCGCTGGCGGGATGTCTGTTCGCGGCGGTTCTCCCGGCGGCGGCCGGGCCCGGGCCCGCAAAAGCCGTCTTCGCCGGCGGATGCTTCTGGTGCGAGGAAACCGCCTTCGAAGGCGTCCCGGGCGTTCTTTCCGTCACCTCCGGATACACGGGCGGACAGAAAAAGAATCCGACCTACGAGGAGGTCTCCTCGGGCGGCACCGGGCACGCCGAGTCTGTCGAGGTCGCTTACGACCCCGCCAGGATCAGTTACGAGAAACTGCTCGAGATTTTCTGGCACAACGTCGACCCTCTGCAGGCGAACGCGCAGTTCTGCGATCACGGTTCCCAGTACCGCTCCGCGATCTTCTACGCGGACGAAGCGCAACACCACGCGGCGGAGGAGTCAAAGCGCAAGCTCGAGGAGGAGCCGCGTTTTAAGGGAAAGATCGTCACGCAGATCGTCGCCGCCTCGACGTTTTATCCCGCCGAGGAGTACCACCAGGATTTCTATAAGAAGAGCCCGGTGCGGTACCACCAGTACCGCGAGGGATGCGGCCGGGATGCCCGGTTGAAACAACTCTGGGGAGACCCGACAGGAGGTCACAAATGAGTCACGCAGGAATCCTCGCGGCGGCAGCCGCACTCGCTATCGCCATGGTGCGGCCCGCGCAGGGGCAGCAGCCGCCCCCGGGCGGCAAAGGGTGGACCGGAAGTTTTCAGAAACCGTCCGACTCGGAGTTGAAGCAGCACCTCACTCCCATTCAGTACCAGGTGACACAGCACGAGGGAACGGAGCGGCCGTTCGCCAACGAGTATGCGGACAACCACCAGGCCGGGATTTACGTGGACGTCGTCTCCGGCGAGCCCCTCTTCTCTTCTCTCGATAAGTTCGAATCCGGCACCGGCTGGCCGAGCTTCACGAAGCCGCTCGAGAAGGGCAACGTGAAGGTCAAGACGGATTACAAGCTCGGACTTCCCCGGACCGAGGTCCGCTCCGCTCACGCGGATTCCCACCTCGGGCACGTGTTCGACGACGGACCCGCGCCGACACGTCAGCGCTACTGCATGAATTCCGCCGCGATGCGATTCATCCCGGCGGAGCACCTCACGCAGGAAGGCTACCCGCAGTATGCGGCGCTCTTCGACAAGTCGGCGGACAAGGCCTCGCACCGCAAGTAGGATTTCAATTCAGCAGGAGGGCTGGCGGCCTGAGGTGGCCCGCCAGCCGCCCAGCTTTTCCAGCTGCTCGACCGCGTACCGGTATCCGATCCGCTCGGCTCTCTCGAGTGCCGAAAATTCGAGCAGGTCTAAGGCCGACGGATAGGACTCGAGATATAGATCCGCTTTGGGAGGGACCTCCCGTCCCCCGCCTCGCGGCCGAGGATCCCCGCACGCGAAGATCGACAAAATCGTTGAAATCTGAAGCCCCGGGCGCCCGCCTCGAAACCGGCCTCGCAGGATTTCCGATGAGCTCGTCGCCCGTGTCGCCCGCGCGGGGTCGCCTCTCCGCGGTCGAGTCCCTAGAACAGAGGGCACGCCGCCAGCAGCGGGTCTACTCCGGGGTGAAGGGATCGCCCACCCGGCCCGCGCCCGGAAATACGCGTCCGCCGGAAGGATCGACGCCGGCCCGGCGATTCGATCCGAACCCCTGCGACGTCGATCGGCTCGATGGCTTTGTGGCCGAGCCTCTCGACCCAAGTCGGCTGCGGGTCGGGTCATGCGACGTCGAGCGATGGTCCGCGGATCATCGCAGGCCTCCGCAAGCCGGGGATTTCAGCCCCGGCCGTTCGATCGTCCGATCGACGTTGCCTGACAGGGCGCGCCCGGAAGGCGATAAACTGCACTTCAAACACCTCCACCGACCCCTGAGCGACAAGGCCGGATTCGACGCGGGCTGAACGTTTCGAGCGGGCGGCCGAAGTGGCCGTGCTGCAACACAAAGGAGCGGCCATGGACAACACGACATTGCTCATCGTCATCATCGTCCTCGTGGTTCTCTTCGGCGGCGGCGGATACTGGTATCGCGGGCGGCGCAGGTAACAGGCCGCCCAACCGCGGCAACGCCGCGGCTTCCGGCCCTCTCTTTCCCGAAGGACACAGGGCGCGCGTTTGGCGCGCGCCCTGGTCCGCGTTCTTTTTCCCCCGCCCGATTCAGGACGCCGGCGCCGCGACCACGCCTTCCGCCAGGATGACCTCGACGCGCCGGTTGCGCGCCCTCCCCGCCGGGGTCTTGTTCGACGCGACCGGGTGCTGGGAGCCGTAGCCCTCCGTCACGATGCGCGAGCTCCCGATGCCCTGCTTCTGCAGGAACGCCGAGACGGACGCCGCGCGGCTTCTCGAGAGCTTCTGATTGGTGGCTTCGGTACCGGTCGAATCCGTATATCCCTCGACGCGCAGGTTCATGTCGGGAAAAACGGAGAGCACCCCGGCCATCTTCGCGAGTCCGACCTGAGCCGACGTTTTCAGAGTGGACCGCCCGGTCTCGAACAGGATTCCGGGGAGGCTCACGACGATTCCGCGGGCGGTCGTGCGCGTCGTCGCCACGCCCGAAAGGGCGCCGGAGAGGCGCTGCTGGAGGGCGTCCCGGTCCTTCTGGACGCGGTCGCGGTCCGCGGCGAGAGACTCTTTTTCCGCGGAGAGCTGAGTCTTGTCCGCGGACAGCTGGTTTTTCTGCCGCTCCAGCGCGGCCGCCTGTTCCGCCGCCTCGGCCCGGGCCCGCTCCGCGGCATTCTTCTGCTCTTCTAAAGCCGCCGCCTGCTGCGCCGCCTGCGCCTGCGCTCTCTCGGCCGACCGCTTCTCGTCCTCGGCCTGCCGCCGGAGCTCCTCGGACCGTCGGGAGGATTCCTCGGAGCGGCGGGACGCCTCTTCCGCTTGGCGGCGGGCCTCGTCCGACGCCAGGGTGGTCCGTTCCGCCTCCTGCTTTTCGCGAGCGAGACGCTCTGCCGTCGCCTCCGACTCCGACTGCGCGCGCGCGGCGGAATCCCTCTGCATTTCGGCCTGGCGCCTGGCGACTTCCGCCTCGGCCGCCGATCTTTCCGCCCGCGCGGCCTGCCGGCCGAGCGCATCGAGCTCCGCGCGGCGGCCCGCCGCGATCTCCGCCTCCTCCCGCTCCGCCACCGCTTTCCACATCGCCCGCGCGGCCGTGGTCACGAGACTGACGGTGCGGCGCGAATAGTCGGCCACCACCCGGCTGCTCCCGCCCGAGTTGGACGTATTGGCGGCCTGCGCGAGGGTCGTCCTCGCTTCCTCCATGGAGCGGGCGTCGTAGCTCGCGATGCCGGCCCGCTCGGCGGTCTGATAGATCCGGCGCGCCTGATAGAGCTCCAGCGGCTCCTTTTCGTGGTACCGAAGCGTCCCGACCGACTCGACGTCCCGCAGGACCGCCGGCCGAAACGTGGAGAAGGCAAATGCGGAGTTCTTCGCGTACTTCGATTTCACAGGCCCCGAAACGAAGACGACGAGGTCCGAGGGACGGGACATCCCAGGAATGGGTTCGGCGGTGATCAGGATGGCAAATTCCTTCAGTCCGGTCTGGAACCGGGCCTTCCCGCTCTCCTCGCGGCCCCACAGCTCGCCTAAATTCTGGGCGCTGCCGTCGCGCGCAACCGCCCAGACGACGTAGCTGTTGATCTGGCCCCCGAACAGGACGGCGGGCGCCAGGCTGCGAAACTCGAGGTCGATTCTGGTCTGCGGACCCCTGGCTTCGACGTCCCCTTCGAGCGTTGCTCCCACGGGGGCCCGGCGAGTCGCGGTGAACGGAACGTCCACGCTCTTGCGCTCCGGAAACTGCACGGTGTTCAACGTCACCTCGAGCGCGAGTACGGACGACGCGAAGGCGAGAAGCAGAAAGAGCGCGGCCGAAAATCTCTTCGTCATGTGAATCTCCTTACGGGAGGATCCCCGGAGTGGCGACCCTCGAACCTGTTTGTCTGCCACTGGACAAGCAAGATGCGCGCCGGGAGTGCCGGGCCGGCTCCGCCGGGCATCCGAAATTTCTGTCGGTTTCCAGACGCCGCGATCCGATGTAAGCTGCCGGACAAGAGGTTTCGGGTCAAGCGGCGACCCGCCGCGACGGCCGCTCACGTCCGACGAAAGGAAATCCCATGTCGCTCATCGCGTGGATCATCCTCGGGCTCATCTCGGGCTTCATCGCCAGTCAGATCGTGAACAGCCGCGGAGAAGGGTTGATCGGCGACATCCTCCTCGGGATCGTCGGGGCGGTCGTCGGCGGGTGGCTCTTCAAGGCGTTCGGACGCGCCGCTCACGTCCATCCGGTTCCGGGCGTTTCGGGGCTCAATTTCGAGAGCGTGGGGGTCGCGGTCGTCGGCGCGATCGTCTTCCTTCTGCTTTACCACGCGATCCGGCGGCGGTAAGTCGCAGTCGAAACGGTCTGTCTCTTCCGTCGGTCACCGGGCTCTAAAGGGGTGCGGACCGCGCCTTCAGATCCGCTTGGAATTCAACTCCTCGAGTCATCGGTCTCTGTCGTCTGCGACCGCGCCCGAACGTGCTCAAAATCAGCGACTCGCGGCGGACAGCTCAAAGACCCTGAGACAACCCCGGAGCGCCGCGAGGGCATCGCGCGGGTCGGAACGCCACCGAGCCGCGATCCGATGCCAGGGGTCAGCGTCCGCATAACGCCGGTCCACCAATTCTGAGCACGACCGCGGACCGGACA
>JBDUBI010000230.1:0-12007 GCA_040004225.1 Acidobacteriota bacterium
TCGATCAGGTAGATGCAGTCGAACGGGCAGATGTCGATGCAGAACTCGCAGCCGGTGCACAGATCCCGGTCCACGATGGCCTTCGGGATGTCACGGGGCTTCACCTTTTCGACCAGGAGTCCCCGATTGTCCTGAATGCAGGAGACGGGGCAATAGCGGGCGCAGACCGAGCAGTCGATGCAGCGGTCCTCGTGAATGACGTATTTCTCGCTCTTGTCGCCCGTGATCGTGTGCGTGGGGCACTTGATCTCGCACACCCCACAGCCGATGCACGTGTCTGTAATGAAATGAGGCATTTATCGCAAGTCCCTCGCGGAGAGCGGGTTCGTCCCTTCTGAAAATATCACAGCCGGGCGCGGGTCTCGCTTTCCGGGCGCAGGAGAGGTTGGGCTGATGGGTCCGGCCGCTTCCCCCCTCTCCCCGCGCCCGGGGAGAGGGTTGGGGTGAGGGGTCCGGCCCCGAGGCTCGTTCAAAGTGCGGCTCGCCACCCTCACCGTCCTCCCCCCCGCTGTCGCCGATGGAGAGGGGAGATCAGCGCCGGCTCCCGTCCCCCTGGTGTTGCTGAATGTTCGGCCGGAGGCGAGCCGGGTCCTGGACGCTCGCGCCGGGACAGACGCGCCGGAACCTTTTCCGACAGAATACGTTCCCATGGGCATGAAAGAAGTCCGCGCGGTCGTCGTGGGTCTCCTCGTGGTCGTGCTGGCGGCCCTGGCGATTTCGATGTGGCGGCGGCCCGCCCGGGAGCTCCGCCGGGTCGGCGGGTATCGTGTCGAGATCAGCAAGGCGGACGACGGCCGGGGACGCCGGCACGTCGCGTTCACGGTCCCGATCAGCCTCGTGGCCCGCGTCGCTTCGCTGGTCCCGGTCTCGGACATCGGCGGCAACATGAAAGCCGACTTCGGCGACGGCGAGATCACCGCGCGGGAGATCCTCGACGCCGCCAACGCGAGCGCGCCGGGCAAACCGGGCGTCATCACGCGCGGGCACTTGCATATCGAGGTCCTCTCCGAAGGTTCTGTTCTGGACATCCAGGCGAAAGATGACTGGGACAAGAGCGTGCACATCCGCGTGCCTCGCGCGCTGGTCGATTCCCTGTCGAAGGAGAGCCGCGTTTCCCCGAAAGACATCCTCCGCCGGTTAGACGAACTCGGCCCGGGAGACATCGTCTCGATCCGGGACCGCGACAACGACGTGACGATCACGGCGCAGGCCCGGTGAGCTGAGCTCTTCCCTTCCGGCCTCCCCCGGCAACATTGAGGCTTCCCCGCTCGCCGCTGCGTTGAGCCTCCCCGAGTCAGCGGGCCACGGCCCCTCACCCCCGCCCTCACTCCCTGAGCGCAGGGAGAGGTACGGCGCAACAGCCGGTTAGCTGGTCGCACCGCTGACCTGCGGGTCCCCTCACCCCAACCCTCTCCCCGAGCGCGGGGCGAGGGGGCAGAGCTGCGCTTCCTCCACGGGGGTGGTTATGCTCACGTGCGAACGCAGTGAGCGGAAGCGACGTTTAGGAATCCCATCCAGACGCCAGGGGTTATCGTCTCGCCATGTCGAACCGTCTCGCCGGCGAGCGCAGCCCCTACCTTCTTCAGCACAAGGACAATCCGGTCGACTGGTACCCCTGGGGACCGGAGGCATTCGCGCGCGCGCGTGAGGAGGAAAAACCGGTCTTCCTGTCGATCGGCTACTCGACCTGCCACTGGTGCCACGTCATGGAGCGGGAGTCGTTCGAGAACCCCGAAGTCGCGCGGGCGCTGAATGAGGGTTTCGTTTCGATCAAGGTGGACCGCGAGGAGCGGCCGGACGTCGACGACATCTACATGAGCGCCGTCCAGACGATGACGGGCGCTGGCGGGTGGCCCCTCTCCCTCTTCCTGACCCCGGACGCGAGACCCTTCTACGGCGGCACGTATTTTCCGCCGGACGACCGCTGGGGACGCCCCGGGTTCCTTTCCCTCCTCGGATCCATCGCAAACGCCTGGAAGACGCGGCGGCCGGAGCTCGAGACGTCCGCGGGCGAGCTTCTCGCCCACGTGGCGGCGGCCTCCGAAGGCGTCCCGGGCGGCGGCCGGGTCGGGGCCGAGGCGCTCGACGCCGCCTTTGCGGAGATGTCCCGGCAGTTCGACGCTCGGAACGGAGGGTTCGGCGGCGCGCCCAAGTTTCCTCCCGCGATGCGCCTCGAGCTGCTGTTGAGGCGATACCTCCGCACCGGCGATGCGAGGGCGCGGGAAATGGTCGAGACGACTCTCGAGAGGATGTCGCAAGGCGGGCTCTACGATCAGGTCGGCGGCGGGTTTCACCGCTATTCCGTCGACGCGCTCTGGCTCGTGCCCCATTTCGAAAAGATGCTCTATGACAACGCGATGCTCGCCCGCGTCTATCTCCTCGCCTTCCGCGCGTTTCGAAATCCGGATCACGCCCGCGTCGCGCGCGAGACGCTCGATTACCTCCTTCGCGAAATGACCCCGGCCGGTGGCGGGTTCTTCGCCGCACAGGACGCCGACTCGGGAGGCGAGGAAGGCACGTATTACGTCTGGACGCCGGACGAGCTCGAGAATGCGCTCGGCGCGGCGGACGCGAAGGTCGTCGCGGCGCGATTCGGCGTCACGGCCGCCGGAAACTTCGAAGGCAAGGCGACCGTCCTGTCCGTCGTCCGTTCGCTCGAGGACCTCGCGCGCGATTTCGGAAAGACGGAGCCGGAAATCGCGGGGATTCTCGAACGCTCCAGAGCGACGCTTCGTCAACTGCGCTCGCGCCGCGTCGCTCCCGGCACCGACGACAAGCTCCTGACGGACTGGACGGGGCTCGCCATCTCGGCGTTCGCCCTCGGAAGACAGGTGCTCGGCGAGTCCCGGTACGAGATCGCGGCAAGAGAAGCGGCCGACCGGGTGCTCGAACGGTGCCGTCGCGGAGGCGAGCTGCTTCACCGCGAACGCGGCGGCGAAGCGGGAATCCCCGGGTTCGCCTCCGACTACGCGAACATGATCGAAGCCCTGCTGGATCTCTACGAGGCGACCTTCGAGGCCCGTTATTTCCGGGAGGCAATCGCCCTGCAGGAGATCTTCGACGAGCGGTTCGATGACGGGCGCGGCGGCTATGCGCTGACGACGGAAGGCCACGACGGCCTGATCCTCCGTCCTCGGGAAATCGTCGACGGCGCCACGCCCTCGTCGAACTCCGTCGCCGCCTCGAACCTCCTCCGCCTCCACGCCTTCACGGGCAACGCGCGCTTCCGCGAAAAAGCGGACGCGATCTTCTCCCTCTTCTCGACCTACCTGACGCGGGCCTCTGCCGCCCTTCCCCGGATGTTGTGCGCCCTCGACCGGGCAGTCCACCCGTCCCGCGAAGTGGTTCTGTCGGGAGAAATCGGCCGTCCCGATTTCGAAGCGCTTCGGGAAATCGTTTCGGCGGACCCGGCCTTCGACCGGGTGGTCGCGCATGCAGACGGCGCCGGCAGCCTCGCCGGCCTTTCGTCGCTGGTCGCAGGGCGCACGCCGGATGGAGGCCCCGCCCGCGCGTTTGTCTGCCGCGACTTCGCCTGCCAGCTGCCGACCGCCGACGCGGCGGAGCTCGCCGCGGCGCTCCATGGCTGATCGGGCCCACGGGCCACGGGCGGGGCTGCGGATCGTTCCTCCCGGCGAGCTTCCGCCGGCGAACCGGCGGCGCCGTCCGGGCCCCGCTGTCCTGCTCGTCCTTCTCTATGCCGCGCTCTTCGGGGCGGGCCTCTGGTGGTTCCGGGCGAACAGCCCGCTCTTCCGCCCCCGAGCACAGCGCCTCTCGGCGCCGACCGCGCGGCCCTCCGGACCGCCGCCACCGCCGTCCCCTGTCCCACTCGCGGACCGCCGGAGAGGGCTTCTTGCCGGCGAGGGGCTTTCAGGTGCGATAGCGGAAAAGTATTCGCGGCGGATCGCGGCGGAGAAGTGCACCTGCGGATGCGATCTCGCGGTAAACGTCTGCCTCGCGCGGGACGCGTCGTGCGCCCGGAGCCCGGAGATCGCGGAGCGGATCCGCAATTCGCTCCGATGAGCCTCGAGACGGGAATCCTCTTCGACCGGCGATTCCAGGAGCACGAGGCGCCGTACGAACATCCCGAACGGCCGGCCCGGCTCGCCGCGATCGAGTCGCGCCTCGAACGGGAAGGGCTCACGGCGAGGTGTCGGCGGATCCCGGCCCGGGAAGCGACCCGTGACGAGCTGCTCGCCGTCCATACTTCGCGTCTCGTCCTCGAGATCGAAGCGACGGCCGGCCGCCGTTACACGTCTCTCGACCCCGACACCTACGCCTCCCCGGGTTCCGCCCTCGCGGCGCGGCTGGCGGCAGGAGGACTCGTGGACCTGGCGCTTGGAGTCCTGCGCGGAGAGCTCCGTAACGGGCTGGCGCTCCTCCGGCCACCCGGCCACCATGCCGAAGCGGATCGGGCCATGGGGTTCTGCCTTTTCAATAACGTCGCGGTCGCGGCGAGGGCCGCGCAGAGAGATGCGGGGCCCGCCCGCATTCTCATCGTGGACTGGGACGTCCATCACGGCAATGGAACTCAGAACACGTTCTACGAAGACGCCAGCGTCCTCTACTTCTCGACCCACCAGTGGCCCTTCTACCCCGGGACGGGCGCCATCACAGAAACGGGCGCTTCGCGAGCCGCGGGACGAACGATCAACGTGGGCTGGCCCGCGGGTCGCGGGGACGCGGACCACCTCGCCGCCTTCGACGATCTCCTCCTGCCCGTGGCGCGGGAGTTTGACCCCGATCTGGTCCTCGTCTCGTGCGGTTTCGACGCGGCGCGCGGAGACCTTCTCGGGCAGCAGCTTCTTTCCCCGGGGGGGTACGCCGCGATGACCTCCCGCCTTCAGTCCCTCGCCGGCGGGAAGCTGATCCTCGCCCTCGAGGGCGGCTACGCGCTCGACGCCATCGCCGCGTCGGCCGCCGCCTGCCTTCAGGCCCTTCTGGGGGACCCGGCCGAAGAGCCCGACGCCGGTGCGCCCTCTCCCGCGGCGCGGCGGGCCATCGCCGACGCGCGGGAGGCCCAGCGGCCGTTCTGGCGGGCGCTCCAGAACGGGAACGAAGAGGCGCGCCCCGCTGGTCGCCCGACCCGGAACGGGCAGTAACGCCCGTCCCGCCCTTCGCCCTTCGCCCTTCGCCCTTCGCCCTTCGCCTGAAACGCTACTTCAACAGATTCTCCTGCATGAAGACGACGGTCGCATAAAACTGGAAGTCCTGGTTTCGCTTCTTCGCGAACCCGTGCCCTTCATCCTTCGCCATCAGGAACCAGACCGGAGCGCCGTTCCTGCGGACGGTCGCCACCATCTGCTCCGACTCGTTCCTGGGGACCCGCGGGTCGTTCGCGCCCTGAATGACGAAGATGGGTTTCGTGATCTTCGACGCCGAGGTCAGCGGCGAGATCTTCTGCAAGAATTCCCGCATCTTCGGGTCGCGTTCGTCTCCGTACTCGACGCGGCGCAGGTCGCGGCGATAGGCCTCGGTCTTCTCCAGGAACGTCACGAAATTGGAGATCCCGACCACGTCGAGCGAGCAGCGGATCCGGTCGTTGTAAGCCACGGCCGACGCGAGCGTCATGAAACCGCCGTAGCTGCCGCCGGTGATCATGATGCGGTCGGAGTCGAGGTCCGGGCGCGTCCGGATCCAGTCGAGGAGCGCGCCGATGTCCTTCACGGAGTCCTGGCGCAGCATCCCGTTGTCGAGCTTCGAAAAGCTCTTTCCGAATCCGGTCGAACCCCGCACGTTCGGATAGATGACCGCCGCGCCGAGCTCACTCAAAAAGTAGTTCGTGCGGCCGAGATACCCGGGGCGCGACTGCCCCTCGGGACCTCCATGGATGTTGACGATTACGGGCCGCTTGCCGGAAAACCGCCCGCCCGGCTTGTAGAGGAAGCCGGAGATGGACTTGCCGTCGAAGCTCTTCCACCGCACGAGTTCCGGCTCACTGAAGCTTTCCGGGTTCAGTCCGCCCGTCTCGCTCTCCGTCCAGCGCTCGAGCTTGCCCGTCGCCGCATCGAAGGAGTACACGTCCGAGGGCGACCGCGCGCTCGAGAACGTGAACCCCAGGTCGTGCCCGTTCTCGTGCCATTTCAGCGACGACAGCGTGCCGAGCGGGAGACCCGGCACGCGCGCCTCTTTTCCCGATGCGACGTCGAGGACTCGAACGACGCCCGCGCCCTCCTCGTCGGTGACGTAGGCGATGCGCTTCCCGTCGCGCGTGACGTCGAAGTTCTCGACGTCCCACGGGATGTTGGGCGTGAGCGCGGTCTGCTGTCCCGACGCGAGGTCGAGCCGCACGAGACGCTGGAACTCCGCCCCTCGATCCGTCGTCGTGTAGACCGCCGTTCCGCTCGGAAGAAACCTGCCGCCGCCGTACGAGACCTTCTCGCCCGCGCCCTTTGGCGTCACGAGCGTTTTGACGCCCGTCGCCGCGTCCACGAGCCAGAGGTACGACTCGTTGATGGAGATCTCCTCGACGACGAGCAATTTTTTCGCGTCCGGCGACCAATCTTCGACTCCCCAGCCTCCGCCGGAGAGCTCCGCGAGCCGCCGGTCCGTCTTCGGGTCGGACGGGTCCTGGACGTAGAGGTCGGTGTCCTGCCCGTTGCGTCGCGTCGAGCTGTACGCGATCCACTTGCCGTCGTGCGACCACCTCGCCCCGCCGTTTCGCGACTTTCCGTCCGTCAGAAGCGTCACGGCGCCGGTTGCGACGTCGTCGCGGTAGAGCTGAAAGAACTCTCCGCCCCCGGTGTCCTTGGAGAACACGAAAGACTCGCCTCGCGACGGCTGAAACGAGGCCCCTCCGATCCGATCGGGGAAAAACGTCAGCTGGCGGCGGGCCCCCCCGGGCATCTTCACGAGGTGCACCTGCGGGGTATCGGCGAACCGTGTCGTGATCAACATCTCGCGGCGTGTCGGGTGCCAGCTGTCGAAACCAGCGGAGCGGGTCTCCGCGTAGGGCCGCACCGCGTCGGCAATCGCGGCCGGGATCGCGGGCACGCCTTCCACCACGAGGTTTTCATTGGGGATGATGGAAGCCGGCTGCGCGGCAACGAAAGAAGCCGAGAGCGCGGCGATCAGACCGAAAGCGGCGGATGTCATGCGGTTTCCCCTTCTTTTCGGCGATTCTAATGCGGAGCACCCGGGGGTTCGAGGAAACGCCGATTCCTCTTCTCTTTACGGGGAGAGCGGGTACACTCAGGGGAGCTCCAGAATGAACCATCCCATCCCCCGGGCGGGCGCGTGGCGCCTGCGCACGTCGGTCGTGCGCCTCGCGACGTTCGCCCTTCTCCTGCTGCCGTCGTACGCGCTGCTCGCGTACGTGCTGCTCCCCGCTGCCTGGAGGGGTCCGGCGAGCCGCGTCCTGCAGCCGCCCGCCGAACGCGTCACCTTCACGCACGAAGGTATTCCGTCCGACCCTCTGAACGTGGCGCTCATCGGGAGCCGCGGGTCGGTCGCTGACGCGATGCGGTCCGCCGGGTGGAAGCTCGCGGATGCGATCACATTCCGTTCGGGGCTCCGGGACGCCCACAGCGTGCTCTTCGGCCGCCCGTACGAGACGGCGCCGATGAGCACCCAGTACCTGTGGAACCGACCCCACGACCTCGGATTCGAAAAAACGGTCGGCGGAAGCCCTCGCCGCCGCCATCACGCCAGGTTCTGGCGGACCCCGTCCCCGATCGCCTCGTCGGGAACGCTGTGGATCGGCGCCGCCACGTTCGACCTGACCGTCGGCGTCAGCTATCGCACGGGCGAGGTCATGCATCACATCGACGAAAACGTGGACGCCGAGCGCGCGCGGCTGTTTTCGGACCTGGCCCGCGCCGGCCGCCTGGCCGGAACCTCGCGCGTCGAGAATTATCGCGCCTCCGGGAGGGGCCAGAACGGCGGCGGCGACGACTACCGCACCGACGGTGCGATCCTGATCGGCACGCTCTCTCGCTGACCGCCAGGTCCCGGTCGAAGGCGCGGGGCGCCGATCAGTCGGTTTCTTCCGCCTGGGATCTCAGCAGGTCTGACAGGTCGTAGGAGCCGCTCGCGAATTGCAGGGTCAGCTGACCCGTTTCGAAAAGCGTGCGCTCGAGCGCCAGGTCGATTCCCGGCGGCATCCAGTCGTTCAGGTTGACCACCATGATGCGGTCGTCCGGGTAAAACGTCAGCAGCCCGGGCGGCGCCTTCTGGACGATGTAGTGCAGGATCTGGTCGGGAATCGGGATGAACGAAAGCGCCTGAACCTTGTCGAGCACGAACGCCAGGAAGCCGTCCTTCAGCCGCAGCTGCGACAGGGTCGCCTTGGCCGACAGAGGAACTCCGAAACGATGCACGACGGCGGTCGCGGCGAGCTCGCCCGCTGTGACCGCGATCCTCAGGTCCTTCAAATCGGGGATCCGCGCCACCAGCCGCTGGACGAAAGCGTTCAAAGTCCGCTCGTCGAAGATCAGGGACAATCCGCTCCAGCGAACCCGTCCCTCCTCGAGCGGGGCGGACGGGAGAATTTCCGCCGCGGCGTTGTTGTCCATCTCAAAAGATTGTAACGCCGCGGGCGGGGAGAACATTCGCGCTTCGCGCTTCGCGCTTCGCGCTAAAAAAGATACGCCAGCGCAAACCCCAACTGCGCCGCCATCATGAGCAGGTACATGTGCGTCCACGCCGGGTGGTTCTCCGTCCGCGCGAGCTCGTCGGGGTCCCGCACCAGAAGCCGCGCCGCCCATGCCCCCCAGAGCGCCAGGCCGAACCCGAGCGCCGTCAAGAGCGTCCGGTTTCCGGTCAGGAGCGCGGCGCCGCCGTGACGGCCCGGCAGCCACGCGAAGAGAGGGATCAGGAGCCACGGGAGCACGAAGAAGGGCACAATCATCCACGCGGCGCGGCGCACGCCGAAGCGGAGAGGCAGCGTGATGCAGCCGTGGGCGCGGTCGCCGTCCATGTCGGAGAAGTCCTTGGTGGATACCCCGCCGAGCAGAAACAGGGCGAAGATGCCTCCGATCGCCCACGCCTCGAGCGAGGCGACGCTCGCGATGAACGCCCAGCCGGCGACCTTGAGGAGTCCGCCCCGGGGGATGGCAATCGTGACGTTGGCGGCGAGCCAGTGCCGCTTCGTCCGACCGAACGCGGGGAACGAATACACGAGGGTCGCGAGGGCGCCGAGGCAGTAAATGAAGAAAGCCGCGTGCAGCGGGGCGGGGGCCGAGATCCGGTCGGCGAGGCGGCTGTAGGGATATGGCACGACGATCCACGTCGGGAGGATGGCAGCCGCGTAGAGCAGCGCCGCCACCTGCCATGCGCGGCGGATCGAGATCTCCCCCGTCACCAGAGGCCGCTGCGGCTTGTTGCGCCGGTCGATCTCGATATCCGCGATCTGGTTGACGACGTTGGACGCGGCGTTCATGGCGGAGGCGCAGAGCGAGCCGATCGCCACGGTGGCGAGGACCGCCCACGTGATCCGCCGCGCGGGATCGGGATTGTGGGAGGAACCGAAGGCACACACGGCCCCCGAGACGATCCCCAGCAGAGGCGGCAGCAAAGTGAACGGGCGGGCGAGCCGCAGGTAGCGCTTCACCGCGCGCGCCCTCGTGTCCGGGTCTTCAACTCTCGAAGGGCAGATAGATTCTGCCGCGGGTCAGGGACATCGCGATCTCCGCCGCCACGGCCGCGCCGACAAACGTGTTCATCGCATTGGCGAACTCGTGGTCGAGACAGAACCCCCGCCGGGCGCCGAGCTCCGCGATCAGGCTCTCGCAGAGCGATCCCGCGACACCGGCGGCGGCGACAACCCACACCAGTGACAGCGGGATCAATCCGGCCGCGAACCCGACGCCCCCGATCGCGAGCGCCCCGGCCGCCCCGGCGAGAGTGCCCTGCCAGGACACCGCGCCGGGCGTCCCGGGCGGGACTCTCCGGCGGGCGAGAAGAGAAACGGGGTTCCGGCCGGCGAGGCTTCCCACCTCCGTGCCGAGCGTATCGGCCAGGGCGGCGGCCCATGCGGCGGTGAAAGCCGCGAACGCGGCGTCCGGAAGGAAGGGACGCCGGCCCGCGGCGACGAGAAAAATCGCGACCGCCACGCCGCAGTTGGCCAGGACATGGCGAACCCCTCTGCGGCCGTCCTCCGCCTGCGCGGTCCCGCGGTCGGATTTCGCCGCCCAGCCGAGCTTCGTCGCCGCCGTGCCGATCGCAAAGAAGGCCCAGAGAAGCTCGTAGGCGCCCCAGCCGCCGATCACGAGCAGAAGCGTTCCGACCACGAAACCGGCGGCGGCGCCGGAACGGGAAACGACCCCAAGCCGCGCCATCACGACCGCCAGCACCGCGTTCAGAGCGACGGCGACGATGAAGTTCCCGGAAAAGCCCGGGTAGGAAACGAGAAGCTCGAAGGCCCGCGGTCCCGCGGCAAGCGAGCCCCAGAGAACGAGCGACGCGGGAAGAGGGGCGACGAGATTGTCCTCGACGCCGGTGTGGAGCGACTCGAGAATGGCGAAGGCGGCGGCCGCGGCCCCGACGGCGCCGGCGGCCCCAACGGCAGGGCCCGGCGATACGAACCGGAAGAAGAAGAGCCCCGCCCCCAGGGAGACGGCGAAGTTGGCGGCGAGACCGGACCAGGTCTTTTCCGCGTTCCAGGGCAGGCGCGGACCGCCCGCCAGACGCCCCGCGATAGCCGCGGCCGGGTCCCCGAACGCGAGCATGCCCCAGAGGGATGCGGCGATCTCGAGATGGTGCCGGTAGAGGAGGACGAGCGCCAGGACGGACGCCGCGTAGGCGACGATGCCGGTGTCGCGGGGCCGGGACGGGTCGCGATAGATGGCGCGTCCGATTCGCGGCATCGCGATGAGGTTGAAGAGGAGCGCCGCGAGGGCCAGAAGCGCCGCCCCGCGCCAGTCGAGGACCGCGAGGAGGAGCGCGAAGAGACCCATGGCCGCATGAACGGCCTTGCGCCTGCCGTCGGGCGTCAAGACTTCAGGCCTCCGGCCGCGAGCGCGCCGCGAGGTATTCCGCGAGCGCGTCGCGCCAGGGTCGGATCGCCCTCCCCGTCGCGCTCTCGTACCGGCGGGTGTCGAGAACCGAGTAGGCGGGTCGCGCGGCCGGCCTCGCCAGAGACGCCGCGTCGATCGATCGCACGGCCACGTCAGTCCGGCCGGCGAGAAGGACGATCTCCTGCGCAAACTCGAGCCAGCTCGCCTCCCCGGCGTTGGCGAAATGGTAGAGGCCTGAGCTTCTCGAAAGAAGGAGCGCGACGATGGCATCGGCGAGATCGGCCGTGGCGGTCGGGCGTCCCCTCTGGTCGTGGACGACCGAGAGCTCGGCGCGTCCCGACTCGATCTGCCCCAGGATGGCCTCGACGAAATTCCAGCCGGACCGGCCGAACAACCAGGAGCTGCGCACGACGAGCGCATTCGGAACGCGCAGCGCCGCCTCCTCGCCGGCTCGCTTCGTCCGGCCGTAAGCGGAGAGCGGATGGGCTTCATCCTCCTCGGTGTAGGGGGAGCCCTTTACGCCGTCGAAGACAAAGTCGGTCGAGACGTGGACCAGCTGAACCGAACGCGCGAGGCATTCCTCCGACAGGATCTCGACGGCTTCGGCGTTGACCGCGTGCGCGCGCGGATCGGTCTCGCTGTCGTCCACCTTCGTATATGCGGCGCAGTTGACGACCACGTCCGGAAACGTCTCCCGCAGCGCTCGCGACAGAGCGGAGGAGTCGGTCACGTCCAGGTCCGCGCGCGGGCGCGGGATGACCTGGAAACCGGCGCGAGCGAGGGCGGGAACGACGTCCGACCCGAGCATCCCGGCGGCCCCGGTCACCAGGGCCCGCCGCGGAATTGCGAGCGCGATGTGTCCGGCCAGCGCCTCGGGGATCGGAGAGGCCGCCGGAGCGGAGCTCATGAAGGAGAAGGAGAAGGCGAAAGGCGAAAGGCGAAAGGCAAAGAGGGAAAGGCGTGGGACACTCGGCGCTCCGCGCTCTGCAGCGTCAGCGGTGGCCGGCCGGCTCTTTCGCCGTCGCCGAGGAGGTGGCGAGCCGGTCTCCGTACTG
>JBDUBI010000095.1:0-3532 GCA_040004225.1 Acidobacteriota bacterium
GGGCGAAAAGGCCGAGGTCGGACTGTTCGAGCACAACCCCCGGGCCGTCATCCACGCCGAGCGGATGCCGTGGGCCGGAACACGTGGGTAGCGATCCGATGTCCGTACGGAGCGCGAGCGTCCCGGGCACCACCGGGGAGAGTGTCGAGCCGACGGCGAGGGTCGGGCTGCGGCGGACTCTCGCGGCGGCCGCGCTCGTTCTCGCGGGGATCGCAGTCGCGCACGATCTCTTCGATGCGCGCCTGGAGCACCAGGCGGAACAGTTCATGCGCCGGTTCGGTCTCGACGCGCGGCGTCCTCTCGATCTCCAGAGCATGCAACTCGAGCCCGCAGGCGATCTCGCCGCCGACGTTGCGCTCGACGGCGCGCTGCGCGACCTCGAGGCGGATACGGGCGGTGGGAGCTCGAGGTCGAGCGCCCGCTCCGCCAGCCAGCTCGCCGCGGCGCAGGATCTCATGCTCGACGCCGTCGCCCGGCGGCCCGGGTCGGTGCACCATCTCCTCCTGCTCGGCGAGGCCGCTCACGCGGAGCAGGACCTCGCCGAGAAGACGGAGCCCGCGTCGCCCGAGACCTCGCTCGTTCGCATCGCGCT
The DNA here is from genome assembly GCA_040004225.1 of Acidobacteriota bacterium. Taxonomy (GTDB): domain Bacteria; phylum Acidobacteriota; class Thermoanaerobaculia; order UBA5066; family Gp7-AA6; genus JALYUA01. Next base: position 593 of record JBDUBI010000095.1, read on the forward strand.
CTGGGCTCGCCCTCTGCGGATTGCCGCGGTGGCGGCGCCCGGAGCGGACGCGACGTGGGAAGCGCTCGCTGCAAGCTACCTCGCGAGCTGGAACGATCTGGCCGCCGAAGACCGGTCCGACGCGTCCGCCGCTCTGCCCAGAGCGTTTCGCAATCCCGATTTCGTGACCCGCGAGTTTCCACGCGCGGTCGCCGTGCTGCGGCCGGAGGAAGCGGTGCGCCTCCTTCCCGACGCGGCGCGGCCCCTCCGCGCCGCTCTCCGCGCGTCCGTCTCGGGCGGCGACGTCGCCACCGCGGGCCTTCTCGCGGCGCGCGCGGACCGGTCGGAGAGGAAGCAGCGTTCCGCCGACCTGCTCGAGATCGAAGCCCGGGGCGCGCTCGGCGACATCGAGAGCATGCGCTACCTCTGCCAGATCTGGGCGGATCACCACGGCATCCAGGACTTCGACGATCCTCCGGGACGGGCCCAGGTCGCGCGCCTCCTCGATCTCTGGCCGGCGGAGCTCGTCGGCGACTGGAACCTGGACCGGCGCGGTGAGCTCGTCACATTCTTCTTCGAGAAGAATGCTCCCGAGGCGAAGCCCGAGGCGATCGCCCGCGCCGTCGCCGCGTTGAGCGGCGCACCGGCCGTCGTCCGGGCGCGCGCGAAGCTCCTGGTCGGACAACTCGAAGACGCGGAGACGATCGCCGCCGCGGAGCCGAGCTCCGGCTCTCTCGAGTGGACGCCTTACTTCGTCGCCCTGGCGAAGTTCCAGCGCAGCCGGGGCCGGGCCCTCGAGGCGCGCCGGGTCCTCGAGCGCCTGAGCCCTCTCTCGAGAGAGGACTGCGACGTGGCGCTCGAACGCCGGGAGATCGCCCGCGCGATCGGGGACCGGGAAGCCCTGGAAGCGATAGGACGGAGCGCGCCATTGAGGGCCCCTTCGGACCCGGGGGCTGCCTGGTCCTCCGATTCCACGCTGCCTCTCTGCGTCGACCCTGAGGCCTCGGCGCGCGGCCGACTCGAGGTCGAGCTGGCGGCCGACGCTCCCGCCTTCGTCGCCTTCGGCTGGGACGGAGGACGGCTCGGGAGCCTCGTCGTCGCGCGCGGACGGACGCTTTCGATCCCGCTCTCGGGGGTGTCGGGCCGCCGCACCTTCTGGCTCCGCGCCCTGGCCGGCGGGCCCGTCCGGCCGGTGGCCACGCGGACCACGCAGGCGCCCTGACGGGCGGCGAAATCGCTTGTGGCACAGCCTCTTCCTCGGACGCGGTTGCGCGTTCGAAACCACGCTTCTAACGCCGCGGACGAGCCCGCGGGCCGGGGATCGGGAGTGCCCCTCATGCTATGATGCGGTTCGCGGGTGTCGACAAAATGAGCAGAGTTTCCCGGGAACGATGGCTGGGAGAGAGATATCGATGCCGCCCCTGAAATGCGCGACGGAACTCTTTCCCGCCAATCTCTTCGACCTCGACGAGAGAGAATTTCCCTGGTGGGTCGCCCATACGAGAAGCCGCCAGGACAAGGCGCTCGGCCGTCACCTGTTGGGTCTTTCCGTCCCGCATTTTTTGCCGCAGCGGGAGAAGCGTTATCGGCGGGGAGGACGCACCTTCGTTTCCTACCTGCCGCTCTTTCCGGGGTACGTCTTCTTCCGGGGGACCGAGCCGCAGCGCCATGACGCCCTGCGCAGCAACCTCATAGTCCGCACGCTTCCGGTCCAGGAGCAGCACGTCCTGACGCAGGAGTTGCTCCAACTGCGTCGGCTCCAGCAATCCGGCGCCTCCCTCGTCCCCTACCCGGACCTGTCCTCGGGAGATCCGGTCCGGGTCGTCGAAGGTCCGTTCAAGGGATACACCGGTGTCGTCGTCCGGGAGGCCGGGCGGCTCCGCCTGATCGTGTCCGTGTCGATGTTGAAGAGCGCGGTCGCGGTGGAGTTCGAGAGACAGGTTCTCGTCCTCGCGGCGCCCTCCGTTCGCAGCGATTCTCGAAGCGCCGTCGCCTCGGGCTACTAGACCGGCGCTTCCAAAACGTGGGCGGATCTCCCTTTCGGTATGTCTACCGAAGGGGGCGGAGCCTGCCGAGACGTGACGGGACGCGCCTCGGATGGGCGTGAATCGAGCGACGAAAAGGGACTCAAACAAACGAGCGGAGCCGCCGGCGGCAGTGATGAAAGAGGGTCCAGCATGAGTGTTTCCCAGGCAACGATCGACGAAAAGAATCGGACCGGCTCGGAGCTCGCGTCGCAGCTCCATCGGAAAATCGAAGGCCGGACCGCGCTCGTCGGCATCGTCGGCATGGGATACGTCGGCCTGCCTCTCGCCCTGACGTTCGTCGAAAAGGGTTTTCCGGTCCTCGGCTTCGACGTGGACCCGGCCAAGGTGAGCGCGATCGGCGCGGGCTTGAGTTACCTCAAGCACATGGACGGCGGGCGGCTGGCGGCGGCGACGAAGTCGGGCCGGCTTCGCGCAACGTCGGAATTCCCGCAACTCGCCGAACCGGACGCCGTCCTGATCTGTGTCCCGACGCCGCTGACCGCCCAGCGGGAGCCGGACATGAGCTATGTGGTGGGCACGGCCCGTCACGTGAGGGACCACCTTCGCCGTGGACAGCTCATCGTTCTCGAGTCGACGACGTACCCGGGGACCACAGACGAGCTCGTGCGGGGCATCCTCGAGGAGACGGGATTGAAGTGCGGGGTCGATTTCTTCCTGGCCTTTTCTCCGGAGCGCGAGGATCCCGGAAACACGAGCTTCGCGACCGCGACGATCCCGAAGGTGGTCGGAGGCGTTGATTCGGCCTCCGGCGATCTCGCCGAATCCCTCTACGCCCTCGCGGTGACTCGGACCGTGCGCGTCACCTCCTGCCGGACGGCGGAAGCGACGAAGTTGACCGAGAACATCTTCCGCGCGGTCAACATCGCTCTCGTCAACGAGCTCAAGATGGTGTTCGACCGGATGGGGATCGACA
>JBDUBI010000006.1:0-11910 GCA_040004225.1 Acidobacteriota bacterium
ACGGGCACTTGAAGATCCTCGACTTCGGCCTGGCGAAGAGGGTCGAGGCGGTCGCTCCGGGAGAGGAAACCAGTGCGCCCACGGGTTCGGGGCATACGGAGCCCGGGACTGTGATGGGAACGCTCGGCTACATGTCGCCGGAGCAGGTGCGGGGCCTTCCCGTGGACCACCGCTCGGACATCTTCTCGTTCGGGGCGATCCTGTACGAGCTGCTCTCAGGCCGGAGGGCGTTTCAAAAAAACACCGCAAGCGACACGATTGCCGCGATCCTGAAGGAAGAGCCTTCCGAACTGTCGGTTTCGGGGCAGGACATTTCGCCTGCCCTCGATCACATCGTCCGACACTGCCTGGAGAAAAATCGGGAGAACCGTTTTCAGTCGGTCAAGGACATCGCCTTTACGCTATCTGAAGCTCCGGGCCCAACCGTGGCGGCCGGCGCGGACCCCATCGAACCACCGACCAAAACCAAAACCAAAACCAGAACAATCCTGATAGCCGCTGGCGTCGTCCTCTTTGCCCTGGCCGCCACGAGCCTCTTCTTTATGCGGCGCGTCCACAGAGTAACGGCTACCGGGGGTGTGACCCGGGTGGCGGTGCTCCCGTTCGAGAACATGGGAACTTCCGAAGACGATTACTTCGCCGACGGGATCGCGGACGCGGTGCGGGGCAAGCTCACCTCCGTCCCGGGGATTGAGGTGATCGCCCGCGGCAGCTCGATCGCCTACAAGAAGACGGCGAAGACTCCGAAGCGAATCGCGGAGGAGCTGGACGCGCGATATCTGTTGACGGCCACGGTGCGCTGGCAGAAAAGCGGAGGCTCCAGCCGCGTGCAGGTCAACCCCGAGCTGGTGGAGGTCAGGGAGTCCGGGGCACCGGCCTCGAAGTGGCAACAGCCATTCGACGCGGCGCTGACGGACGTCTTCCAGGTGCAATCGGACATCGCCTCGCGCGTCGCGCAGGCGCTGGGAGTGGCGCTCGGTGCGGGCGAGGAGAAGCGGCTCTCGGAGGCGCCGACGCAGAACCTCCCGGCCTACGACGCGTTCCTGAAGGGGGAGGAGGCGTCGAAGAGCCTGGCCGTCGACGAGCCGCGCGCCCTGAGGAAGGCCCTCGGTTTCTACGAGCAGGCCGTGGCCATCGACCCCGGCTTCGCGCAGGCATGGGCGCAGATTTCACGAGCCAGCTCGCGCCTCTACGAGATCAGCACGCCGACCCCGGAGCTGGCGGAGCGGGCCCGCCACGCGGCGGAGAGAGCGGCGGCGCTCGCGCCGACCCGTCCCGAAGGGCATCTGGCTCTCGGCAATTATCAGCACTTCGTCCTGAGGGACCCCGCCGGGGCGGTCGATCGGTACGCCGAGGGCCGGCGTCTCTCCCCCGGCAACGCCGATCTCCTCGCGGCGACCGCTTTGGCGGAGGAGACCCTCGGACGGTGGGAGACCTCCATCGAACACTTCCACCAGGCCGAACGCCTCGATCCCCGATCCGTCCTCACCCAGAGCCGGCTCGGCGAGGAGCTCCTCTGGCTGAGGCGCGGGGCCGAGGCGCGCCAGTCGATCGACCGGGGCCTCGCTCTCGCGCCGTCTCACCTCTATCTGATCGAGCTCAAGGCCATGACGTTTCTGGTCCAGGGAGATCTCGCCGGCGCGCGGGCCGTGCTCCGCGCCGCGCCGAAGGAGGTCGAGCCGACGGCGCTCGTGAGCTACCTCGCGATCTACTGGGATCTCGTCTGGGTCCTCGATGAAGAGCAGCGAGGCCTTCTCCTGCGTTTGACACCGAGTGCGTTCGACGAGGACCGAGGGGGCTGGGGTCTTTGCATGACTCAGGCGTACGCCCTGAAGGGGGAGACCGCAAACGCGCGGACCGCCGCCGAAGTGGCGCGAAAGGCCTTCCAGGAGCAGCTTCTCCGAACGCCCGACGACGACCAGCGTCACATCCTTCTCGGGCTCGCTCTCGCGTATCTGGGGCGCAAAGAGGAAGCCATCCGGGAGGCGGAGCGCGAAGCCGGAATCCACCGGATAACCAGAGACGCGTACTCGGGTCCCTACTATCAGCATCAGCAGGCCCGCATCTACATGCTCGTCGGGGATCCGGAAAAGGCGCTCGACAAGCTGGAGCCGCTCTTGAAAATCCCCTACTTCCTCTCACCCGGCTGGCTCAGGATCGATCCCAACTTCGACACCTTGCGCCAGAACCCCCGGTTCCAGAAGCTCGTCGCGGGCGGGAAGTGAATCCTCGACTTACCGCCTGACGCACCACATCAGGATCGCCGCCAGGACCGGGCCCGCGTAGAGGAGTGAGTCGATCCGATCGTAGAAGCCGCCGTGCCCGGGCAGGAAATTCCCCGAGTCCTTGACCCCCGCTCCGCGCTTCCAGAGGGATTCGACGAGATCGCCGATCTGGCCGGCCGAGGAGGCCAGGGCCCCGGCGAGCGCGCCAGGGGCGGGGCCGAGCTCCGGAAGCAACCACCAAGTTCCCGCGGCGGCGCCGATCAACGTCGCGCCGACGAGACCCCCGATCGTTCCCTCCCAGGTCTTGTTGGGAGAAACGACCGGCGCGAGCTTCCGGCGTCCGAGCCGCCGGCCCGTGTAATACGCGGCGGAATCGCACCCCCAGACGATCACGAAAAGAAAGAAAACCGCCCGGGGCGAGAACGCGCGCAGGTAAAACATCGAACCGGCGGGGATCGCGATCGACGCGATCCCGAAGAGGGTGGAGCCCGCGCCCGCGAGCGCCTCGGAAGGCCGCACGCTGGAGAGGAGCGGGGCGACCGACGCTAAAAAAACTACGACGAGCGTCGCGAACAGAAGCGGCCAGAACGACGCCGCGCGGTCGTGTCCCGCGATCGTCGCGCCGGAGAGCGCCGCCAGGGCCGCGGCCCCTCCCATGAGGCCGATTGTCTTCGCGACCGGATGCCCGGTCTTCTCCGCCAACCGATAGAACTCCCAGAGGGCGGCGAGCGCCACGGCCGCGACGAGCGCATCGAATGCCACCGCCGGAAGAAAGAAGAGGATTCCGAGAACGACCGGGATCGCGACTCCGGCCGCGAGCTCGCGTTTCAACGCTGAGGTCGTGAGGCGTCAAGCGTGAGGGGAGAGGCGGTGAGGGGCTTGAGTTTCCTCTTCCGCCCGTCGCCTTCCGCCTGGCCCCTGACGTCTTCCGTCACCCTGCCGCCTCGCCGGATTCGGTTTGTCGGCCGCCCTCGATCACGCCTCCGTAACGGCGCTCCCGCTTCTGGTACTCGAGAATCCCTTCGAACAGGTGGAGCTTGCGAAAGTCCGGCCAGAGGGTCTGCGTCACCCAGATCTCGCTGTAGGCGATTTGCCACAGGAGGAAGTTGGAGACCCGCATCTCGCCGCTCGTGCGGATTAGAAGGTCGGGGTCCGGAAGGCCCGCCGTTCCCAGCCGGGACCCGAGGGTCTCCTCGTCGATCTGTTCCGGCGAGAGACGGCCCGCGCCGACGTCGTGCGCGAGCGAGCGGCACGCGTCCACGATCTCGGTTCTCCCGCCGTAATTCAAAGCGATGTTGAACGTCATCCCTCGGCAGGACGAGGTCGCCGCGAGTCCCTTCGAGAGCTCCTTCTGCACCGAGGCATCGAGCTCGTTCATGCGACCGACCACCCGAAAGCGGATGTCGTTCTTCAGGAGATTGGCGAGCTCTCGGTTCAAGTACTCCTTGAGCAGGGACATGAGCGTGACGATCTCGAACCGCGGCCTCTTCCAGTTCTCGACCGAGAAGGCGTAGAGCGTCAGCGCGTCGAGCTTCAACCTCGCGCACGTCTCGACGACCTCTCGCACGGAGGTGATCCCGGCCCGGTGGCCTTCCACCCTCGGGGACCCGCGCTGTTTGGCCCAGCGGCCGTTCCCGTCCATGATGATCGCGATGTGGCGCGGCAGCCGGGCGAGATCCATCTCGTCTAAGAGCGCCCGCTCCCGGGAGCCGGCCGGCGCCAGAACGTCGCGGTCGATCATGCGCCGATTTTAAGGGCAGTTGTCCATTCCCGGCCGATCCCTTCTCGGCGATCGGCTGCATTCCTCAGCCGGGCGCCCGGCGCGCTTCGGCATTCCCCGTTCGCCCTCCGCCCTTCGCCCGGGGCGCGCGGCGGCGCGCCGCCCCCCTATAATCTCCGGTCCCATGAAAACGCTGGCTGTCCTGGGCTCTACCGGTTCGATCGGGCGTTCGGCGCTCGAGGTCGCGGCGGCCTCCCCCGACCGGTTCCGGGTGGTAGCGCTTGCCGCCGGACGCTCCGTCGAAAAACTCGCGGAACAAATTCTGGCGCACAGCCCGAAGCTCGTCTCGGTTTCGGGACACGAAGAGGCGGCGCGGCTGAAGGCGCTTCTGCCCCGCAGGAACGGCGTCCGCATCGTCACGGGCGCGGAAGGGCTCGAGGAGGTCGCCTCCGATCCCGGTTCGGAGGTCGTCGTGGGCGCCCTGGTCGGCGCCCTCGGGCTTCGGTCCGCCTACGCGGCGGTCAAGGCGGGCAAGCGCCTCGCCCTCGCCAACAAGGAGACGCTCGTGGTCGCCGGGGAGCTCATCCTCCGCGAGGCGAAGAAGAGCGGGGCGGAAATTCTTCCCGTGGATTCCGAGCACAGCGCGATTCACCAGGCGATGCGGGGGGGACGCACTTCCGAAGTCGAGCGGATCATCCTGACCGCTTCGGGCGGGCCATTCCGGGAGCGAGACCTCTCGAGTTTCGACACGATTACCGTCGAGGACGCCCTGGCGCACCCCACCTGGAAGATGGGCCCGAAGATCACGATCGATTCGGCGACGATGATGAACAAGGGTCTGGAGATCATAGAAGCGCACTTCCTTTTCGGTTTGCCGCCGGAACGGATCGGCGTCGTCCTCCATCCGCAGTCGATCATTCATTCGTTCGTGGAGTTCGAGGACGGCTCGATGCTGTCGCAGCTCGCCAAGAACGACATGAAGTTCCCGATCGCCTATGCGCTGAACTATCCGGACCGGCTGCCCAACGCCTTCGGGCGTCTCGATCTCGTTTCCATCAAGCGGCTCGAGTTTTTCGAGCTCGAGGCGGAGCGATACCCGGCGGTCGAGCTCGCCCTGGAGGCGCTGCGCGTCGGAGGGGGAATGCCTGCGGTGGTGAACGGGGCAAACGAGGTCGCCGTCGCTGCCTTCCTTCAAGGGAAGATTTCCTTCCCCGAAATCGTTTCCGTCGTATCCGAGACGGCATCGGCCGCCGGACCGGTCGCCGCGCCGGCGACCCTGGACGAGGCGGAGGAGATCGACGGAATGGCTCGCCGCAAGGCCTCGGACATCATCCACCGGCTGTCCCGGGCCGCGGTGGCCAACTAACCAGAAGAGAAACGGAGCAGCCGCTTGACCATCGTCGGAAACACCCTTGCTCTCATCGTCGTCCTTTCTGTCCTCGTCGTCGTGCACGAGTTCGGACACTTCGCCGTCGCCAAGGCCTTCCGCTTCCCCGTCGAGGTGTTCTCGATCGGATTCGGCAAGCGGCTCTTCGGATTCAAGCGCCGCGGGACCGACTACCGCGTGTCCGCCATCCCCCTCGGGGGGTATGTCCGGGTCGTGGGGCTCGGGCCGGACGAGTCCACGCTGGCCGAGGGCACGTCCACCGAAGCCCCGCCGGTCGGCAGGCGGTGGCAGCGCGGATTGATCCTTCTCGCCGGGCCGCTGATGAACTTCGTCCTGGCGCTCGTGCTCCACACCGTGGTGTTCGCCCTGGGCGTCCGGGTCCCCGAGTACGAGCTCCAGCCGGCGGTCGTCAAAATCGTCGAGGACAAGTCGGCCGGCGCCGAGGCGGGATTCCGGCCGGGCGACCGCATCGTCTCGATCGCGGGCCGCGAGACCCCGCGGTGGCGGGACGCGCAATACGCGTTTCTGATGAATGCCCGCGAGAAGCTCGACGTCGAAGTTGACCGCAATGGCTCGGGTGTGTTCCTGAAGGTCGTCCCCCGCGCGGTCGGCTCGCACGACCTCGGCGACGTCGGATTGCTGCCGGACGCGGGCCGCAACGTTCAGCCGCGAGTCGCGGTCGTCGTGTCCGGCTCTCCGGCGGCGAAGGCGGGCTTAAAGCCGGGCGATGTCATCGACACGATCGGCGGCCGGCCCATCCGCGGCGCGCCCGAGGAGATCTTCGACAAGTTCGTTTCCGCCGTGTCGGGTTCCGCGCCGGGTCCGTTTCCGGTGGCGTTCCACCGCGACGGCAAACCGGGCATCGTCTCCGTCGCCCCTCGAAAAGAGGGCGACAGCTGGAAGGTCGGGGTCCAGGTCGGCGCCGACCTGCCCGAGGTCCTCGAGCGTTTTCCCCTGAACCAGGCGGTCGTCGAAGCGTGGCGTCGCATCGGAACGGACACGCGGACGACGTTCTCCGTGCTCGGGCGGCTCTTCCGCGGCCGCGCGAGCATGAAAACCATGTCCGGACCTCTCGACATCGCAAAGTTCTCGGGGGACGCGGCGCGCACGGGCGTGGTCCCGCTCGTCGCGTTGATGGCCGCCGTCTCGCTTCAGCTCGGGATTTTCAATCTCCTGCCGATACCCGTGCTCGACGGCGGGCATCTCTTCCTTCTGACCATCGAAGGCGCGGTGCGGCGCGACTTCTCGCTCCGAGTGAAGGAGCGGATCCTCCAGCTCGGGTTCCTGATGATCCTGGCGCTCATGACAGTCGTGCTCTACAACGACATCGCGAAGAACATCCCGGCCAAATGGTGGCCGTTCTGAGTCCGTCGCCTTCGCTCACTATGGGAGCTGCCTTCGCCGTGCGCGGCGAAGGCACCGGCGAGCGGCTCGCCTGAGGGCTCGACCGCTCGCCTGCTCCCTTCGTTCGCTTCGGCTCCCGCCCCCACGTCGCTTCCGCTCGCTGCGCTCGCTCCCGCTCCCGCCCCGAGAGGCTCCTCCCTCCCTCTGGTCGGGAGACTCCTCTTGGGGCGAGCTTAACCACCATCGTGGCCAAGGCGCAGTTCTGCCCCCTCTCCCCGCGCGCCGGGGGAGAGGGCTGGGGTGAGGGGCGGAACTCACGTTGAAGACGCGGCCGAGAACCAGACCTGCTTACGGCGTCCCTGCGCTCGGAGGGTTGGGATGAGGGGCGGGGTCTGACTGGAAGGCGGCGCCGATAATCCGACCTGGCTTTCGCCCGAGTGAGAGGGAGTCCTCCGTCGCCTTCGCTCGCTGTCGCTCCTGCATCGAGAATCTTCTCCTCCGTTTGCGAGCGTGTCCTCGGACATGGAGGGAAACGCGGCCCTGGGGTGAAGAGGAATCCCTCCGTGGGTGGGCTCACCACTCAATTGCGCCGCCATGGCGGGAGAAACGTCGACTCACTCTCCCCGCCTGGAACTGAAACTTCCGGGCTTCGAGGAATACGTCAAGTAACATCCCCCATTCTGAGAATCGAGACCGTCGCCCTCTGCGCGACCTATGCCGCCGCCGCCGCGGGTTCGTTGTGGCTGGCGCGGCGCTACGCGGGGCAGGTCTCGCGGTCCGTGGGCCTTCTTCTCCTCCTCCTGCCGTTGGTCTTTACCGGGAAGGCCATGCTCTCGGGAGCCGTCTACGGGCCTGCGGATCTCTACCCGCCGCTCGTCCCCTGGCGCCCCGCCGCCGGAGCGGTGGTTCCGCGGCCCGCGAACCCGATCCTCTCGGACCTGGCGTTTGCAAACATCCCCTGGCGCGCGGCCGTCCGCGAGGCGCTGACGAACGGGCGGTTTCCGTTCTGGAACCGCTTCGTCCTCGCTGGCAACCCGCTTCTCGCGACCGCTCAGGCCGGCGTCTTTCACCCGGCCACGTGGGCGGGGATCTTCCTGCCCGTGCCGCTCTCCTGGACGTTTTCCTGCACGTTCACGCTTTTCCTCGGCCTGCTCGCCGGATTTCTCTACTTTCACGATTGGAGTCTCTCGGCTCCCGCGGCGCTCACGGGCGCGGCGGCCTGGGGCTTTTCCACGTATCTCGTCTTCTGGAACGGCTGGAGCGTTGGACCGTCCACGGCGACGTTCCCACTCCTTCTGCTCGGCCTCAGGCGGATTGCGCGAGGCGGCCGCAACGGAGAGGCGATCACCGTGGCGGCTTTGCTGCTGTCGCTCGCGGGCGGTCACCCCGAAACGTTCTTCCACACCGCCGTCGCGGGAGCGGTCGTGTTCGTCTGCGACCTGCTGGCGCGGACGCGCCACGGCGAAAGGGGAGGAGTCCGCAAGGCCCTGCTCCGCGCCTGCGCCGCCGCGGCGCTCGCGTTCCTCCTCGCGGGGCCGCAGCTCTTTCCGCTGCTCGAAGCGATTCCCCATTCCGCCGAGTATCGCGAGCGGCGTGCCCGCCTGCACGCCGGGGTCGAGCGTCAGTCCGTCTCGCCGTCCGAAGCCGCGCGGCGGCTGCTCCCGGCACTCCTGCCTTTCGCGCACGGGATCTACGGAAAGAGCCCGGTGCAGGAACGGGGCGATGGCTCCGGAATGCCGCTGGCCTACGCGGGCGCCGTCCTCTTCCCTCTGGCGGCCGTCGGCGCCTTCCGCCGGCGTGAAGGGCGTCACCTTTTTGTCTGCTGTCTCGCCGCCGGGCTGCTGCTCGGCGCGAGCGCTCCCGGCCTCATCGATCTTCTCGGGCGGCTCCCGGGATTTTCGCTGGCGCTCAATTACCGGCTGGTCTTTCTCTCGGCGCTCGGGATCGCGGGACTCGCGGCGCTCGGCGTCGAGCAACTGTGCGCCGGCGCGTCGCGCCGTCTCGCCGCCGCCGCCGGAACCGTTGTCCTCCTCCTTCTCGCCGCGCGGTTTGCGGCCGCGCGGCCGCTGGCGGAGCGCGCGCTCCCCGACGACTTCGTCCGTCTGCATTTCCTCTTCGAGGTCGTCCCCGTCGCGCTGCTTGGCGGCGCCGCGATTCTCGGGCGCCGAACCGGAACGCGCCTCGCGGGGATCGCCCTCATTCTGCTCATCCTCCAGCGCGGGCTCGAAATGGGAGCGACGTACCCGACGGTGGCCGCGGCGGCGCTCTCCGCTCCCGCCGCCGTCCTTCGGGATGTCCGCGTGGATGGCACGCGGGTCGGCGCAACGGGCGCGGATCTGCGGCCGAACGGCGCGGCACTCTTTGGGATCCAGGACGTGCGCGGGTACGAGTCGATCGTGCTCGACCGTTTCTCCGACACGTTTCCTCTGTGGTGCTCCCCGCAGCCGGCCTCCTTCAACCGTCTCGACGATCTCACCCGCCCGTTCCTCTCCTTTCTCGGAATGCGGTTCGCGATCGCCGCACCGGACGCGCAAGTCCCTCCCGGCTGGAGCGTGCGTGTGCGCTCGGACGCGGCGGCGGTTTTCGAGAACCCGCGAGCCCTGCCGCGAGCCTTTGCACCGGAACGGGTGGTCGTCCTTCCTGACGAGCGGTCGATCCTCGCGGCCATGGCCTCCGCGACAGATTTCTCCGAAACGGCCTGGGTTCGGGGAGTCTCGCGGACCGAGCGGAATCCGCGTGCTCGTATTTCGGTCCGGGAGTCCGGCCCGGACCTGCTCCTCGAGACTGCGTCCGACGCGCCGTTTCTGGCCGCGACATCCCTGCCCGACTGGCCGGGTTGGCGGGTTCTAGAGGAGGGCCGCGCATATCCCGTCGAGACCGTGAACCACGCGTTCGTCGGGGTCCGCCTCCCCGCCGGCGAGCACCGCGTGCGGATGACTTATCGGCCGCGCTCGTTTCTGCCGGGTCTTGCGGCGTGCGCCGCGGGTCTCATCGCGGCGCTCGCTGCCACGCGGCTGCGGCGCCGGTCGCGACCGCCCGGATAGACTCCCGCGCCGTGTTCCTCCTCGTGTTTCGCCTTCTGGCGGTGTATTTCGGCACCGCGGCGCTCGGCCTTTTTCTGGCGGATCGGTATGTCCTGCCGGTGACACGCCGCGCGGGGCTGCTTCTCGCTCTGGGCCCTTTTCTCTTCGTGGGCCGGGCGATGTTGACCGCTGGCGTGCACGCGCCGATCGACATCCCGTATCTCACCCCGCCCCTGGCCTTTCACGCCTCCGAGCAGGGCGTCGAGACCGCCGTCTCTCCGATCCTGGGCGACGTCGTCTACCAGGAAGTGCCCTGGCGAAAGGCAGTCCGCGACGCGGTGAAGAACGGCCGCCTCCCGCTCTGGAACCGGTTCGTGCTGACGGGCGAGCCGCTTCTCGCGGTCCAGCAGCCCGTGGTGCTCCATCCCGCCACCTGGATCGGGTTCCTGCTGCCGCTCGGACAGGCGTGGACCTTCGAGATGAGCCTCCGCTATTTTCTGGCGCTCCTGGCCGCCTGGCTCTTCTTCCGGGACATCGGTTGCTCGGACGTGCCCGCGCTCCTCGGGGCGGCCGCGTGGGCCTTCTGCGACTACATGGTGTTTTTCCTGGGCTATCCGCTGACGCCGGCGGCCGCGCCCCTCCCTCTGCTGTTTCTCGGTCTGCGGCGCCTGGCGCAATCCCCCGGCCGGACCGCCGTCGGGATTACCGTCGTTTCTCTCTTTCTGATCCTGACATCCGGGCACCCGGAGTCCCTGCTGCACGCCGTCACGGGAGCGGGGATCTACTTCCTCTTCGAGCTGGCCGCGACGGATCGAGCGAGGCGCCGGCGCGGCGTGCTCCTGTCTCTTCTCGCCGGCGCTCTCACGCTCGGCCTCTGCGCCGTTCTCCTGATTCCGCTCGCCGAGGCCCTGCCACACACCCTCGAACATTTCTATCGGACCGGCTACTACGCTCACCTGAAGAAGTCCCTGCCGATCCGGGAGGCCCTGCATCACGCGCTGCCGGACGTGCAGCCCTATGCCTGGGGGTTTGCCGGCCGTGGAAAGGCGCCTCCGGGTCTGGTCGAGCCGAAGACCTACGCGGGCGCGGTTTTGTGGCCCTTCGTCGCCGCGGGCCTGCTCTCCCGCCGCCGCGAGGCCCTGGCGCTCGCGACCGTCGGATTGCTCGGGGCGGCGGTCGGCGCGAAGGTTCCGGTCATCACCGATGCGATCTCGAAGCTGCCGCTCTTCGACATCGGCATCAACGAGCGGATGGTGTTTCTCGCCGCGTTCGCCACCGCGGGCCTCGCGGCGATCGGAGCGCAGCGTCTCCTCGAGCCGGGCCGGCGCCGGATCGCGATCTGGAGCGCCGCGGGAGCTCTCGCGGCGGTCTCCGCGTTGTATGTCCAGGGCGGCCCTCGATTTGCTTCACTCGCATTACCGCCGGAATTCTTTCGGGTGCGCTTCCTCTACCAGGCGGTTCCGCTCGCCGCCCTGGGACTGATCTGGATCCTCATTCCGCGAAGGCGCGCTCCGGCGGCCGTGGCGGCCTGTCTCGTTCTGCTCTTAGTCGAGCGGCGCCTCGAGGAGGGGGACATCTACCCGACGTATCGCGCCTCGGCGTTCTATCCCGAAGTCGCTCTGTTCCGCGCCATACCTCGAAACGTTCCCTGGCGCGCGTCCGCGGTCGGGAAGATCTTCGCGCCCAACATCGCGGCGCTCTACGAGCTCGAGGACGTCCGCGGGTACGAAGCGATGACCTTCAAGCCGCTCTACGACACGTTTCCTTTGTGGTGCGTTCACCAACCCGTCTGGTTCAATCGGATCGACGATCCCACTCGCCCTTTCCTTTCCTTTCTGGGCGTTCGCTGGTTTCTCCTTCCTGAGGAGCGCGATCCGCCCCCCGGCTGGCCGGTTCTGGCGCACACCGGCGAGGGAATCCTCGTGGAGAACCCGGGCGCATTGCCCCGGGCTTTCGCGCCCCGGCACCTCCGCTCCGAGCCGAACGATGAGCGCCGGCTCGCGTTGCTGTCGTCCATTACGGATTTTCGCGACCAGGGGATCCTGTCGGAGGGAAGTTCCGCGGGGGAGGGCTGGAGAGAGAACGGGCGCGCCGCCGTTTCGATTACGGCGTATGGGGCCGAGCGTCTCCGCCTGGCCGTCGACGCGCAAGCCCCCGCCGTGATCGCGACTTCCATGACGGACTGGCCTGGCTGGAAGCTGCGCGTGGACG
>JBDUBI010000013.1:0-3526 GCA_040004225.1 Acidobacteriota bacterium
CGCGAGAAGCGCCGCGAGGCAGTCGGTCGGCACGACATCGAAGCCGACGCCCGGGAGGACGGCGATCCCCGCAGCCTTCGCGCGGTCGTCGCCGGAAAAGAGCGCTTCGAAGACGGAGACTTCGCCCGTGATGTCGAGATACGAGGTCCGCGCGGCCAGGCACGCCTCGAATGCCGCCGCGCTCGTCCGGGAAAACGGTCCCGCGGCGAGCAACAGCGCGTCGAACGGCTCGAGGGCGGCGGCCGCGGTCCCCGCGTCGTCGAGGGGGAAGACGAGAAATTCGAGGCCGGCGGATCGAGCGAGGGGCTCGATGACCTCGCGCCGGCGGCCGGCGAGGACGGGCCGCAGGCCCTCGCGCAGGGCCGTGTCGAGAATCAGCCGCCCGGTGTACCCGTTCGCCCCGTACAGAAGAAGGCCGCCCGTCATCGGAGTTGCTCGCCGGGAAGCTGCCGGAGAAATTCGGAGACGGTTTTCGAGAACTGTTCCGGGTCTTCTTCCTGCGGCAGGTGGCCGACCCCCGGAAGCATCACGAACCGGGCGCCCTCGATCGCGGAGGCGAGCGCGAGGCCTTCCGACGGGTCCATCAACGCATCCTGCTTCCCCCAGAGGACCAGCGTCGGCGCACGGATCTTCTGGAGGAATTGCTCCGTCCCGCCATAACGGGTGCGGACGGCCTCGAGAGCGGCGCGCCGGGTTCCCGGCACGGAGATCGGGTTCCACCAGTCGTCGACCGTCTCCCGCGTGACGCGTTCGCTCCGCGCATAGAGCCGGCGCCGCAGCGAATACTCCATGACCGGCCGGACGAGCAGCTCGATCTGAACCTCGCCCAAGACGGGGGTGCGGAGGAGGCGGAATCCGGGCCGAATTTTCATCCCAGGGGAAACGGCGTCCACCAGCACGAGCGCCGCAACGCGTTCCGGCCGGGCTGCCGCGACCGCCTCGCAGACACCGCCCCCGAGCGAGCTGCCGACGAGGACGACCCGGGAAAACCCCCGTGCGTCCAGATACCGGAGAAGGTGCTCCGCCTGACCCTGCACCGTGTAGTCGAAGGGCCACGGACGGTCCGAGAAGCCGGATCCCGGAAGGTCGACCGCCACGGCCCGGCGGCCCGCGGCCGACCCCTCGAGCACCCGTTTCCAGGTCGTGGAGCTCGAAAGGAAACCATGCACGAAGATCACGGGATCCCGATCCCGTCCGCCCTCGTCACCCGGCGCTTCGCGGGAGCGCCATCGCACGCCTTCAGCCAGGGTGTCGCGGGTGTCTCCGGAGGGCGGAGGAATCGCCGCCGGCCTCTCTGTGGCGCGGCGCAGCCCGATGAGGACGCCCAGCAACAGACAGACCGAGCCGATGGCCCGGACCAAACAGCCCAAAGCGACCTCCGCAGCGCGCCGGAGCTTCCGGCAGACGAAATCGGATTGTAAGGGGGGGGTTGGCACGCCCCGTGCTTTTTGTCGGATCGGTATGGTGAAACGCACCCCTTCGAAATCGATGAGTCTCAGATTCAGAGCCCTACGGGGCGTCCTGCTCTGCCTCTGCACGACGCTCGGCGTCGGGTGCGCCAGCTCCGCCTACAGGACCGCGACGGCGGCAGACCGGGATCTCTCGAATAGGGCCAATCAAGCCCTCGAAGAGGCCGGAATCGACACGCATCGCCTCGAAGCCCGTGCCTACCGCGGGGTCGTCGTTCTCCTCGGGGAAGCCGAATCCGGGGAGATTCGCGAAGCGCAACAGACGGTCCTCTCCCTGCCGGGGGTGGTTCGCGTCAACAACATGGTTTTAAGTGGGGGCCCCTCGGCGAGTTCGGGATTCTCCCGGGCAAAGAGGGCTCCGATCGTCGCCCGGGCCCAAACGGCCGAGTAGACAAAAGGAAGAGGAGGAATGGTCATGGTGAAACGGTTCAAGGGGTTGATGGGAGTCGCGGCCATCGTGGTTCTCGCCTCGTTCGTGGCGGGTTGCAAGACCAGCACGTCCGCGGGGACCCAGATCGATGACGCGGGGATCAAGACATCGGTGAAGGCGAAGCTCGCCGCGGATGTGAAACTGTCGACGCTGACCAACATCGAGGTCAATTCGACCAACGGCATCGTCACACTCGCCGGCCAGGTCGACAATGCGGATCAGAAGCGGATGGCAGGGGACGTGGCCCGCTCCGTCGAACATGTCGTGCGGGTCAATAACAACCTGCAGGTCAAGGGCGCTAACTAACCTCGGCGAAGACATTGTGGGCCGGGACGCGCGGACTCTTTCCGCGGGTCCCGGCCTTTTTTGTGTCTGAACCGAGCCTGCACGCGAGCGCGCGATTCGACCTGCCGTGCGCCAGGCGCCCGAGGGCGCGCCGGCTGGCGCGCCTCACGAAGGGCTAAGCTCCCCCGGTGCCGACCTGGAAACTGACGCTCGAGTACGACGGGACCCGATACCACGGGTGGCAGTCCCAGAAAAACGCGGACCGGACGGTGCAGGGGGTCCTGGGTCGGGCGGCGCGCGAGTTGCTCGGCGAGGATGCCACAGTCGGCGGAGCCGGACGCACCGACGCGGGGGTGCATGCGCTCGCGCAGGTCGCCCACGTCAAGGCGCGCCGCGAACTCTCTCCCCTGGAGGTCGAGCACGGGTTGAACGACCGGCTGCCTTTCGACGTCAACGTCGTCTCGGTCGAGCCCGCTTCTCCTGATTTCCACGCGCGACACGACGCGGCCTCGCGGCGATACCTGTACCGCATCTCCCGTCGGCGGACCGCTTTCGAGAAGCGGCTCGTCTGGTGGGTCAAGGACCGGCTTGACGCCTCGGCGATGCGGGAAGCGGCGAAGTTGTTCGTCGGCCGCCACGATTTTTCGGCCTTCTGCGAGAACGCGGCGGGACTCGATTCGACGGAGGTGGTCGTCGCGACGAGCGAGGTCACCGAAGTCGGTCAGGAAATTCATTACCGCATCGAGGCGTCTCACTTCCTCTGGAAAATGGTGCGGCGGCTCGTCGGCACCCTGGTCGAGGCGGGCCGCGGCCATCTCTCTCTGCCGGAAGTCCGCCGATTGCTCGAGGAGCGGCTGCCGGGCGCGACCGCCGTCTGGACGGCGCCTCCGTCGGGACTCTTCCTGGAGGAGGTGCGGTATGGAAGACAGGGCGCCGAGGCCCTCATCTCCCGGCGCGAGAGAACCGGACCTTCCGGTTCGAGCCAGCGGCTTCCGCGACCGGCCGGACGCAGCGCCCGGACGCCGTCTCGCGAGTCCCGACGCGCCGGGCCTTCCCTGCGGCCGCCCCCGCCGCCGGCGTTTCCGGGTCTCACCCCCGGAGGGATCCCCACACGCCGCCCCACGGGACCCGCGGCTCCCGGCAAGTCGAAAGGACCTCGAAAGCCGAGGTGAAGAGCGCGGTTCCCCTGCGGAACGGCGCGCGGACACGCGCGGCTCCGGGTGGAGGGTCGCCGTCCGATGCGGCTGTCCCCCCCCGCTTCCGGACCGGCGCCTGGCAGGCTGCTGGAAAAGGGTGTGGGATGGCGTTGCGAGCGCCGCGGGGTCGGATGCAAGGCGCCGCG
>JBDUBI010000257.1:0-3522 GCA_040004225.1 Acidobacteriota bacterium
GGCGCGGCAGAGAATACACTCTTCTTCCCGACGTGATGACGATCGTCGGATTGATTCCCGCCCGCTTCGCCTCGGTCCGTTTTCCGGCCAAACCCCTCGCACTCCTCGCAGGAAAACCTATGGTCGTTCACGTCCTCGATGCGGCCCGCTCGTCAACCCGGCTGGACCGGGTCGCCGTCGCGACGGATGACGAACGCATCGCGGAGGCGGTGCGTCGCGCCGGCGGAGAGGCGGTCATGACATCGCTTGACTGCGCGAGCGGCACCGACCGGCTCGCGGAAGCGGCTCGCGCCATCCCGGGGGACGTGTACGTCAACATCCAGGGGGACGAGCCGCTCATGTCCGCGGCGAACATCGACTCCGCCGTGGACACCCTGATGGAATCCCCGGATCGTGAGATCGCCTCCGTTTGGGTGCCGATTCCTGCCTCCGACAGCACCGACCCGAACGCGGTGAAGGTGGCCGTGGCGGCGGATGGGCGCGCCCTCTACTTCTCCCGCGCTCCAATCCCGTTTCCCCGCGGAGGAGAGCCCGAGTACCGGAAACACCTCGGGCTCTATGCTTACAGGGCGGAAACCCTGCGGACGATCGCGCGGCTGCCACCCTCTCCGCTCGAACGGCTGGAATCGCTCGAGCAGCTGCGGTGGCTGGAAGCGGGATACGTGATCTGGATGGGTCAGGCGGCTTCGGACTCGATCGGAGTGGACACGCCCGAAGATCTGGCGAAAGCGGAGGACTGGATGAGAGCAAGAATGGAGGCTTCGGCATGAGCAAGTACGTCTTCGTGACCGGCGGCGTCGTGTCGTCCCTCGGAAAGGGCATCGCCGCCTCCTCGATCGGAGCGCTCCTGGAAGCCCGGGGTTACTCCGTGGCACTCGCCAAGTTCGACCCCTACATCAACGTCGACCCCGGGACGATGTCGCCCTTTCAGCATGGAGAGGTCTACGTCACCGACGACGGAGCGGAGACCGACCTCGACCTCGGGCACTACGAGCGCTTCACCACGATGACGTCTTCCCGCACGAACAACACGACGGCCGGACGCATTTACCTGTCGGTGATCGAGCGGGAGCGGCGGGGGGACTACCTCGGCAAGACGGTGCAGGTCATCCCGCACATCACCGACGAGATCAAAGAAGCCATACGGCACGTCGGCGTCAACGCGGACGTGATTTTGATCGAGATCGGAGGCACGGTTGGCGACATCGAGTCGCTCCCCTTCTTAGAAGCGATCCGGCAGATCCGGCAGGAAGCGGGCCGCGGCAACGCGATCAATGTTCATCTGACGCTGGTTCCGTACATCAAAGCCTCCGACGAGTTGAAGACCAAGCCGACGCAGCATTCCGTCAAGGAGCTGCTCTCGATCGGAATCCAGCCGGACGTTCTTCTCTGCCGCACAGACCGATCGCTGCCGGACGAGGTGAAGAAGAAGATCGCCCTCTTCTGCAACGTCCCCGTGGAGGCGGTCATCAACGCGAAGGATGTCCCCTCGATCTATGAGGTCCCGCTGCAATTCGCCGCCGAGGGCCTGGACGAAATCCTTCTCGACCTGCTCCACCTCCCCCACTACGACCGCGACCTCCTCAAATGGGAAAACCTCGTCAACCGCATCAAGAACCCGACGGGCGAGGTGGATATCGCCGTGGTCGGCAAGTACGTCGAGTACGGGGATTCCTACAAGTCGCTGAACGAAGCGCTGGCGCATGGGGGGATCGCGAACAACGTGCGGGTGCGGCTGCACTACGTGGACGCGGAGAGCCTCGAGAACGATACGTACCCGGAGACGCTCGTCAGCGCGGACGCGATCCTGGTGCCCGGCGGCTTCGGCCGCCGCGGCGTCGAGGGGATGCTCAAGGCGATCCGGTATGCCCGCGAGAAAAAGGTCCCGTTCTTCGGGATCTGTCTCGGGCTCCAGACTGCCGTCATCGAGTACGCGAGGAACGTGGCGGGTCTTGAGGGGGCGAACTCGACCGAGTTCGAGGAGGACCCGAAACACAAGGTGATTTTCAAGCTGCGCGACCTGATCGGCGTCGAGGCGCTCGGCGGGACCATGCGGCTCGGGAAATATCCCTGCGAGCTGATCGCCGGCTCCTACGCGGCGCGGGCGTACGGCGAGAGCCTGATTTCCGAGCGACACCGGCACCGCTACGAGGTGAACCAGGAATACCTGCCGGCATTGCGCGACGCGGGACTCTCCTTCACGGGGATGTCTCCCGACCGCAAGTTCGTCGAGATCATCGAGCTGCGCGAGGATCACCCGTGGTTTCTGGGATGTCAGTTCCATCCGGAGTTGAAGTCGAAGCCGTTCGCCTGTCACCCGCTTTTCAAAGACTTCATCCGCGCGGCGCGCGCGCACCGCGCGGTACGGGAAGAGAGCCGCGCGGCCAGCGCGGAATACAGCGCCCCCGCCGTACTCCGCGAGGACGTCTCCTGAGAGACCCCGTCCGGCGCATCGAGATTGCGCCCGGATACGCGATCGGAGGAGGAGATGGACAAGGCGGCGCCGCAGAGCCGCCGCTTTTCTTTGCGGGCCCCTGCGTCATCGAATCGCGCGAGCACGCCGTCGCGATGGGAAGGAAGCTCTGCGAGATCGCCCGCGACACGGGCGCGCGGATCGTTTACAAGTCCTCGTTCGACAAGGCGAACCGGTCCTCGAAGGACTCTTTCCGTGGCCCCGGCCTCGTCCAGGGCCTCGACATCCTGGCGGAAGTGAAAGCCGAGACGGGGCTCCCCCTGATCTCGGACATCCACCTTCCCGAGCAGGCGGAAGCCGCGGCGAAAGTGCTCGACGTCCTTCAGATTCCGGCGTTCTTGAGCCGCCAGACGGACCTCTTAGTCGCCGCCGCGGAGACGGGCAGGCCCATCAACGTGAAGAAGGGTCAGTTCCTGGCGCCGGACGACATGGGACAGGTGATCGAGAAGTGCCGCGCCGCGGGCAACGAGAACGTGCTTCTCTGCGAACGCGGCACGTCATTCGGGTACCACAATCTCGTCGTGGACATGCGCTCCTTCCCGATCCTGCGCGCGTTCGGCGTTCCGATCGTTTACGACGTGACGCACTCGCTCCAGCTTCCGGGGGGAGGCAGAGAAACGGGCGGCCTCAAACAGTACGCTCCCGTTCTGGCCCGCGCGGCGGCCGCGACAGGATTCGTCGACGGCTACTTCCTGGAAGTTCACGACAACCCCGACGCGGCGCTGTCGGACCGCTCGACGCAGCTCGACGTTTCGACCGTCGCGGATCTCATCCGGTCCGTTCTCGCCCTTTCCGCCATCTCCGCCCGCCAGACGTCGAGCTAAGGGCCCTCTCGCCAGGCAGGCCGGGATGTGAAATCGGCCGCGCGGCACTTGCTGAAGGAGCACGAGGTGCGGCCGAAATCCACGAGTGGACCGAGACACGCAGCCGGATCGATCGACGCCTGGACCAGGGAAGCCGGCTGATTCAGAGGCGGGGTGGTTTCTTTGACGATACACCCGCCCGAACTCCGGCTGCCGGGTTCCAGGCGGCGACGGCCCGCGCGAGGG
>JBDUBI010000049.1:0-3495 GCA_040004225.1 Acidobacteriota bacterium
GGAGCGCAGCTCTGCCCCCTCGCCCCGCGCTCGGGGAGAGGGTTGGGGTGAGGGGCGCAGGCAGGCGTCCGGGTTCGCCCGAGCTCTTGAGGACACTGCCTCCCTCTGCTGTGCCGGGGGAAGCTAGAAGCTCTCGAATGCGGGGAAGGACTCGGGGGGAAGGCGGCAGGAACCAGACTGCGGCTGCGTCAGGGCGCCCCGTTTCTCCGGCGCATGCCCACATGAGAAATTTTGGAGCGCATCCAAAACGTTGGATTCAGTGCGGTGGGTGAGAAAGGCAGATTTTTATAACTATTGATTTTAATAGGTTTGTAGCCTGATCTGTCCCGCGACTCCATGGCATCCGGTTTGCTGAATTGTTCCCCGTGATCCGCCCCCTGCCCCGAATTCTGAAGGGGATCGTGGGCGCCCTCGCCGTGGTGGTCGCGGCGGGGACGCTGGGGCTCGCTTTTCTCTCCTTCACCCGCAAGGTCGAGAGCTTCACCCGGGCCGGATTCGAGAGCCGGCCGTCCGGGGGCGGCCTGGTCCTGAGGTCGGTCGAAAAAGACAGTGCCGCCGCGCGCGCCGGGATGGAGCCGGGCGACCGGCTGATCACCGCCGACGGTCGGACCGCGGCGTCCCTCCCGGAACCCGACCGGACGCTCGCTCATAAGCCGTTCCCCCACCGGCTTCTAGTCGAACGGAAGAGCGAGATCCGCGAAGTCCTTCTCGGCAGGGTGACGGCGCGCCCGGACTGGCCCTACGTCTTTCTGGCGTTCGTCGGCCTCCTCTACCTGATGATCGGCCTTTTCACCGCCGCCCGGGACCGCTCCGCCGCGTCGCGCGTGTTCTGCATCCTCTGCCTGGCCTCGTTTGCCGTGTACGCCATCACGCCCGCGGGTCCGCGAGACGGAGCGTGGCGCGCGTTTCTTCTGACGGAAGACTTCTATCGCGCCATTCTGCCGGCGCTTCTCCTTCATTTTTTTCTGATCTTTCCGAAACCGATTTCGCGGCGAAAGCTGATTCCGCTCCTGTACGTCCCCGGTGTCGCATACCTCGTCCTTCAGGAAGGGCCTTTCTTTCTTCCCGTCGCGAATCCGGCGGCGCTCCTGGAGTGGGCGACCCGCTTCTGGCTCCTGTTTTTCGCGGGCTCCGCCGCGGCGATCCTGGTGCGCGTGGGACGCCTCCTGCGGAACTCTCGGGGCGACGCCGTCGCGGAAAAACAGGTTCGATGGATCGGCCTCGGCGTGACCGTCGGCCTCGCGCCCTTCCTGCTGCTCTACGTCCTTCCGCGTATTCTGGGCCTCTCTTCCCCGCTCCTCGCCAATGCCGCCGTCATTCCGCTCGTCCTGATCCCGCTCGCATTCGCATACGCGATCCTCCGGTGGCGCCTCTGGGACGTCGAGATCTTCGTGCGCGAAGCGCTCGCCACGACCGCCGCCGTGGTGCTCGGCGGCATGGCCTTCGTGATTTTGAACGCCCTGCTCGACCGGACGCTCGAAGGAATGGCGGAAGCCGGCAAGAACGTGATCGCCTTTGGTTCCGGTCTCGTGCTCGCCTCCCTTCTCGTCCCGATGAAAAAACGGATCACGGGCGTCCTCGAACGGATCCAGTACCACGACACGTATCGCGCGCGGCGGGCGCTGCTCGACGTCGCCCGCGACTTTTCGACCCCGCGACCCCGAGAAGAGCTCGTCCGCGCGATCGTGCAGCGGGTTGAAGACGGAATGCACGTCGTCCCGTGCGCCCTGTTCCTGTTGGAGGAACGGGGTCTCCCTCTTCCGGAAGCCCGGCTTCTCAGGGAAAATCTGCTTTCGGCCGACGTGTGGAGGATGCGGACACCGGGCTTCGCCGAGGAATCGGCGGAAGGGGCGGCGCGGCTCCACGAAGCCGGGTACCGGACCTTCCTCGCGATGCGGTGCGCCGGTCAGTTAGTCGGCGCCCTCGGCGTCGGGCACAAGGACGGCCGGGTCCCTCTTTCCTCCGAGGACGAGGCGCTCCTGGTCGCCGTGATGGCTCAGGCGGGCCTCGCGTACGAAAACGCCCGCCTGTACGGCGCTCTGGCGGAGCGGCTCGAGGAGATCCGCACCCTCCAGCAGTACCAGGAGAGCGTCATCCGATCTTCCTCCTCCGGAATCGTGGTTCTCGATGCGGAAGAGCGCGTGCACACCGCGAATCCGGCGTTTGCCACGCTCGTCGGAAAAACGGAAGCCGAGCTTTGCGGCCGCCGGTTCGAGGAGGTGTTGCCGGGCGTGGAACTGCCGGAATTCACGGACACCGACCACACGATCGAGGCCCGCTTCGAGAATCCGGGCGGCGAGGAGCGCGACGTGCGCGTTTCCGTCTCCGCTTTCCAGGGCGCGCCGGAGCGCAAAGTGGTCCTCGTGGATGACGTGACGGACCGCCTTCGAGCCGAGCGGGCGCTTTCGGAACGCGAGCGCCTCGCGTCTCTCGGAGTGCTGGCGGCCGGCGTGGCCCACGAAGTGAACACGCCCATCGCGGGCCTTTCCTCGTATGCCCAGATGCTCCTGGCCGACACGGCACCCGGCGACCCGCGTTATGCGATCCTGAAGAAGATGGAGCGGCAGACATTCCGCGCGGCGCACCTGGTCAACAACCTTCTCGAGTTCGCTCGCCCGAGGGCCGCGGCCCGCGTACGGACGGATCTGAAGCGAGTCCTCTCGAACGCGGCGGAGTCGGTCGAGACGACGCTCGGCAGCCGCCGCCTGTCGTTTGACCTCGACGGGGCGACAGGTCCCATCTGGGTGGAGGGCGATCCGCGCGAGCTCGAGCAGGTGTTCGTGAACCTGTTCACCAATGCGCGCGACGCCTCGCCGGAAGACGGGGAAGTGTCCTGCAGGCTGCGCGAGGAAGTCGGCACCGTCCGCGTCCTGATCTCAGACCGGGGCGACGGCCCTCCCCCCGGGGACGGAGAGAAGCTCTTTCAGCCGTTCTACAGCACGAAGACGTCCGGCGGCACGGGTCTCGGGCTGGCGATCTCGCGTGAAATCGTCCGCCGGCACGGCGGCGAGATCGGCCTCGAGGCCCGCCCCGGCGGAGGCGCGCAGGCGTGGGTGACCCTTCCGCTCGCCGCGCGGGTTTCATGACCCGTTCTCTCCGCATCCTCGTGGTCGACGACGAGGAGGTGATCCGCGACGTCCTCGCCACGCTGCTCGAACGCCAGGGCTGGAAGGTGACGACCGCCGCCAACGGCGCGCGCGCGCTGTCCGCATTCGAAGCGGAGCCGCACGACGTCGTACTGCTCGACCTGATGCTCCCGGATCAGTCCGGCCTCGACGTGCTTCGCGAGTTGCGGCGCCGCGACCCGGACGCGGTCGTCGTGATCGTCACGGCGTACTCCTCCATCGAAGGAGCGATCGACGCAATGCGCGAGGGCGCGTTCCACTACATCCCCAAGCCTTTTCAGAACGAAGAGGTCCTCTTGACCGTCGAAAAGGGCGCCGAGACGCGGCGTCTGACGGAGGAGAACCGGCGGCTGAAGGAGGAGCTCTCGCG
>JBDUBI010000141.1:0-11740 GCA_040004225.1 Acidobacteriota bacterium
CCGGCTGCGAGTTCTGCATCGACATCTGCCCGTTCGACTGCATCTACCTGATCGAGGATCCCTTGCAGGAGACTTTCCACAAGATCGCGGAAGTGGATGCCGGCCCGTGCGTCTCCTGCCGACTCTGCGAGACCGTCTGCGAGAAAGACGCGATCTTCGTTCCGAACCCCATCACCTCCGCGAAGCGATATCTCCCGGTCCTGTGACCGACGACCGCGACCCGGACCCGGATTCGGCCGCCGAGTCCGAAGAAGACGAAGCGCCGGCCCGGGGAGCCACCGTCGCCCGGTTTTTCGTCCTTCCCCTTCTCGTCGTGGGGACGGCGCTCGTCATTTTCTTCGTCTTCAACCTGATGACGTTCGAGCGGCGCTCTCCCGCCGACGAGCTTGCGGAAGTCCGGGGCGGCACCGCGAACCGGCGATGGCAGGCGGCCTTCGAGCTCTCCCGGACGATCGGCCACATGCCGGCGGGACAGGAGCGCGACGCGCTCTCCGCCGAGACCCGGCGTGTTTTCGAGGGCCTGTCGGGAAAGCGCCCGGACGACGTCAAGGTGCGCCGCTACCTGGTGCTCGTCCTCGGAAAGCTGCAGGACCGCGCCGCGCTCCCGCAGCTGCTCGCCGCCGCGAGGGACGGCGACCCGGAGACGCGGCTTTACGCGATCTGGGGACTCGGGATGATCGGCGACCGCGGGGCGGTTGATACGGTCGTCGAGAGCTCGTCTTCTTCCGACCCCGGCGCCCGCAAGATGGCGGCCTACGTGCTCGGAAAGCTCGGTGATCCCCGCGCCGGGCCGCGGCTCCGGGTCCTCCTCGGCGATCCCGTCGCGGATGTCCGATGGAATGCGGCCGTCGCGCTCGCGCTGCTTCACGACGGCGCCGGAGTCGAGGTGCTGCGCGGGATGGCGGATCGAGGAGCGCTCGCGCGCCAGGCGGCGCTTTCCAATGAGCAGACCGAAACCGCGATGATCTCGGCCTTCCAGGCGCTCGCGCTCCTTCGGGATCCCGGAAGCCTGGCGCTCATCGACCGCGTCGCGCGCGAGGACCCGAACCTCCGCGTCCGCGAGGCGGCGCGGCGGGCGGCGGAGGCAACGCGCGGATCCGCGAGCCCGCCCGCCACGAAGGGCTCCGGAATCCTTGAGCGTTCCGCCGGCGTTTTGGTAGTCTGAGCCCCGATCCATGGCCACGGTAGAAAAACAGGCCCCCTCTCCGTCGGACGAGGTCTTCGCCGACGGGCTCACACGGCGCTCCACCCTGAAGTGGATGACTGCCGCGTGGCTCGGTTTCACGGCGGCGACCGTCGTCGGCCTGACCGCGACCGTCCGATTTCTCTTCCCCAACGTGCTGTTCGAACCCCCGACGCGGTTCAAGGCCGGGGATCCTTCCAACTACAGCCCGGGCGTGGACGAACGGTGGAAGGAGAAATTCGGCGTCTGGATCGTGCGCAACACCGACTCGATCTACGCTCTCATCGCTGTCTGCACCCACCTGGGATGCACGCCCAATTGGCTGGCGGCCCAGAACAAGTTCAAGTGCCCCTGCCACGGGTCGGGCTATTACATCTCGGGGATTAACTTTGAGGGCCCCACACCCCGGCCGCTCGAGAGGGCCGAGATCTCGCTTTCCCCCGACGACGGCCAGATCGTCGTCGACAAGGCCACGCGGTATCTCTATGAACGAGGTCAGTGGAGCGATGCCAAGGCATTCGTGAAGATGGTCTGAGCCCGGCCCGGTTCCCTCTCGAAAGCGGAGGTTTTTTTGGTTCCTCGTTGGCGCCAGGTACAAGAGCAGATTGTCGCGAGCCAGATCTGGAAGTCCATCTTCCGGGTGGGCGTCCCGAACACCAACCGAAAGCGCGTCCTCGCGATGCTCGGGAACGTCGTCCTGCACCTGCATCCGGTCAAGACCCGCAAGTCGGGCGTGAAGATGCGCTACACGTGGTGCGCCGGCGGCGTGACCTTCTTTCTCTTCCTGGTCCTGACGTTCACCGGCCTTCTCCTCATGTTTTATTACCGGCCGACGGTCGAATACGCCTTCGTCGATATCCTGGACCTTCGGGAACAGGTTCCGTTCGGGATCATGCGGGAAGTGCACCGCTGGGGCGCCCACGCGATGGTGATCTCGGTCTGGATCCACATGTTCCGCGTCTTCATGACCGGGTCTTACAAGCCGCCCCGCGAGTTCAACTGGGTCATCGGCGTGATCCTGCTCGTGCTGACGCTGCTCCTTTCCTTCACCGGTTACCTGCTCCCCTGGGACCAGCTGGCCATCTGGGCGATCACCGTCGGATCGAACATGGCCTCCGCAACCCCTCTCATCGGCATCCAGGGGCCGGGAACGGGCCTCTTAAAGATCGGGGACATCCCGCTCGTGACCTCCACGAACGATGCGCGTTTCGGGCTGCTCGGCGGAAGGTTCGTCGGCGCGGGGGCCCTCCTGAGGTTTTACGTCCTTCACTGCGTCGGCATCCCCTTGATCGCGGCCTTCCTGATGGCGGTCCACTTCTGGCGCGTCCGCAAGGACGGCGGCATTTCGGGGCCGGTGTGATGAGGAGGGCGAGCGGCCCGGGACGGGAGGCGCCGGGCGACGGCAGCCGTCGCCGGCCCATGCCCGTCTCAACTTCCTCCGGACCAGCGACCGGCGCCGAACCCCCGGCGCCCGGCATTATTTAAGATGCCCGTCGTCAACGCATTCAAAGCGGCGATCAACTTCCTCTCCGCGCCGCAGTACCTCGTCACGGCGATGCTCGTGCTGCTGCTGGTCGGGCTGCGGTCGAGGCTGCTCTGGTCCAGGCGCGGCGGCCTCTTTCTCT
This sequence comes from Acidobacteriota bacterium, assembly GCA_040004225.1. Taxonomy (GTDB): domain Bacteria; phylum Acidobacteriota; class Thermoanaerobaculia; order UBA5066; family Gp7-AA6; genus JALYUA01. Next base: position 2,809 of record JBDUBI010000141.1, read on the forward strand.
TAGTCGCCATCGGCGGCGGGATGGGGCTCTCCTACCTCGACCCGAACTTCAACGCCGTCGCTTCGCTGCCCGACAACGTGCCGATCGTCGGCATGATCTTCCTCGTCGGCTTCTTCTTCTGGTTCGCCATGAACCAGGCATACGAGAACGACCGGCGGATCGCCGCGGGTCTCCCGACGATCGAAGCCGAGGACTCCGCGCAGAAGGTCTTCTCGTGGCCGGACCTCGTTTACGTGGAGCTGATCTGTCTCGTCGTGGTGATGGCCGTCATGATCGTCTGGTCGATCTTTTTGAAGGCCCCGCTCGAAGAGCCGGCGAACCCCACCGACTCCCCCAATCCGGCGAAGGCCCCCTGGTACTTCCTGGGCCTCCAGGAGATGCTGGTTTACTACGATCCCTGGCTCGCCGGCGTCGTACTCCCGTCGCTCATCATCGTCGGCCTCATGGCGATCCCTTACATCGACACCAACCCGAAGGGGAACGGCTACTTCACGTTCCGCGAGCGCAAGTGGGAGATCACTCTCTTCCTGCTCGGGTTTCTCGTGCTCTGGTGCACTTTGATCGCGCTCGGGACCTTCCTGCGGGGGCCGAACTGGAACTTCTTCGGGCCTTACGAATTCTGGGACGTCAACAAGCTCGTGCCTCTCAACAACATCAACCTTTCCGAGATCATCTGGATCAAGATGCTGAAGCGCTCGCTGCCGAATTTCTGGCTGATCCGCGAGATGTTCGGCCTCGTGATCGTGGGGTTCTATGTCGCCGCGCTGCCTCTTCTTCTTTCGAAGACGCTGCTGCGGCGGTTTTACGAGAAGATGGGCACCCCGCGGTACCTGATCGGAGTGAGCCTCGTCCTCATCATGATCTCGCTGCCGATCAAGATGTATCTGCGGTGGTTCTTCAATCTCAAGTACGTGGTCAACATCCCGGAGTTCGCGTTCAACATATGAGACGGGGCGTGAATCGGAAATCGGGAAGGGGAAAAGGGATCATGCCTCCGTGCGTTTCCCGTTTCCCGTTTCCCGATTCCCGGCCCCAGGACGTATAGATGCCCCGCCGCCCACCTGCCGAACCGATCGATCACCACTACAACATCCCGAAGTTGAATCGGGTGTTCTTCATTGCCGGGACGGTCCTGGCCCTCGTCTTCATCTTCATGGTCATCGCGGACTACTCGCGCGACTGGAAGACAATGCAGCGGTCGTTCATGCGGCTCGACGCGAAGAAGACCCGCGCGGCCACGAGGGCGGCGCGCGAGAAAGCGTACGGCGAGGAGCGCGACACGCTGCGGACAGATCTCGCCGCCGCGCGGGCGCAGATCGCGGCGCACCGCAAGGCGCTCTCGCGACTGGAGGCGAAAAAGAAAAAGCTCGAGCCGCAGCTCTACGCCGCGGACCAGGACTACAAGTTCACGAAGGCGTCCTTCGACGCGGAGCGGTACAAGTACGAAGACGCCCTCGCGAACGTGCCGAAGTCGGCGCCCTCCGCCAAGCGCGACGTCGACCGCATCCAGAAGAAACTCGACGACACCTCCCTGCGGCTGGCGACGCTCAAGCGCTCGGATGCGGAGCTCGACGCGGAAATCGCCCGGATCACCGGGCGCCGTGACCAGGTCGAGGCGAGCGTCGAAAAGCTCTCCGCGGATTACAAGCTGTCGCGGCAGAAGCTCGGAGCTCTGAAGCAGGACACGATCTTTCAGGTCCGGAACTCCCCGATTCTCGACATGATCAATCCCTCCCTTCGGGTCCAGCAAGTGCAGCTGCCCGAGCACTACAACGACGTCAACTTCATGAAGATCCCCCGCGTGGACCGCTGCGCGACGTGCCACATCGCGGCGGACCGCAAGGGCTTCGAAGACGCGCAGCGCGTCGCCTTCCGCACGCACCCGAAGCTGAACCTGATGGTGGGCAGCGAATCGCCGCACCCCTCGAACGAGTTCGGCTGCACGCCCTGCCACGGCGGACGCGACCGCGCCACCTCGTTCTGGTCGGCCGGCCACTCGCCGGTCGGGGAGAAACAGCTCGCGGTCTGGAAGAAAAAATATGACTGGGAGTTCGATCGATTCAACGAGACGCCGATCCTCCCCATGAAATTCGCTCAGTCGGGTTGTTATCGCTGCCACTCCGACCAGGCGAACATTCCCGACGCGCCCAAGTTGAACGCGGGCCTGCGTCTCGTGGAGGGACTCGGCTGCTGGGGCTGTCACCGCATCGAGGGGCTCGAGAAGCAGGGACTCCCCCGGGTGGGTCCGTCGCTCGAGAAGGTCGCGTCGAAGGTGACGAAGGACTGGACGACGCGGTGGGTCATGAATCCGGCTTCGTTCCGCCCGAGCACGAAGATGCCGACGTTCTTTTATCTCGAGAATTTCGTCAACGTCTCCGGCCCTCAAAAGCCGAACCAGGCGCAGCAGAAGATGAACTCCACGGGGCGGATCGAGAACGACACGATGGTCAACTCCATCGTCGCCTACCTCTTCGACCGGTCGCGCACCGCGAGCGTCCCGCCCGTCGCGGGCCGAGGCGACCCGGCGCGCGGCCAACAGCTTCTGGCCGACCGCGGCTGCATGGGCTGCCACATGGTGGATCCGAACGCGCCCCGAGATTTAGTCGGCACGTACCGGCAGTTCGGGCCAAACCTGGCCGGAGTCGGTGCCAAGGTCAGCCGCGACTGGCTCTTCCACTGGATCAAGGATCCGAAGGCCTGGAGCCCCGACACCAAAATGCCCAACGTCCGCCTGACGGACGCCGAAGCTCTGGACGTCGCCGAGTACCTGACGACGCTGAAGAGCCGGCCGGAGTTCGAACAGCAGGAACTGCCCCGCACCGACGAGAAGACCCTCGACAGGATCGCGCTCTATTTCGAAATGTCGAACAAGACCATCTTCGACGCGAAGGCGGACCTCGCGCGCATGGACCAGCACGCGAAGGAGGTCTACACGGGCGAGAAGCTCATCGCGCACTACGGCTGCTACGCGTGCCACAAGATCCCCGGCTTCGAAGACGCGAAGCCGATCGGCACCGAACTGACCGAGGAGGGCTCGAAGGCCGTCCACCGGCTCGACTTCGGGTTCGTGCACGTGAACCACACCCGAGAGGACTGGTTTCAGACGAAGCTCGCGGCCCCGCGGATCTTCGACCGCGATCGGGCCCGCGGGTGGGAAGAGAAACTGCGGATGCCGAACTTCCGTCTCTCGCCGCAGGAACAGGAAGAGCTGGTCACCGTCGTGCTGGGCCTGCAGAAGTTGAACGCCTCCACGGCGGCGGTTAAGGAGTTGAACGGGCAGGAATCCGCGATCGAGCGCGGGCGTCGCATCGTCAAGAACAACAATTGCCAGGGCTGCCACATCATCGAGGGCTTCGGAGGGTCTTTCCGGTCTCTGGTGTCCGACCCGTCGCTGGCGCCCCCGATCATCCAGGGCGAAGGGGCGAAGGTGCAGAGCAACTGGCTCTTCTCCTTCCTGAAGGCTCCGAAGACGGGAGAGATCCGGCCCTGGCTCCAGGTACACATGCCCACGTTCGGTTTCTCCGAGCGCGACTTGAACGACCTGACCCGCTACTTCGCGTTTCTGGACCGCGCGCAATATCCCTTCTTAGTCGCCGCCTACGAGACGGCGCCCGCGCGATGGGCCGCCGGGAAGAAGACCTTCGAGCTCTTGAAATGCAAGCAGTGCCATCCGCGCAGCGAGCAGGAGTTGAATGCGCCGGGTCTCGACAAGGCGAACCTCGCGCCGAACCTCCAGATGGCCTCGGGCCGCCTGCGCCACGACTGGATCAACGACTGGATCCGCCGTCCCGACGAATGGATGCCGGGTACCCGCATGCCCACGAATTTCCCGAAGGCCGACGACGGCAAACGCACGTCTCCGCTCGGCGGGATGATCGACGCGCCCGCGTTCGCCAAAGACCGCGAGGAGTACGGTCGGATGCTGGGCGGCGACGAAGCGGCGAAGGCGTTCCTCTCCGACCCGAACGCCGTCACCGCGGCCCTCCGGGACTACGTGTGGTCCATCGGCATCAACGGCGGGACCGCGCCCGCCGCCAACCCCGCCGTGGCGACCGACGCCGGGGCGGGAGAGAGCCAGCCGCGGACATCCGCCGGGAAGCGCGCGCTTACCCGAGCCTCCGCGTCTCCGGCCGCGATCGCCCCCCAGGCCCGGTTCGGCGCGCCTCCTCTGACCGCGGGCGCATCGCCCGCGCCGCCCGCCCCCGGCGGCCGGTAGCCGGGCGGATGCCCGCCGACGAGAGCCTCGCCTACTATTGGGCGAGCATCGGCTTTTCGGCGGCGGGGGTGGTCCTCTTCCTGTGGCTGATGCGGGCGCCCGGGAGGCCCGATCCCGAAAAGGGGATCGCGGATCGGGAATCGAAGGCCGGGCCGGAGACGGCGTCCCCGGGCCGGGACGCGACACCGTAGGAAACCGAAAGCTGAAACGGGAATCGAGAGAGAACCGTCCTCTTCTCAGCCCCCGCTCAGCAGCTGCTCGATCCGCTTCTGGATCTCGGGGTCGTTCCAGTCAATCGCGCCCTGGACCCGATAGAGCACGCGTCCCGCCTTGTTGGTGATGTAGGTCTCGGGATACTGCGTTGAACCGAACCGCTGGGCGGTCGAGGAATCCGGGTCGCGGTAGATCGGGAGTGTGTTGGGGTTCTTGCGGTTGAACTCTTCGACGACCTTCCAGTCCTTGTCCACGGAGATCGCGTACAGCGCGATGTCGGCGCGGTTCCGATAGCGATCCCAGAAGCGGGAGAGCGCGGGGATCTCTTCGACGCAGGGAGGACACCACGTCGCCCAGAAATGAATCACCATGAGCCGCCCTTTTTCTCTCGTCAGGTCCGTGACTTTCCCCTGGCGGTCGACGACGGGCAGCGCTTTGGCCGCGGAGAGAAATGCCAGGCTTCCGGACGGCGAATCGGGAGGCTTTAAGGAACGGAGGAACACGGCTGAAACGCTGGCGAGGAGCACGGCGAACCCGATCGTCAGGAGAGGCCGCGTGCGAACGCTCATGCGGCGCGCCGCTTTCCCGTCGCGCAGGCCTGCCGGGCGGCGCATTCGGCGCATCGCGACAGCGCGGCGCGGGGCTGACAGATCCCGAAGATCCCGATGCGGCACAGGGCGTAGTCGAAGCGGACCGGGTCCAATGGGTCAAACCGCGCCAGCCGGTCCGTGATTTCCCGCGCGGTCCGCCAGTCGGCCGACCGCCGGCGCGTCAGGCCGAGCCGCCGCGCCACGAGGTGGATGTGGGTGTCCGTCGGAATGACGAGGCACGACGGCGAAATCGCGGGCCAGAGGCCGAAGTCGAGAAGATCCTTGCGCACCATCCACCGCAGGTAGAGGTTCCAGCGCTTGCAGGCCGACCCGGAGGCCGGGTCCGGGAAGAAGAAGCGAGCGGGGTGGCGCGCCGGCAGGGAACGGGAACCGAGCGCCGGGCGATAGTCGAACGCCTCGATGCGCCGGACGACCCGCGAGAGAAGGTTCGCCACGTCGGACTCGTCGGGCCGAAGCTCTCTTTGGAAGAAAGCTCCGACGGAGCCTGCCTCCCGCCGCGCCAGGGCGATCGCCAGGAGCAGCGCGGCGGCATCCTCGGGGCCGTGGAAGCGATGCCGGAAGGCGGGCAGTGCATCGGCGGTGAAGGCGGCGAAATCGTCCATCCGATCGAGTGTTTCCGCCGGCCGCGGCCCGAGGGCCTCCAGGATCTGGGCGACGTTCTTCTGGATCGTCGCGACCCGGCCGTACGCGAACGCCGAGGCGATCCATCCGACGACTTCCCGGTCCTCGGGAGATTCATATCGCCCGACGAAGACGATCGGATCGGAGCCCCGGGTCTCGGGGCCGTACGCGAGGTAGAGCTCCTCGAGGCGTTCTCCCAGAACACGATCTCGATCCGAAATGGGCACCCGCAAATTCTCTCATGCGCTCCGGGAGACGCCGGCGAGGCGCAGTCAGCTGCCACGGCGAATGTCCGCCGCCTACCGGCCGGATCCCCTCACCCCAACCCTCTCCCCGAGCGCGGGGCGAGGGGGCAGAGCTGCGCTTCCACCCCGAGGGTGACAAAGCGGGACCCGCAGTGAGCGGAGGCGACGGTTTTACGGAGTGATTGAATAGGCGCGTGGCGGACACACGTGGCGAAAAGGTCTTTTTAGTCGGCGTCTCCAATCGCGCGACTCCGCGCTCGCTCGCGGAAGAGCATCTGGACGAGCTCGAGAGGCTGGTCGAGACGGCAGGCGGGCGCACCGTCGGAAGGTACGTGAAGGAGCGTGTGTCTCCCGATCCCGCGACGTACATCGGGAAGGGGGCCGTCGAGGAAGTCGGCGAGGACGCGCGCAACGAGGGCGTCCGGCTCATCATTTTCGACGACGAGCTCACGCCGGCGCAGGCGCGCAACCTCGAGGAGCGATGGGGGGGAGAGATCCGGGTGCTCGACCGGCCCGGACTCATACTCGACGTGTTTGCCTCGCACGCGCGCACGCGGGAGGCGCGAACCCAGGTGGAGCTCGCACAGCTCCAGTACGTCCTGCCGCGCCTGGCCGGGCAGTACCGCCACCTGTCGCGTCTCGGGGGCGGCATCGGAGGCCGAGGCGCGGGCGAGCAGAAGATCGAGCTCGACCGCCGCAAGATCCGCAATCGGATTGCGCGCCTCCGGAAGGACCTCGCCGAGATCGATACGGCACGCTCGGTGAGGCGCCGGGGTCGGCGCGACCAGTTTCAGGTGGCGATCGCGGGCTACACCAACGCGGGCAAGACGACTCTCTTCAACCGGCTCACCCGCGAGGACGCCTTCGCCGCGGACCGGCTGTTCGCCACACTCGACGCCCGCGTGGCCCGCGCCCGCTCGCCGAAGCTCGCGAATACGGTCTTCATCGACACCGTCGGCTTCGTCCGCAAACTGCCGACCACCCTCGTTGCGTCCTTCCGTTCGACGCTGTCCGAGATTCGCGAGGCCGATCTCGTGCTCCACGTTCTCGATGCGTCCTCGCCGCGGGTGGACGAGGAACGGCGCGTCGCGGTCGAGGTCTTGGAAGAGCTGGGGGTCGATCCGGAGAAGATCCTGACGGTCTCGAACAAGCGGGACCTCGCCGCGGGTCCGGCGGGCCCCTTCGCGATTCCCGTCTCCGCAAAGACGGGCGCCGGAATCGAGGCGCTCAACGCGGAAGTCCGGCGCCGCGCCCGGCCCGAGGCGGGAGTTTTCCTGCTTCGCATCCCTTACACGCGGGGAGCCGCGATCGCCGCGGCGAAGGCGCGTTTTCGGGTCCTCGAAGAGAAGGACGAAGGCGACGGGCTGCTCCTCTCGGTCGCGGGCGACCGGCCGTCCCTCCAGGAGTTTGCCGAATACGCCGCTCGCGCCACGCCGCGCCGGGCGGGGCGGAAGAAGAGCTCGCCCCGGGCACGGGAAACGGGGTCCTGATCTTCCCGGCCGGCGGGGACGATCCGATTCGAAGTGCGCCGTCCACTGTCGGCGTCTTCCCGCGTTAGGCTAGGATTCGTCACGAAAATCGGGCTTCGGATCGAACGACAGGCGTGTCTGTTCGGCCAAAATCGATACGGGCTGGATTGCCCGGCCGGAGGATTCATGAACGTGGGCCATCGCTCCCGGCGGGCTCTTCTTCTGGCGTCGACAGGTTTGATTCTCGTAGTCGCCGGTTCGCCGGCGTGCGGACGCAAGCCGCACGCGCGCCGTCACGCGGAATCCGAGGCCGCGGCCCCGGCGGAACCGACCCCCGACAACACCCCGATTGACGTGCTTCGCACGCCGTCCGGAATGGTTTTAAAGCTCGACGAGCCGACGCCGCTTCCGGGTAAGGAGACCACTCCGCAGGTTTCACCGTCACCCGGCCCCGCTCGCTGAGGGCCGCGCCGCGCCGGCTTCCCCTTCCTCGCGCCTCCTGCTCTTTCCGGCCTGTCGTTACGGCCAGGACGCGGCGAACGCCGGGCGGGACGTTGGCCTGGTATCCGATCGGTCCCACTGTCCGCTGCGAGCGACATGTCGTTGGCCGTCGCATGGTGCCAGACCGCTGCCGTTCGAGAGCCTTCGGCGGGCGGAAAATGGTGCAACCGACTGTCCTGACGTGGCTTCTCTCCCGCCGGATGCCCGGACGGGACTATTCGGGCGCCCCGGGACAGAGTTGGCCCGCTTTTGGCAGTTCGACCCCCCAAGTTCCTGGGAGGGACCAAAATGAGATTGCCAGAACTGACTCCGTTTTTCACGAAGCGCATGCCGGGTGAATTTCTGTCGGGCCAGTCGTCCGTTGCGATCTCCATCAGCCGGGCCGTTCTTTGCGGGAACGACCACGTCTACGATGCCCACCAGTTCAACGTCTGCCCGAACTGCGCCGCCCAGGAGCGGCTTCAGCTCTCCGACCTGCTGATGAAGCGGGTCGCGTTCGTCGGGGCAGAATCCCCGGGCGCCGGAGATACGGGCCTCCAAGGGATCGCCTCCCCGGCGAGCTGACGAGAATCCGCCCGCCCGACGCCCATCCAAACGCAGGGCGGCGGGCGGCATCATCCCGGGGTGCTCGCGGTACTCCATGCCGGTCGCGGCCAGCATCCGCGTGACGATCTCCCGGCCGTCGCTCAGCGTCAGGTGCTTGTATCCCGCAATCCCTGTTCCCGGTGATCGACGATCTGCTCGAGGTTGTCGCGCGATGGCTGGCGTGGTTTCGATGAGCCGAAAGGAGTATTGCGACGCACCGATGGCGTTTCGCAGCAGCGTGATCCGCGATGGAGAACCGACTGTGGCAAGCCCCCTCAGTTGGAGGCCCCGCGCCGAAAGCTCAAACTTCCGCTGACCACGGATAAGAAAAGGAGCCGCCGACCAGAACCACGTTCGGACTACCGCCGAAGGGTTTGCTTTCGAAGGAAGATTCTCTCGCTGACGTATCCTCCCATCGAGGTGCCGCATGCGGTTGCTCGAGACGCTGGCTCTTTTGATCGTCGCGGCGGC
>JBDUBI010000256.1:0-11648 GCA_040004225.1 Acidobacteriota bacterium
TCCACACGCTCGTGATCGGCGAGGCGGTCACCGGGATCGCCGCCTACAACCCCCCTGAGGAATAATCTCGCCGGAGCTTTTCCGCAGGTTTTCGCCGGGATCGGCGCGGAGGGGTCCGGGCGGTCTGCCCCGGAAACCCCTGATGCGCCAAGATTTCGGCTAAAATAGCCCCCTCGAGCGACAGGTGGGAATCACCGGCAATCTCAAGACGATGCAGCTCTCCGAGCTGCTCCAATGGCTGTCTCTCGGCCAGAAGACCGGAACTTTGCTCATCGACGGGCACGGTGTCGAAAAGAGGATCTACTTCCAGAATGGACGGATCAACTCTTCGTCCTCATCGGACCAGCGCGAATACCTGGGCCACTTCCTGGTCTCCCACGGTTACATCACCGAGGAAGAGCTCAAGATGGCGATGGAAGTCCAGGAGGAATCCAACATCCTCCTCGGCAAGATCCTGGTCATGATCAACGCGATTTCAGAAACCGACCTGCTGCGCCTGATGAGAAAGAAGGCCGAGGAATCGATCTTCGACATCTTTCTCTGGGAAGAAGGCGACTTCGAGTTCGTCGACGGCGAGCTGCCGGATCTTAAGATGGTGCCGCTGTCCTTGGACGTCACCGGCATCATCATGGAAGGTCTCCGGCGGTACGACGAATGGCAGCGCATCCGACTGCGTGTCCCGGACGACTCGGTGGTACCCCAGATTGTCCGGCCTTTGAACATAGACGAGCTTTCGGAGCGGGAAAAGCTGATCGTCCCGTACATCGACGGGCACCGCACCATCGAAGAGATCGCCCTTCAGACTCATAACGCCGAGTTCAACGTGGCCCGCCTCGTCTTCGAAGGGCTTCGCAACGAGACGATGGGCCTCGTGCACGTCGAGCGGCCCTCCCGGCAGGCCGTGGCCGTGAACGCGGGCGGATCCGAAAGCGAGGTCGAGCAGTTCCTGGCGCGCGGAAAGGCGCACCTCAAGGATGACCCGCAGAAGGCGTACAAGATGTTCAAGGTCGCCTCGGATCTCGATCCCTCCGACGGCCGCGCCGCGGACGCGATCCGTCAGGCCGAACGCGAGATCAAGGGAGCGCTGGCCAAGGACGGGATCACCGGGGACCGCATCCCGGAGATCGCCATTCCGGTCTCGAAGCTCACCGAGCTCCCGTTTTCTCCCCACGAGGGGTTCGTCCTTTCCCGGATCAACGGGGTCTGGGACGTCAAATCCATCATGAAGATCTCGCCGATCAAGGAGCTCGAGGTCCTCATGATCTTCCAGTCGCTCGCGAAGAGTGAAGTCATCCGCTGGAAGAAGAAATGAGCGCTCAGCGCCAGAAGGCGGGAGCTTTCCGATGATGACGCGCGCGCGCGCTCTCATGATCCTGGAGGTCGGCACGCCGATCGCCGCCCTCGGGCTGTTGCTCCTCGAGCTGCCCGCGATGTCGTCGGGCCACGCGCTCGAGATGGCGTTTTTCGCCGTCCTGGCGGCGGTGGCGTTCCGTCTGCGCGTGCGCTACGCCGGCAATTTTCTGGGCGTCGAAGCGGCGGCTCTGGTCCCCGCGATCCTCCTGCTCCAATCCCCCGCCGCGGTCCTTCTCGTCTGCGCGGCCGCCGATCTCCTCGCAAAGGTGCTTCGCCGCAATCGCCGATTTACCCTGTCCTCCGCCTTCGACCTGTCGCAGATCAGCCTCTCGTACGGCATCGCGGCCGTGTTCTTCCGGGCCGTGCACCGCGCGGGCGGCGGACCGGTCACGATCGCGGCGGAAGCCGGCGGAATCCTTCTCGTATTCTTCTTCGTCAACACTCTCCTCGTGTTTGCGTATCTCGACGTCTCGCGTCGGGTCCCGCGAGAACAGCTTCTCGAGATGGGCCTCTTTCAGCTCGTCACGCTGATGCTCTTGAGTCCCATCGTGGCCCTGGAGATCCTGGTCTATCCGCACTACGGGATCCCGGGTCTCCTTCTCGCGTTTTTTCCCGTGGTCCTCGCCTCTTTTGTGGTTCGCGGATTTTCCTCCGTCGAGGAGAAGTACCACGCCGTCGAGCGCGAGAACCGCCAGCTGGACGTGCTCCGCGAGATTGCCAACATCTTTTCGGTCGGTGGCCGCGGCGACCGATACCAGCGCATCTTCGAGGCGCTGCGCCGGCTTCTGCCCGTCCAGGCGATGGCGATCGTCGAGTGGACCGACGAGTCGTCCAAGGAAGTCGCGATCCACGTGGCGGGCGACGTCAGCACCTCCCCGGAGGCCATCGGCGCGTGGGTCCGGGAGAACCGGCTCGACGAGCGCGCGATCGACTCCACGAGCGAGGCGGTCGAGCGTCACTCGGACGAGGACCGCAAGGTACGGCTCATCGCCGGTCCCGCCCACCAGTTGGTGACGCGGCTCTCGACCTACGAGCTCAACATGGGGGTGCTGGTGCTGGAGAGCGCCTTCCCCTCGATCCACTCGCGCACCGCCGTGACCTCGATTGCGACTCTCGCCGAGCAGATCGCCCTCGTGCTCCAGGATCGCGCCATTCGGGCCCAGCTCCAGGAGCTCTCGGATCGGAATCGCGAGCGCGCAGAGACGCTGAACCAGGTTCTCGAGATCTCGAACGAGCTCAAAAAACACCTGAACCTGGAAGTGCTGTTTCAGACGATCGTGAATGCCGCGGGACGCAGCCTCGGTTTCAACGCGGTGCTCCTGTCGGTCTACGAGCCGGACCGCAATGCCTTCGTGCACCACGCCCAGTTCGGCCTCGACCGCAAATGGGACGAGATGAAGGGACGCGAGATCCCCGCCGGCGACATCACCCGGAACTGGACGGAGGAGAACCGGGTCTCCAAGTCGTACCACCTCCGGCAGCGCACGCCCGGCGAGCACGGGTTCACGGACAGCCTGGTCGGCCGCGTCAACCGGCGCGCCGGCCCCAATGCCTGGAGGGCGCACGAGACCCTGTGGATCCCATTCGTCTCGGGCGAGCGTCTCGTCGGGTGCCTCCGCGTGGACGACCCGAAGAACGGTCAGTCCCCGAACCTGGACACGGTCCGGGCTCTCGAAATCTTCGCGAACCAGGCGGTCACCGCAATCGAGATCGCGCGTTCGTACACCGACGCGCGCGAACAGAGCATCAGGGACGGCCTGACCGGCGCCTACAACCATCGCTACTTCCAGGAGTCCCTGCAGAAGGAGATCGGACGCGCCGAGCGGCGGGGACGTCCTCTCTCCGTCCTCCTCCTGGACATCGACGACTTCAAGGCGATCAACGACGGGTACGGGCATCCCGTCGGCGATGCGATCCTGCAGCGCATCGTCGCGGAGATCCGCAACGAAGTCCGAGGCGACATGGACTTAGTCGCCCGATACGGCGGGGAGGAGTTCGCGGTGGTGCTGCCCGAGACGCCGTCGGACGAGGCCGCCGAGGTCGCCGAACGCGTCCGCACCCGGATCGACGAGAGGCTCTTCCGGCCGCCCGACACCAACGAAATCGTGCGCGCGACCGTCTCGATCGGCATCGCGACCTTCCCGAGCGACGCGCGCAACAAGAAGGAACTGATCGAACGGGCGGACGCGGCGCTGTACCGCGCCAAACGGGGCGGAAAGAACGCGGTCGTCGCCACGTCGACGAGCCCGCTGCCTCCGCCGATGCCCCATTGAGGGGGGATAGGTTTAAGCGTTCGGCGCCGGGCGGAGGCGAGCGAAGAAGGGCGAGGGAAAACAAACCAGCCGCCGGCTCTCTCCCATCTATTCGGAACGATCTCGCTTTCCTGAGACGGCCTGCGAGCCCGCATCGAAGAAGCGCAGCGGCCAGGCGGCGGCGGCGCCCGCGTAGTCGACTCCGATCCGGGGCGACTCGCCGATCTTCGGCCTGCGGGCCCCCGGCTTGCGGAAGATTCGGATCGGGCCTTCGGCCGCGAGGTCGCGCCCCGTGTCCGCGACGGTGATCCCCAGTCCGGCGCACAGCTTTCCGGGCCCGGACAGCAACCGTGGTGGCGCATCGGCCGGCGGCTCGCCCGCTCGCAAAAGAACGGCCTGCGCGATTCCCTCCCTCCGGGTGACGACGTTTGCGCAGTGATGCATCCCGTAGACCAGGAACACGTAGAGGTGGCCGCCATCGGCGTACATCGGCGCGACGCGTTCCGTGCGCCGGCCCTTCCAGGAATGGGCCCCGGCGTCTTCGATTCCGAGATACGCCTCCGTCTCGACGATCCGCGCTCCGTACCAGGCGCCGCGGAAGCGTCGGGCGAGCCATGCCCCGATCAGGTCTTTCGCCACCAGAACCGTCTCCCGACGGTAGTACGCGCGAGGCGGCTCCACGAGGCCGAGGGAGGAGGGGTCGAAGCGCATCCTCGGATCGGGCGCGCGCGGATTCGCCCGCTTCCTGGAAGCGCTGACAGCGCCCGTTCGACGCGCATTTCCTTCGTGGACCGACTCTTGCAATCGACCGCCCATCTCGCGCCGGCCATCGGATCCAGATAGAGATCGCGCTGCTATCATCGCCGGCTCTCGAAAGAAAGGCATTCTATGAACATCGTGGTCACGGGCGCGGCGGGGTTCATCGGCTCTCACATGGCGCGGCGTCATCTCGCCGATGGGCATCGGGTCGTCGTGGTCGACAACCTTTCGACCGGCCTCCGCGAGAAGGTTCCGGAGGGAGCCCGCCTGGTCGAGGCCGACATTGCCGACGTCGACCTCGAGCCGCTTCTACGTGAAGAGAAGATTGAATTCGTCTCGCACCACGCCGCGCAGATCGACGTCCGGCACAGCGTTTCGGATCCCCTGTTTGACGCGCGCTCCAACATCCTGGGCTCCTTGAAGCTCTTCGAGGCCTGCCGCCGCGCGGGCACGAAGCACGTTCTGTTTTCTTCGACCGGCGGAGCTCTCTACGGAGAGCCCGATAGCGGGGTGCCGGCCCCCGAGAGCCACCCGACGAACCCGATTTCCCCCTACGGGTGCGCCAAGCTGTCGATCGAAAAATATCTTCACTACTACCGCGTGATCCATGGCTTCCAGACGCAGATCTTCCGCTACGCCAACGTCTACGGCCCGGGCCAGAATGGAATGGGCGAGGCAGGCGTCGTCGCGATCTTCTGCGAGGCGATCCTGCACGGCCGCACTCCGAAGATTCGGGGCGATGGCGGCCAGACCCGCGACTATGTCTACGTCGGCGATCTCGTCCGCGCCGCTGCGGCAGCGATCCCCACGGACAAGAGCGGCACGTGGAACCTGGGAACCGGAAAGGAGACCTCGGTCAACGAGCTCTTCGGCGAGGTGGCCAAGTCGCTCGACTACGACAAGCAGCCCGAATACACCCCGCTCCCCCCGGGCGAACAGCGCCGCAGCGTGCTCGACAGCTCCAGGGTCCGTACGGATTTCGGTCTGCCCGAGTGGACCCCTCTCGAAGAGGGTCTGAAAGAAACCGCCGCCTACTTCCGTCAGAAGGTCCGATCAGACAAGCAGCAGATGGAGACCGCTCCGAAGGCCTGAAGGAGCCTTTCCCCCTCTCCCCGCGCCCGGGGAAAGGGGTAGGAGTGAGGGATCGGGCCCCGGACTTCGCGTGGCGCCTACAATGTTCCGCGAACCAGGGAAAACGACCCCCGCACCCGAGCGCATTTTTACCTGCTCCCTCTCCCCGCGCCCGGGAGAGGGTAGGGGTGAGGGGTCCGGCCCCGAACCTAGATCATCGCCTCGTCCTGAAAGAGCCTTCCCGTCCGGAAGCGGTCGACCGACAGTGCGGACACGTCCACGAAGGGCTCCCGATCCATCAGCATCGCGGCAAGAATTTCCCCCGTCGCCGGCGCCATCATGAGCCCGTGGCCCGAGAACCCGCAGGCGAGATAGAGACCGCGCCTCTCCGGGTGTTCGCCCAGAATTCCGTTGTGGTCCGCCGTCATCTCGTAGAGCCCGGCCCAGGTCATGATCCGCTCCAGGCCCGCGAGCTCGGGCACGCGATGAGCCAGGAGCGGAAGCAGGGCGGCCAGCCGGTCCGGATCGCCGTCAAAATTCTCGCCTTCGGGCTCCTCCGTCTCCGTCCTCGCGATGACGATCGAGTTCCCCTCGGCGCTGCGCCAGTGCACGCCCGTCGGGTCGACCACGACCGGGAACTCGAACGCCCATGGGCGAGGGAGCGCGGCCCGCACGAGCTGCTGTCGCACCGGGTGGACCGGGATGGGAACGCCCGCGAGCTCCCCGACACGCCCGGAGAAGGCGCCCGCGGCGCAGACGAGGTTTTCCGTTGCGATCGTCCGGCCGCCCGCGCGAACGGAGGAGACGCGACCCTCC
Source organism: Acidobacteriota bacterium (assembly GCA_040004225.1). Lineage (GTDB taxonomy): Bacteria > Acidobacteriota > Thermoanaerobaculia > UBA5066 > Gp7-AA6 > JALYUA01. Next base: position 6,252 of record JBDUBI010000256.1, read on the forward strand.
CGCACGTCGATGGCCTCGAGGTTCCCCTCCACAAACTCGACTCCCAGCGACTCCGCCTTCGCGCGGAAGCCGGCAAGGACGCCGATCGGATCTCCGTACCCGTCCTGCGGGCCGAAGAGGCCGAACTCCAGGTCTGAAACGTTCATCCCGGGGACGAGACGGAGCATCCGGCCGCGATCCACCTTCTCGACGTCCACACCGGCGGCGCGCATCTTTTCAAAGCGCGAGGAGAATCTTTCCGCGTTTGCCGCATTCGCGAGAAACAGGTAGCCGCGCTGCCGAAATCGCCCGTTCGCCGGGCGGCCGTCGACCTCCATCTCTTTGTCGAAGCCGCGGTAGAACTCTACGCTGCGCTGCGCCATCCGGGCATTCACCTTTGTCGCGTACTGCTGCCGGATGCCGCCGAACGCGAGGCGGCTCGACGCGCGGCGGTAGGAGGAATCCCGCTCGAGGACGGCAATGGAAGCCGCGAAGCCGGCGCGGCGGAGGTGGTAGGCGATCGAACATCCGATCACCCCCCCGCCGACGATGACGATTCCCGCCGAGGGCACCGTCAGCCGGTTTGACGCGGGGAACCGCCGGTCAGCCGGTTGCCCTCCACCGGCACCGGAACCGGATCTTCCCCCCGCTTCACAACCACAACCGTCTGATCGTCTTCCGGCTCTCCGCCGCCGGCAAACGCCTGGACGTCCTCGATCAGCCGCCGCGCAATCTCGTCGGCGGGCTTGTCGCGAATCGCGAGGAACGCTTCGGTCAAACGGCTGATCCCGTACTCACTGCCGCCCTCGCCGTGCGCCTCGAACATGCCGTCGGTGTACATCAGGAGGGCATCCCCTCGTTCCAGCAATCGAAACCCCCGGCTGTAGGTCGCGGTGGAGGAGGGACCCAGGACCATGCCGGTCTGCTTCAACATCGTGACGCCGCGCGAGTGAAAGTGCAGCGGTGGCGGATGGCCGGCGTTGACGTACATGAAGTTGCCCTCTTCTTCGACCTCGCCGTAGAAGAGAGAGACGAAACGCGTCGTCATCCGCGACTGATTGATGATGCGGTTCAACCGCTCGACTGTGCGGACGATCTTGAAGTCGCGCTCGACGCCCATCCGGAGTCCGGTGTAGACGTCCCGTACCTGTAACGCCGCCGGGAGCCCATGGCCCGACGCGTCGGCGATCGCGATTCCCAGGATGCGGTCGGACAGCGGGATGAAGTCGAAGTAATCGCCGCCGACGATTTCCGCGGGCGCGGTGTACCCCGCGACCTCGATGGGCCCGCGCCGAACGGAACGCTTCGGCAGGATCGACATCTGGATCTGCCGGGCCTCATTCAGAGCGGAGACGAACCGGTTCTGCCGGAGCTTCTGGTCGACGGCGAGCCGCATGATTCCCAGAGAGGACATGAGGTCGTCGTCCGGCGCCGTGGGATCGACGGTAAACGCCAGGATGAACGCATCGTCACCCACGGCAATCGCCGCGAAGCGGTCCGCGTCGAGCCGCCGTTCGAACTCCGGGTCCACCCCGGGAGCCGTCAGGTCCATGACCACGACCCCCTCATCGATCACCCGCTGGACGGGCGGATAGGCGTCGGGAACGAAGAGCCCGATATCCACGGGCCGAACATCCCCGAAGGTCCGGGTCAGCTCATACCCACCGTCCCGCCGCTCGTAAAGACGGCCGCCGCGTACGCCCAGGTCCTCCCGGAAGTTCTCGATGACCGCGCTGGCAGTCTGGGTAATGGTCGAGGCGACGTCAGGCGACCGCTCGATCGCCTCGATGGCACGCTCCACCTTCCTGAAGAGAGACTTGCGAGTTTCCATGAGAGGCGGGCGATTCTACCCGAGGCGGGAAAACTCGAGACGTGAGAGGAACGGATGGCGAACTCCAGACTTCGACCAGAATCCAGCGAGGGTCTTTGCCGGGCTTGTCCGGAGCGTGTGGCTTCGTGCCAAGTACCCGCTTTCCAAAACAAGACTTGAAAATGCAAAGACGCAACGGAGGAAGCGGAACACAAACGTCTCGTTCTCTAGTCTACGAGGGTGGGTTTTTCGCGTACTGACTCGAAGCCACCGAACTTCTCTCTGGAAAGGATCTCCGACATGAGTTTCCTCGCGTGAACAACTTCGGGTAACATTTTCTCGCTAGCCAGAACTGGAAGCGCCGAGGTTAACTGAGCATGCGCTTCCTTCACGTAATTAGAGTGCAGCAGAAATTCGGCGAAATGCACTCGATAATAGGCAAGAGACGCGACCGCCCCACTCTCGACAAGCTTCGCGAGCCCCGCCTCATACGAACGGATAGCCTCCGAACAATTTCCGAATTGCCCGTGAGATTCAGCAAGCACGAACAGGAGTGTTGCCTCTGACATCGGACTTCCGTGGGCGACTTGCGCGGCCTCGACTAAAAGCTCTGTTGCTCTTTCAACCTGACCCTCCCCGACGAGCAGTTCACCGAGATTTAAGAGCCCGAAAGCAAGACAGTCTAACTCCCCACACTCTCGCGCGACAACAACGAGTTGCTCAAGACCGGCAAGTGCGGAGGCCAGATTTCCCGTTTCCTTATCGATCAGGCACTCCAAGAGGGTGCACAAGAGAACTTCGTGGTTCATTCCCCACTTTTGAAATTGCGCGGCAAGAGCCCTAGCCTGTCGTCTTGCCGGTTCCACGTTATGGAGGTCCCTTGCGAAAGTACACGACAGTAGGCGCACCTTCAACACAAGCGGTGCACCCGAAGGCAACTCCGTAAAGTGGGATAACGAGGTCTCAAGCCACATCGCCGCTTCACGTCGGATCCCAAGATAGCGAGAAGCATTACCAGCCAGCCAGGCAGCCTCTCCCAGAAAAAATTCCCTATCCCCAGCCGCCAGGGTCGTCGACGTTCTACATGTTGCGTATATTAATGTCGCAAACCGAAGCACTTCATACGGGTCGGAGTTTCGGTCTCGCCGGAGAGAGGCGAGAGACAGGAAAATGTCTTCTGGCCGGTTCAGGAACTTTCGCGTCCGCTCTGGAGTTTGCTCGTCCGAAGGAAGCCTGAAAAATGCCTCGATGCATTTAAGCGCCACAAAAGGCTCTCGGACAAGCACGTCACTGACTCTGAGCCATTCCTGCGACTGCACCTCCAAACCGAGAGCGTTGGAGTGCCGCCAACCGAGAAAAGCGAGTGTCGAACACATTTCGTACGCCTCGCCGAACTGGTCGCGAATTAATCGAACATCCGCGATCGAATCAAACAATTCCCCCGCGCGGTCGAGCACCTCTTGTGACGGGGGTGGCTCCGCCAAGAGCTTGGAAATAATTTCGCTTGCGGCCAGAAGCAGTTGTTCGTTTCGTGCCCGTCGGTTGCTTCTTAGCCCCTTCTGAAGAAATTTAGTTTCACGACCGCGCCCCTCTCCTCCCGCTTTTTTGGTCGGAAGCGTCAAAAAGTCTTTGGCAAGCGAGAGGATCGCGTCGGTTTCAGAGATCATCGGAAGAGTTCTCGCTGAATAGTTTTCTGTGATTTTCATGCACCGCCGGCGGGCTCCAATGAGCCGTCAGCCGCGCCCTCCGCGCGGCCTTTCGGCTAAAGTTTGCACAAAGATGATCAACGACTTGGTAGAGCCAAGCCTTCGGGTTCTTCGAGCCGTCCAACTTCGCGATGGCGAGGATGAAGGCGTCTTGGACGATGTCGTCAGCGTCCTGGACGGCGAGCCCGTGCCGGCGCACAGCGCGTCTAACTAGGGGAAGGAAATATTCGCGGTAAAAGAACTCGAGTTCGGATGGCGCAGGGGTACCTGGAGGGGGCGCCCCGATCGAGGGGCTGAGCGAGGGGCCCGGGTTGGGCTTCAACTAATAGAGTCTCTAGCCCCTTCTTGTCGCGAGACTGCTTTTGCGTGGGGTGCTATTTAGATTCCAGGACTCTCCGCATCCCGCTGACGACGTCTTCGGTCATCATCCGCCGCGTAACCGCTTCTCGGAGCAGGAGTAACGCAGCAGCGCCCTCTTCTTTAAGATTTTGGGCTTCGATGACAGGGAAAGCCGCTATTAGTTCCCATTCGGCCTCACGCTCCCGCTTAGCAGCAATTAGCGTTTCGGCAGTCACCACGCGGCAATAAGCGACCATCGCCGCCATTCCCAAGTCGCTGTACTCCTTGATGGCAAGCCGGAACGAGTCAATCGCGAGGTTGAGCTCACCTTTCGCCCGATAGGTTTCGCCGATGGAGGCCTTCAAGTGCGCCATGATCATCGGCTCATCCGTGGCTTCGAGAAGCGTTGCGGCTTGCTGGTACGACGAAACTGCATCCTCGTACCGTTCGCTGAGGCCATGGTAGGCCCCGACCTCAATCAGAGCCCGGGCGCGAAGGCTTTCGCTGTGATTTCCTGGACTTGAAGACAGATTCCGAAACACTTCGAAGGAGCCCTCGAGGTCTCCGTTGTTCTTGAGCGCCATTCCTTGCATAAAAAAAGTCTTCGAAGCTTCTAACTCCAACCCGAGGCGTTCAAAGCTGGAGCGCAACGCGGGAGCGAATTCGATGACGGACCCGTAACGTCGCTGCCCGAATTTAAGTGCGAGTCGCTGATATTGCACCCGTGCGACGAGCGGAGCGGGATTCATCGTGTGCTGAAAAGAGGTGTCTGCGCGCTCCAACCAATCGGCCGACGCATCGTACTGCCCCAACTGACGGAAAGCACCGGCCGCCACCAGAGAAGACTCTCCGAGAAAAAAATCCTTTTCGTCAAACAGTCCAAACGGGACGTTTCGATTGGCGAGCCAGGAGTAAATTGCAACCGCCTGCTCAGCAACCCGCGCAGGCTCCCTGTCCGTATTCTCCCGATTTCTGACGAGAACGGCCAACAAAACATCGGGGTTAGAGATCGCGTCCCAATCCGGATTATCGGCAGCGAGGAAGTCCTCTACGGCCGCTGCCACTTCGCTTCTTGAAGGCTCCACACCCTGCGTTGAGGGGCGAAACTTCAGAATGCGGGCCGTCTCAGGCATCGGGATTGTGTCGAAAGTTTAGAAGCTCGAGACTCCGGGAGAAGCCGCTGGCGACCTCGCCCGGCTCCCGTTCAAGAATTTCAGAGGTCCTGGAGTTCGTCTCGCGGAGCCCGGATCCGATCAGATATTTCTGGTACTCGCGTGCGAACTGGCATGAAGCGACGAGTAAAAAGGAGCGCGATTCCTTCGGCGACTTACTTCCCGGACGTCGGCAGAATCGAAGGAACCAGAGGTAGAGATCTTTCTCAAGTTCCGCCGCTTCCGCCTCGACCATGCCGTAGTGGGTGACGAGCGCAATATGAATCAGTCCAAGAGTGTCGTGGAATACGGCACGAACTTCACGCGTGATCGGATCTTCGCGGTCCGATATAGAAGTGGTCTCGTCAGAGATCTCCATTGCCAATTCCTTTCTGGGTGTGTAAGGAATCGT
>JBDUBI010000119.1:0-35585 GCA_040004225.1 Acidobacteriota bacterium
GGCGGAAGCGCAGCTCTGCCCCCTCGCCCCGGGCTCGGGGAGAGGGTTGGGGTGAGGGGGTTTAGCCGGGGTCTCGCTCCCCCGTGCGGCGGATCACTCCGCGCGGAGCCGAAGTGGAGGATGGAAGTCAGGGGTCGAAAGCCGAGCTTTTATGAACGTCCTACGGGAGCGACATCTGAAGGTGACAATTCCTGCAACCTCGTATAGTTAAGTGCTTTGTTTGCAGCACGTCTGGCATGGCAGCTCCGTTGCGATATCTCCTGTCGTTCCGCGGTAATCCGCGGAGGAGGTCTTCGATGACAAAGGGATTTCGCATCGCGTTCGTGACCGCCGCGGTGGCGGCCGGGGTCGCTTTCGCGGGCGCGTCGCCCGCGCAGGCTCAGGTCGGATTTTCGGGTTCGTTCCCGCTTCCTCACGGGCGCATCTCGATTGGCATCGGAGCCCCCGAGTTCGCCATCGGGACCTACGTTCCGAACGGGTATGACGTCTACGCCGGGGACGATGGCGGCTACGGTTTCGAGTACGAGAACCGGTGGGTTCCGGTCCGGCAGTACAGCGACCGCTGGGTCATCTGCGAGCCTTCTCAGGCGTACGGGTACGGCGTTTACGGGTATGGCGGTGGACACAGCAACTACGGGTACTCCGGGGGCTACGACCAGTACTACGAGCGGCCGAGTTACGGATATCGCCGGGACTTCGGCTTTCGCCACGGATATCGCCAAAACTTCGGCTTTCGCCACGGTTACCGCCAGGACTTTCGCGATCGCGATCATGGTCGGTTCGAGCGACGCGAGTGGGACGGCCGGCGCGGCACCCGGTCCCATGACGGAAACAGGGACGGATATCGCCACTGACGAAACCATCGACAGTTCATCTCCTCGTTTGACCGCCCCGGAAGGGGCGGTTTTTTTTGGGTGATTCGGCTCTCGGAGCGTCCCCATTTTGTCGATAACTGTTCTCCGGCGGAGACGCCGTCGTTCGATTTGAAAACGCCAAGTCATTGAATTTGAATACGGAACCGTCTGGCATCCCCGTTGCCTTTACAAGCAGATGACCCGCGGACGGTCCGCGGAGGAGGTCGAAATGAAAAATGGTTTTCGCATTGCTCTTGGAACGGCCGCTTTATCCGCCGGGCTGGCCTTCGCCGCTCCGACGCCGGCCGCAGCGCAGGTCGCCTTCGAAGGCTCGTTCCCGGCGCCTCACGGTAGTGTTTCGGTTCGATTTGGCGATCCCTTCTTTCGCGTTGGCACCTACGTGCCATCGCAATACCGGGTGATCCGCCACCCCCGCTACGGGCGCGGGTTTTACTACCGATCCCGCTGGATCCCGGTTCGGTCCTACGGACGTCGCTGGGTCGTCTGCGACGCGCCCTCGGATTACGCGTCGAACTACTCGTACTCGGACGGCTTCTACGGCGACCCGTACTACGACCGCGACGTTTATTACGAACCCTACGTCTCCACCTACCGCCCCTACGTCTACTCGCGGCCATACGCCTATTACGGGCATGGCTGGGGTCACGGCTGGGGTCGCGGCTGGGGTCATCACGGCGGGTGGCGCCACTGACATTCGCGCTTCCCGATCTCCTCTTTTAACCGCCCCGACAAGGGGCGGTCTTTTTTTGAGAACGATCATCGTCACGGGACGGTCTGCCCTCACCGTGGTGAATGAGCTGCGGGAGCCGAAGCGAACGCAGGTCTCGAAGTGAGCGGAGGCGACGGCTTTACGGCGCCTCGGGCAGCAGCTGCGACATCCGCAGGGCGATGGCCGCATAGCCCTTTCGATTCGGGTGGAAGCGGTCCGCCGCGAGCCGATCCGGTCTGCCCTCGAAGAGGTCGAAGGTGGGGACCAGGAGGATCGCCGGGAACGAAAGCGCCGTCTCTTCGATCAAGGTGTTCCAGCCCAGAATGACGGAGGCCCCCAGGCGGCCGGCCGGACCGGCGTCCCCGAACGGGTCGTACAGCCCCAGAAGAAAGATCGGGACGGAGGGGCTGGCCCGGCGCAGGTCCGTCAGGATCGCTCGCAGGTTTTCGGCGTAGCGGCGGCGCGCCGTGGACACGTCCTCGATCGCGCCGGACGCAATGTCAGGCCCCCGCGGGACCGCGTGCGAAAGGTCGTTGCCCCCGATGGAGATCAGGATCAGGTCCGCAGACGCCGCGAGCGATCGGACGTTCGTGCTGGCGACCAGGTCGCGGAGCTCGGCGGACTCCGCCCCGTTGACGGAGAGGTTGGCGATCTCGCCGGGTGCGCGTTTCTTCATCGTGTCGAGGACGTCGGAGCCGAAGCCCCGGCCCGACTCGTCGCCTGTCCCGCGCGCGAGAGAGTCCCCGAGAACGAGCAGCAACCTCTTCGTCGAAGTGCGCACCGCGGCGCGAGCGGCCTGGGGCGGCGGGGGGGGCGTGCCGATGGGCGCCCCCAGAGCTCCGCGCAGCGCGAGCCAGAAGCCGCCCGCGAAGAGAATCGTGGCGCCCGCGGCGATCAGCCCCGGAAGGCGCCACAGCCAGAAGCGAGAAGTTCCAATCACGATCGAGAGAGTACCGGAGTGGCGACGCTTGTCTACCTCGAGTTCTGCGCGGCCGCGCGACGGCCGCTGGACAGCCGGTCCGTCCGCGTGCGGCCCTGTGAGAAAGTCTCGATCGTGCGCGAAGTGGTCTTGTCGGCGGAAAATCTCACGAAGAGTTTCGGCAAACGCGTGGCGGTGGCCGGCGTCTCCTTCGAAGTTCTCGCCGGAGAAGTATTCGGTTTTCTCGGGCCGAACGGCGCGGGCAAGACGACCACGATTCGCATGCTGGTGGGTCTCGCGCGGCCGGACGCCGGCTCGATCCGGATCCGGGGACTCGACCTCGCGCATGATTTCCAGAGGGCGATGTCTCACGTCGGATGCATCGTCGAGTCACCGGATCTCTACAAGTACCTGACGGGGCGGGAGAACCTTCTTCACTTTTCGCGGATGCTGCCCGAGGGAGCGGCGGGGCGCATCCCGGACATCGCGAAGCTCGTGTCTCTCGACGAGCGCCTCGATGACCGGGTCTCGACCTACTCGCTCGGGATGCGGCAGCGTCTCGGGATCGCTCAGGCCCTCCTCGGAAACCCCGACCTGCTGATCCTGGATGAACCGGCCAACGGGCTCGATCCCGCGGGGATCCGGGAAATCCGCCGTCTCGTGCGATCTCTGGCGGAGGAGCGGGGCATCGGCGTCTTCGTGTCCTCGCATCTTCTGGCCGAGGTCGAACTGATGTGCGATCGCGTCGCGATCATCCATCGCGGCAAGACCCTCGCCACCGGCCCCGTCCGGGAGCTGCTCGACCGCCCGCGCGGCCCTCATCGCTTCACGGTGCGACCCACGGGTCTGGCGCTCTCCGTCCTGGCCGCTTTCGCGGAGAGCGGGGCCGCGGAAGCCGAAGGGGAGGACGCGGTCTCGGTGAATCTGTCGAAGGAAAAGGTCCCCGAAGCGGTGCGCGCTCTTGGCGCCGCCGGAGTCGAAGTCTTCGGGATCGAGCGCCCCGCGTCCTCGCTCGAAGAGGTCTTTCTGGAAGTGACGGGAGGAGAAACCGTATGAGGGCGATTTCGACGCGGCCGTGGCTCTCGCTCTTCGGGCGTCGGCGCTCATGAGAGTGCTGCCGCTCGTCGAAAACGAAATGCTCAAGCTCTGGAAGCGGCGGCGGTTTCGACTCGTTCTCCTGATCCTCGTCGGCCTGATCGGGACGATCGTCTTCGCGCAGGTACAGACGCGGGAAAAGTTCGGCTCCAAGAAGGACTGGCGGATCGACACGCAGGAGCGCGTCGCGCGGATGCGCAACTGGGTGAGGCAGGGGAGGATGCCCGACTCCCAGAAGAACTGGACAAAGTTCGAGATCGAGCGCCTTCAGTACCATCTGGACCGCAACATCGACCCGGAAGCTGTCTCGGGCCCTCTCTTCACGCGCGGGTTCGCGAACGCCTCGAGCTACCTGCTGCTCCATCTGCTCGCGATCGTGTTTGCGGCCGACGTCGTGTCTTCCGAGTTCTCGCAGGGCACGATCAAGCTGCTGCTGACCCGCCCGATTTCGAGAAGCCGGGTGCTGGGCTCCAAGCTCGTGGCGCTGCTGCTCGCCATCGGGCTGACCGTCCTGGTCGGCGGCTGCGTGGCGTACCTGTTCGGCGGGATGGCTTACGGCTTCCGGGGCTGGGGGGCCCCGATTCTGACCGGCTTCCGGCAGACGGCGGGAACCTTCGACACCTCGTCCGTCCGGGCCGTACCTCTCTGGGAAGACATCATCGCGGTGTTCGGTCTGGCGTGGTTTGCGGCGTCCGCGGTCGCGGCGATCGGGTTTCTCGCCTCCGTCCTTCTACGGTCGACCGCCGCCTCGATGGGAACGATGTTCGCGGCGCTCATCCTGGGAACCATTCTTCCGCGCCTCGCCCCGACCTGGGCGTTCCAGAAATATCTCTTTCCCACGAATCTTCCGCTGCCGGACTACTACTCCGGCTCTCCGCCACCGATCGCCGGCATGACACTCGAATTTTCCGTGATCACGCTCGCCGTCTGGGCGCTGGCCGCCGTGGCGCTGGCGTTTGTCGTCTTCACGAAGAGGGATGTGCTGGCATAGCCGCGCGGGGCGACGGCCGCGGGCGCGAAAGGCGAAAGGCGCCGACAGCGAAAGCAGACGCGGCGCTATCTCGCTGCCGGCTCCAGGCAATCCCGCAGGGCCTCGAAGAGCATCTGCACGTTGACGGGTTTGTGAAGGACGGCGCAGACGCCCGCGCGCTCGATCCTCCGGCGGTCCTCGTCCGAGGTGACTCCGGTCAACGCAATCACCGGAAACGTGACCGAACCCTTCTCGCGCAGGGCGAAGAGCCACGCGGCCCCGTCGCCATCCGGCAACGTGATGTCGAGGACGACCACCTCGGGGGAGTCAGCCGCAATTCGATCGGCCGCCGACGCCAGATCGGCGGCCTCGGAGACGTCGTACCCCTCGGATTCGAGAAGGCTTTTCAGCCCGTAGCGGGAAGACCCGTCGTCTTCGACGATCAGGACCTTCCGGGCGTGCCCGGACGGAGCGACCCCGGCGGGCTCCGACCCGCTCTTCCATCTTTCGCGGGGAGGCTGGGCGTGGTCCGCGTCGGGCAGCTGGGGGAGCGTGAAGGAGACGCGGGTTCCATGCCCCTCGCGGCTGTCGAAGAGCAGGTCGCCGCCCATCAGCTCCACCAACTGTTTCGAGATCGAGAGCCCCAGCCCGGTTCCCCGGGGCCCTTCTTCGTTGCCCGTTCGAATCTGACGGAAGGGCTCGAACGCGGACGCGATCAGGTGTGCCGGGACGCCGCTGCCGGTATCTGCTACTTCGAAGGCGAGACTGCCCTGCCAGGGCACGGCCCTCAGGGTGACGCTCCCCTGCTTCGTGTATTTCACGCCGTTCGAGAGCAGGTTGATGAGCACCCGGGAGAGTTTCTCGCGGTCGAGGACGGCCGCGGCCGGCAGGTCGGGCGAAAGCTCGAGATCGAGGCGAATCCGCCTGGCTGCGGCCTGAGGCTCCAGCATGTCGCCGATTTCGCGCAGGAAGGAGGCGACCTCGATTTTCTGCGGATGAAGGTCGCGTTGACCGGCTTCGAGCTTGGCGAGGTCCAGGATGTTGTTGATCATCCGAAGGAGCGTCTCCGCGCTGTCGCGGATGACCCGAACGTCATGGAGCCGCCGGTCCTCATCTGCGGGAGTTTTGCCCTCCCGCTCGATCAAGTGCGACAGAAGGATGATCGTATTGAGCGGCGTTCGAAGCTCGTGCGAGACGGTCGAGAGAAAGTCGGACTTGAGGCGGTCGAGCTCGGCGAGCTTGTCGTACGCCTCCGCGCGTTCGCGGATCGTCCGCCCCTGCGTCCGGATCGCGCGGCCGATCCGGATGAGTGAGCGGACGCGAGCGCGCAGCTCCGTGCTCTCGATCGGCTTGCCGATGAAGTCGTCGGCTCCCGCCGCGTAGCCCCGCTCCCGGTCGATTGTGCCGGCCGTGACGAGTAGAACGGGAAGGTATTCGGCGGAGGTGGCGATCAGCTGGGACGTCAGCTCGTATCCCGTGTCCTGCCCGAGCATCACGTCCACGACGGCGAGATCGAACGCGGAGTCTTTGCGGAAAATCGCCAGGGCTTCGGAGGCGCTCGAGGCGGAGATGACCTGAAGGCCCTCCGCGGTCAGATCCGCCGCAAGGACTTCCGCGACTTCGGGCTGATCGTCCACGACGAGAACGCGTCCCGAGCCGTCATCGCCCGGCGCCTCGCCGGCCCCGGCCGCGGGCTCCGACGAAGGGCCACCCGTCGCTTGAAGAAAAGAGCTGACGACCGAAGCGAACGTCTCCTCGTCGATCGGCTTGGCGACGAAACCGTCACAGCCCGCGGCGAGCGCCCGCTCCCGATCCCCCTGCATCGCATGCGCGGTGACCGCGATCACCGGAATACGCGACGTCTCGGGATCGGACTTGATCGCCCGGGTCGCCTCCCATCCCGAAAGGACCGGAAGGGAGAGATCCATCAGGACGAGGTCGGGGCGGAGCAGCCGTGCGGACCGAACGCCCTCCTGTCCATCGCCCGCCGTCGAAACCTCGTACCCGGCGGACTCGAGAAGCATCTGAACGAGCGCTCGGATGTCCGGCGAGTCTTCGACGACGAGGATCCGAGCCATCAGATCGGCACTTTCATACCGAGGCCGTCCGCGGCTCGTCGATCGCCTCGAGGACTTCCCGCACGATCGCCCGCAGGTCTTGCCCCTTCTGGAGCACGCGCTGTGCGGACCCGCTCAACCGGGCGTCGTCCTCGGGCGTGAGGTCTTTGGCGGTGACGATCACGACGGGCAGGTCTCTCCATTTCGGGTTCTCGCGGATCCGGCAGAGCACCTCGAATCCGTCGGGCGGGGGCATCATAAGGTCCAGAAGAACAGCCGTGGGCTTTTCCCGCTCCATTTCGAGGAGGGCCGCTGCGCCGCTGCCAACCCCCTTTGGCCGGAAGCCGGCCGCGACGAGCTCGTGCTCGAGGACGGCCCTCACGTCGGCGTCGTCGTCGACCACCAGAACGTGGCCGCGCGAGGCGAGGACCCCGGCCCGGGCGAGCGAATCCAGCAGTTCCGATCGTCCGAGGGGTTTCACGAGATAGTCGAGCGCGCCGAGCGCAAGGCCGAACGCCCGGTTCTCCACGACCGAAAGCAGGATCACCGGGATGCCCCGGGTTTCCGGCGCCTCCTTCAGATCTCTCAGGGCGTCCCACCCGCTCATCTTCGGCATGAGGACGTCGAGCAGAACGACGTCCGGTTTTTCGGCCTTCGCCGCCCGGACGCCCTCGACACCGTCCGCCGCTTCCAGGATCCGGAGCCCGTACGGCTCGAGCTCGAGGGCGAGCAGCCGCCTCACGCCTTCGTCATCGTCGACGACCAGCACAGTGCGGGTTCCCGTGCGGTCCTGTGCGATGGCCGGAGCCGCTTGCGGCGACGAGACGGCCGGAGCGTGGCGGGGAAGACTGACGCTGAATCTGGAGCCATTTCCGGGAGCACTTTCGACGGAGACCGTGCCGCCCAGGAATCTGGCGAGCTTCTTCACGATGGCGAGGCCGAGACCCGTGCCCCCCCGCCCCCGATGCTCGGCCGCTTCGCCCTGCCGAAATTCCTCGAAGATGCTGCCCTGCTCCGCTTCCGCGATCCCGATCCCGGTGTCCGCGACCACGAGGGCCCAGCGCTCACCGGACCGCTCCTCCGCACGGACGGAGATGGAGCCCTTGTCGGTGAACTTCAACGCGTTGCCGATCAGGTTTGAGAGGATCTGGGTGAGCTTGGCCGGATCGGAGGTCACTTCCGTGAGCCCCGGCGCCACCGCGGTCGTCAGCTCCAGCCCCTTTCGGCCGGCGGCGTCCCGGAAGTCCGCCTCGACCTGCGACAGGAACTGGGCCAGGGGGATCAGAGCGTTGTCGATCTCGGCTTTTCCCGCCTCGATTTTCGAGATGTCCAGGATGTCGTTGATGAGACCCAGAAGAAGCCGCGCGTTGCGCTGGACTCGCTCGAGGCTGTCGCGCTGCGCCGGATTCAAGGGGCCCTGGTTCTCACGCAGGAGGGTGCCCGTGAATCCCAGGATGACCGTCATCGGCGTGCGAAGCTCGTGGGAGACGGAGGCGAGAAAGCGGTCCTTCAGCTCGCCGGCCCGCTGGAGCTCGGACGCGGTGCGGCCGATTCGGCTTCGCTGCTCTTCCAGGAGCTCATTCTGTTCCGAGAGGCGGCGCGACTGCTCGGTGACGCGCTCGTTGGCGGCCGCGTTCGCGAGAGCGACCGCCAGTGAGGGAGCAATGGCCGAGAGGGCGTTGCGCGTGCGGGCGGTGAACATCTCGGTCGCTCCGAGCGCGAGCACCCCGACGACATGGTCGAAGTACACCAGCGGGATGTGGGCCGTCTCGCGAGGGAGAATTCTGCCGTCCAGGACGTTGACCGTCGGGGTCTTCGGATCCACCGAGAGGTAGACGGAGCGGCGCTCTTTGGCGGCGCGCGAGGCCTCCTCCCTCCCGACGGCGCTGTCGCCGCCCGATCCGCCGAGGGAAACGACCGGCTCGAACTTCCCCTCGGGAGTCGGCAGATAGAGCACGCCGGCCGCGGCGCCGCTGACCTCCAGGATCTTCTCCATCGTCGTCGTGCCGAATCCGGAGAGGTCGTTGACGGTCGCGGCCACCGTGAGAATCGCATTCACGGAGGCTTCGATGTCCCGCTCCTCCAGGGCGCGCGCTCTCGCGGCAAACTGCTCCGCGACGCGGTTGAACTGGCGTCCGAGCTCTCCCGCCTCGTCTTCCGACTGATCCAGAAGACGCGCCGGAGTTCCGCCCGAGGCGAGGTCTTCCAGGGCGCGCGCCCCCGCGCCCAAGGGAACGACGATGCGGCGGGTCACGTCCGAAAGAAGCCAGAAGATGGCGACGATGATCAGGATCGCGAGGATGCCGATGGCTGTCGCGGCCGAGTCTCGCCGTTCCTTGAGGCGTTCCTCCGCAAATCCCTGGCTTCTCGCGAATCGATTCTCGAGCTCGGACAGAAAATCCCGCAGCTTTTCCGCGGCGGGACGGGCCAGATCGTCATGAATCTGACGCGCGGGAGCGGGCTGTTCGGGACTCCATGCGGCGATCGCCCTGTCGGCGGCCTTCGAGTAAATCTCCTCTGCCGCCTCGGCGCGCTCGAGCGAGCCCCGGGTTCCCTCGGTCGTCGCGCGCCGCCGGATCGACCCGAGCGCCGTGCGCATCGTCGTCCGGCCGACCTGATGCCGGGAGAGGTCATATCCCTGCGCGCCCGAGATGTACCGCTCGAGAGATTCTTCCGCCTCTTTCAACCCGGCCTGGGCGTCGAGCACCCCCTGGCGCTGCCCGGTGCTCTGCTCGATCGCGAGGGTCACGTCATAGAGGCCGAGCACCGTATTGACGGTGTAATACAACCAGGCGCCCAGGATGGCGAGGCCGACCGCGGAATAGATCCTCAACCGCATCCGCAGAGCGGAGCGGGCACGGGCGCGGACGGGGGCGGTGTCGATCATGGGTGCTGTATCTTGCCCGGAAACAGTTGTCATACGATGATCTTCCGGAGCCTCCGGTTTTAGCAAAGAGGATGCCTGTTGGCCCACACTGAGGACCTTTCGACCCCTGCCCGGCGTGAATTTCTGAAGCGGTTCTTCCACGATCTGGCAACGCCTTTGTCCGCCGTCTCGCTTCACCTCGAAGGGGCCGACCGGCGCCTCCGGCGCGGGACGGATCCCACGGACTCCCTGACGGTGGCCCGGCGCGAGCTCGGGAAGGCGTTCGACCTCTTCGACCGCGGCCGTGAATTCCTACTGGAGGACCCCGGCCCGGCTGCTCCGCTCGAGCTCGACGGGCTGGCCGCCGCCACCGTCTCGCGGTACCCCGGAGTCCGGCTGGAGGGTTCAACGGGAGCGTCCGTCACCGGGAGCCCGAAGACGCTCGGCGCCGCCCTCGAAGCGCTCATCGTGAACGCGGTCGAAGCCTCCGCGCCGGAGTCGGTCCACGTGGTGCTTGGACGGACCGGCGCGCGTGTGTTCGCTCGAGTGGATAATCCCGGGTCTCTCCCAGCGGACGATCCCGATTCACTGTTCTCGCCGAAATCCGCCCGGCCGGGCAAGCCCTGGGGGATGGGGCTCTCGCGCGCGAGGGTGGCGGCGGCGGACGCCGGAGGAACCGTAAGACTCGAGCAACAGGGCGAACGCGTGTTCGCGACCCTGGAGCTCCCGGAGGGACCTCGTTGAAAGTTCTCATCGTCGAAGACGATATGGCAACCCGAAAAGGGCTCGAGGAGTGCATCAAGGATCTCGGCGGCGAGACCTATTCCGTCGGCACCGCTCGGGAGGCGGGCAAGGCCCTGGGAGAATTCGACCCGAGGATCCTGATTGTGGACATTCACCTGCCGGATGGAGACGGCATCGAGATTCTGAAGCTGGCGCGGGAGTCCGATCCCGATCGGGAAGGCATCGTGATCACCGGCCAGGGCTCCATCGACAATGCCATCGAAGCCCTCCGCGCCGGCGCCTTCGATTACCTCCTGAAGCCCCTGCGGCCGGCGCAGCTCGAGGTCGTCTTCAACCGCCTGGCGGACCGCCGGCGTCTGGAGACCGAAGTCGAGACCCTTCGCGCCGAGCTCCAGGAGACCGGACGCCTCGGGGACCTCGTCGGCCGCTCCGAGGCCATGGCGCGCATCTTCGACGTCATCCGGCGGGTCGCGCGTTCGAACGCCCCCGTCCTGATCACCGGCGCCTCGGGGAGCGGCAAGGAAGTGGCGGCGCGCACGATCCACCGGCTCTCGCGGCGTGCCGGCAAGCCGTTCGTGGCGTTCAATTGCGGCGCCATTTCTCCGACGCTGATCGAAAGCGAATTGTTCGGGCACGAGCGAGGCTCGTTCACCGGCGCCGAAAAGCGCCGGCTCGGGTATTTCGAGGAGGCCATGGGGGGCACCCTCTTCCTGGACGAGATCACCGAAATGGGCGCCGAGCTCCAGGTGAAGCTCCTGCGCGTCCTCGAGGACAAGACCCTGAGGCGCGTCGGCGGATCCCAGGAGCTGAAAGTCGATGTCCGCCTGATCTCCGCCACCAACCGGGATCCGAAAGACGCGATCCGCGAAGGCAAATTGCGAGAGGACCTCTACTATCGATTGAACGTATTCCCATTGTCGCTGCCGAGTCTCGCGGAGCGCGCCGATGACATCGCAATTCTTGCGGAACACTTTCGTAAATTGATCGAGGAGCAGGAGCGGGCGGGAATCCTGGGCTGGGAGCCGCGGGCTCTCGAGCTTCTTCAGTTCTATTCGTGGCCCGGAAACGTGCGAGAGCTGCGCAACGTCGTGCACAGGGCCTATGTGATGACCGAAGGGAAAACCATCCGGCCGGAAGTGGTGGAGGCCCTCCTGCCCGCGGTCGAGAGAAAGGCCGCGGCGAAGAAAAAGCCGCCGGCGCGAAAGGACAAGGCCGCCGCGGTACGCCGCAAGTGACGTCCCGTTACGCGGGACGCGACTATGGCGACAGTCAAAGTCGGCCGGCACGCCTGTTGTAGACTGCCGCCCCGCGACATGCGCGACCTGACACCCCATCGAGCCATGCAACATAGAGGAAAAATATGACGAAATTGACGCCGAATCAGTCTCACTATGTCCTGGGCGCACTGTTGTCTCAGAAGGCGGTGCGGCCGGCGCAGATCGAGAAAGCCCTTCGCGGACGCGACCAGGAAATTCGAAACCTCAAAGAGCAGCTGGCGTCGCTCGAAAGCCTGTCCGACGGGACGAACGCGTCCGGCCGCGGGCGCCGGAGGGGGCGGCCTGCGAAGAAGTCCGGTTCCGAGGCCAGGCCCCGGGCGCGGCGGGCGATGTCTCCGAAGGTGCGCGCGCTGAGGCGCCTCCAGGGCAAGTACATGGGCTACGTCCGCGGCTTGAAGCCGGCGGAGAAGGCCCGCGTCCGGACGGTCCGGGAAAAGCAGGGCATGGTTGCCGCCATCGAGTTGGCGACTTCGCTGGCGGCGAAGAGCTGAGTGATCGCGTCCGCGCCGGCCGCGCGTCTGTCCCTGCCGATCAATCTCCATCGGGGCTGCTCTGACGCGGGGAGGACGCTCGCGCCAAGATGACCGACAGGAAGACCGACCCGCCACGTCCCTCGCCGCCGCGCGCGACCGGGGTCGTACATCACCGGCTCTCCCCGGGCGAATATGAAATCAAAATCCGATGGGAGAAGGCGCGGCGCGTTCTCGCGGTCACGTCGACGGGAGTGAAGTTCGAGTTCGATTCCGGGCTGAAAGTGGGCGTGATGTATCCGATCACGCTCACCGCCCCCGGAGTGTCCATCTCGACGACGCTCGAGGTCAGCCGCTGCCAGCTCGTCGTCGCGGGCGGCAGGTTCTTTCTGGTGGAAGGACGCTTCTTCCCTCACGTGGAGTAGGGAGCGCGCAGCGCGCAGGCGGCGGCGCGAGGGAAACAAACCCGCCGAACGGTGGTCGAGGTTCTTTCCCGGCTCCGGATCGCGAATCGGCCTTAGCGCGCCCTCGCGAACCGGTACGCCACGTGCCACGCGGACACGCGGATTTCGCGGTCGCGGACCCACTGGCCGGGAGGGAAGCTGCGGACGAGGTCCTCGATTCCGAGGCGGTGAGCGCCGGGTGTGGAAACTCCCGTGACCTTTCGAAGAGCGACGACGACCCACGCGAAGCCGCCGGGAGCGACCCGCCGGCCGACCCCCTCGAGAACGGCCTGCGAGCCGACACGGTCCTCGCGCCACAGAAGGACGCCGTCCCAGGGCTCCTTCACGGTGCGCATCGCCCGGCCTTCGACGACGCGCGTCTCTTTGTCCGCCCGCGCTGCGAGCGCGACGGTCAGGAGCGCCTCCGGCACATCCACGAGCAAAAGACGATCTCCTGCCGCCAGCTCGAGTCGGGACGTCAACTCCTGGGGGCTTTTCAGAGGGCGGTCCACCGGGCCATCCTAGCGGCTGAAGCGAGACGAGGGGGCGTTGGATCGCATCGAAAAACAGCGGGGTCTGGAATCCGCCGGTGTTCCCCCGGCCGGCCGGAACCGGTAAGTCGGCTTTGCGGCGTCTGGAGCGGGCGGTTCGCCCGCCCATTTGGCACGACCTTCGCTCTTGGTCCCGGCAAGTGAGGCGCTTGGCCCACTTGGAAGAGGAGGATTCTCATCATGCTCTGGACCATCTTTGTGATCCTGCTGGTTCTCTGGCTTCTGGGCCTCGTGTCGGGCTACACCATGGGCGGGTTCGTCCACATTCTGCTGGTCGTCGCCGTCGTCGTCCTGTTGATCCGGCTCATCCAGGGCCGCCGCGTCGTCTGACCCCAACCTTCGTAACCACGCAGGCAGCAAAACGCGCCGGGGACAGACCCCGGCGCGTTTTCGTATTTGGGTCGATTTGGGTCGAGCCTCGCGAGCATCAACCGAATCCGCGGTTCGAATCCTCGGACTAGGAGCGCTTCAACAGCGTCCAGACGAGGTAGACGAAAAAGCCGGCACCCGCGATTAAAACGACAATTCCGGACGCGGGGGAGTACCTCATCACCATCTGGTAGAGCAGATAGAAGAGGACGCCGAACACGGGCAGGACGAGAATGCCCAGATACGCCGCTGCCGGCCTTTTCTTTTCGAGCGGAAGCACCTTCATCAACTCCAGCTGGCGGGCCGCGTCGGCGGGGAGCATCGGTCGCTCCACCCACTTCAGGGCTTCGGGCTCGGAGAATCCTTCTTTGAGCCCGTCGGGGAAAGAGACGCCGCAGTAGACGCAGTGCTCCTTGCGCCAGGCCGCGATCCGGCGGCCGCAGCTCGGGCAGACCGGCCCGGAGGACTTCGTTTCGGGGCTGACCATGCCTTTCATCATAGAAGCTTTTTGCGCCGACGCCTCCGTTATGCTCGAAGGATGACCCCCAGAATCGCGGTCGGACTGCTCGGCGCCACGGGCACGGTCGGTCAGCGGTTCGTCGAACGCTTGAGCGGGCATCCGTGGTTCGAAATTGCCTGCATGGCGGCGTCCGACCGCTCCCGCGGACGGCCGTACGGCGAGGCGGCGCACTGGCGGCTGGCGTCCCCGATACCGGAATCTCTGGGGGACATGAAAGTCTGCGGGCCGCTGGACGAGCTGCCGTGCCGGGTCGTCTTCTCCGCGCTCGACGCGACACTCGCGCGGGAGGTCGAGCCGGAGCTCGCCCGGCGCGGGATCCTGGTGTTCTCCAACGCGTCCGCTTACCGGATGGACGAGGACGTTCCGCTCCTCCTGCCGGAGATCAATTCGGGGTCGATCCGCATCCTCGAGCGGCAGCGGCGGGAGCGAAGCTGGGCGGGTGGGATCGTCACGAATGCGAACTGCTCGACCATCGTGCTCGCTCTGGCGCTTGCCCCGCTGCATCGCGCGTTTGAGATCGAGCGCGTATTCGTGACGACGATGCAGGCCGTGTCCGGAGCGGGGTATCCCGGGGTGCCGTCGCTCGACATCCTGGGAAACGTGCTGCCCGACATCCCGGGGGAGGCCGCAAAGATCGAACAGGAGACGCGGAAAATCCTGGGAGAGCTGGCCGGGGAGCGCGTCGCGGCGGCGGACTTCGACGTCTCGGCCATGACGTATCGCGTCCCGGTCGAAGACGGGCACACCGAATCGATCTCCGTAAAGCTGCGCCGGCGGGCGGACTCTCAGGACGTCCTGGCCGCATGGGAGGAATTTCGCGGGCCTGACGACGTCCGCGGACTTCCGTCGGCGCCGGAACGGCCGATCGTTTCTCTCTCCCTTCCGCACCGCCCGCAGCCGAGGCGCGACGTCGACACGGGAGGCGGAATGTCGATCGTGGTGGGGGGGCTGAAGCCGTGCGCGCTTCTGGACTGGAAGTTCACGGCGCTCGGACACAACACCATCCGGGGCGCGGCGGGAGCGTCGGTCTTGAACGCCGAATATGCCTCTGTAATCGGTCTCCTCGGGAAAACGTGATTATCCAGAAATTCGGCGGCACCTCCGTCGAAGACGCGGCGGCGCTCGAACGGCTCACCGAAATCGTCGGACGGGCGCACGCGCGCGGCGACCGGCCGGTCGTCGTGGTCTCTGCGATGGGTCGGACCACGGACCGGCTCGTGAAGGCGCTCGCAGAGGCCGCGTCCGGAGACGAGCGCGAAGCGAAGAGGATCCTGATCCAGGACGTCGCCCGCGTGACTCTCGGCGTCGTCGGCGAAGTTTTTGGAGCCGCGGCGCAGGACGTCGACGCGGCGCTCGCCCCGTGGTTCATGGCTCTCGACCGGATGGCCGGCGCCGTCGCCGTGCTGCGATCCGTGCCTCCGGAAGCTCGCGATCACTTCCTCGCCCATGGCGAACTCATTTCGTCGCTCCTGGTTTCCCGCGTGCTCTCTCTCCGCGGTCTTCCGGCCCTCTGGGTCGATGCGCGCGAGGTTCTGGTCACCGACGCGCACTTCGGCCGGGCGCAGCCGGCCTTCGAGGCGACGCGGGCGCAGGCCAGGTTGCGGCTGGCGGAGCCGGCCGGTCGCGGGGCGATTCCGGTGATCGGAGGCTTCGTCGGCGCGGCTCCCGACGGGCGCACGACGGTGCTCGGCCGCGGAGGCTCGGACTACAGCGCCGCCATCTTCGGCGCGTGCCTGGACGCCTCGGTCGTCGAGATCTGGACCGACGTGGACGGGATGATGACGGCGGACCCGAGGATCGTGACGGAAGCGCGGGTCCTCGAAAACATCTCCGCGGAGGAGGCCTCGGAGCTCGCGTACTTCGGCGCCCGCGTGCTTCACCCGTCGACACTCGCCCCGGCCGTCGAAAAGGGGATTCCGGTCCGGGTGCGCAACGCGCGGAAACCCGCGGGCGCGGGGACGGAAATCCGCTCGGGCGCCCCGCCAGGCACGGAGGATGTCCGGTCCATCGCGTGCAAGCGTGGAATTGCGACCGTGGATATTTCCACGAGCCGCATGCTTCTCGCCGCCGGCTTTCTCCGTACCATTTTCGACGTCTTCGCCCGCCACGAAACCGCCGTGGACATGGTTTCGACGTCCGAGGTTTCGATTTCCGTGACCGTGGACGATCTCGACAGGTTGTCGGAGATCCGCGCCGAGCTCGAAGCGCTGGCGGACGTGGAAGTGGCCGGCGGCCGCGCGATCGTCTGTCTCGTGGGTGAGAATCTAAAGTTCACCCCGGGGATTGCCGCGCGGATTTTCAGCGCGGTCGAGGACGTGAACGTGCTGATGATCTCGCAGGGCGCCTCACGGCGGAACGTCTCCTTCGTCGTGGCGGAGGAGGACGTCGATCGGACCGTCTGCCTCCTGCATCGCGAGTTCTTCGGCCGCCAGGAGACGCCGTAGAGATGCGCGTGGGGCTCGTCGGCGCCGGGAAAATGGGCCTCGCGGCGGGGGCGGCCGCGCAGGCGCGGGGACACCACGTGGTGTGGTCGCTCGAGTCGGCCGACAATCGTGCGGCGCGAGGCCTGACGGCCGAGCGGCTCGCCGCGGCCGACGTCGTCTTCGAGTTCACGGCGCCGCAGGCGGCCGTCGAGAACCTCCTGCGCCTGGCCGAAGCGGGCGCGCGGGTGGTCTGCGGCACGACAGGATGGGAACGCGAGCTCCCTCGCGTCACACGCTCGTTTTCAGGCGGAGGCGGAGCCCTCGTCCACGCCTCCAATTTCTCCGTCGGCGTGCGTCACACGTTCGATCTCGCGGCTCACGCGGCGCGGCTCTTCGGGCCCGCGAACTATGCGGCCTACCTCGTCGAGGAGCACCACGCCGAAAAGCGCGACGCCCCTTCCGGGACGGCGCGCCGGATCGCGACCCTCGTAGAGGCGGAGACGGGGCGGCCGCTGTCGGTCTCGAGTGTGCGCGCCGGCACGATCCCCGGGACTCACCGCCTCGTCTTCGAATCCGAGGACGACGAGGTGGAGATCATCCACCGCGCGCGGAGCCGCGGCGGGTTCGCCCGCGGTGCGGTGTGGGCCGCCGAGCGGATTGCCGGACGCTCCGGCGTTTTCGAGTTCGGAGAACTGCTGACGGAAATCGAGAAGGAGGTCTCGTGAAAGCTTCGCGCAAGCGCGTCGAGTGGCGGGGTTGCGGCACGGCTCTCGTGACGCCGTTTGACGACCGAGGACGAATCGACTTCGGCTCGATCACGCGCCTGGTCGAGTGGCAGATTTCCGAGGGGATCGATTTTCTCGTGCCGTGCGGGACCACGGGGGAAGCTTCGACGCTTTCCGGAGACGAGCGCAAGGCGGTGACGGCCGCGGTCGTGGCGGCGGTGGGCGGACGCGTTCCCGTGATCGCGGGAGCGGGTGGCAACCACACGGCCAAGGCGGTCTTCTGGGCTCGCGACGCGGAGGCGGCGGGCGCCGACGGGATTCTCTCGGTGACGCCGATGTACACCCGGCCGACCCCGGATGGTCTCTTTCGCCATTACTCGGCAATCTCGGACGCTTCGCGCCTGCCGATCCTCGTCTACAACGTCCCCGGGCGGACGGGGACCGATCTCGACGTGAACACCATCCTGCGGCTCGCGGAGGTGCCGAACGTCGTGGGGTTGAAGGAAGCCTCGCCGGACTTTTCCAAAATCGCGCGCCTCATGACGCAGCTCCCCGCCGACTTCGCCGTCTTCTCAGGAGACGACGCGACGGCGCTGGCGTTGATCGCTCTGGGCGGGCGCGGCCTGATCTCCGTGGCGTCGAACGAGATTCCACGCGAGATGCGGTCGCTCGTTTCCCGGGCGCTGGACGGCGACGGGACGGGAGCGCGCGAGCTCCAGGCGCGCTGGCTGCCTCTCATGGAGATGAATTTCTGGGAGTCGAGCCCCGGTCCCGTCAAATGCGCCCTCGCGCTGATGAAAAAGTGCGGCGAGACGCTGCGGCTGCCCCTCGCTCCGGTGAGAGACGAAACGCGGCGGCGGATCGAGACGGTCGTCCACGGTTTCAAACTCGCCGGCAAGCGAACCGGAGCGCGGCGATGACGGACGCGGACACGCTTGCGGAGCGGATCCGGGAGGCGTATGCCTCGCCGGAACGGCACTCTTCCGACGTTCTCCGCGCGCTCTTTCGAGAGTTGAAGGCGGGATTGAACGACGGGTCGATCCGGGCGGCGACCCTCGAGAACGGGCAATGGACCGTCCATCCCTGGGTGAAGGAAGGGATTCTGCTCGGGTTTCGCGCAGGGGGCATCGTGCGGGCGCTCGCGGCCTCCGACTTTCCTTTCTTCGACAAGGACACCATGCCTTTGAAGCGATTCGACGGGCGCTCGCACGTCCGGATCGTTCCGGGCGGAACCGCGGTCCGCGACGGCTGCTATCTCGGGCCCGGAGTCACGATCATGCCCCCGGCGTACGTCAACGTCGGCGCGTACGTCGGCGCAGGCACTCTGATCGACTCGCACGCCCTCGTGGGTTCCTGCGCGCAGGTCGGCGAGCGCGTCCACATCTCGGCGGGGGCTCAGATCGGGGGCGTGCTCGAGCCGGTGGGGCAGCTGCCAGTCATCCTCGAAGATGACGTTCTCGTCGGCGGCAACTGCGGAATCTACGAAGGGGCGATCGTCCGGAAAGGCGCGGTTCTCGCGAGCGGCGTGATCCTGACGGGTGGCACTCCCGTCTACGACCTCGTGCGCGGAGAGGAGTACCGGCGCGCGGAAGGCCGGCCGCTCGAGATTCCGGCGCGCGCGGTCGTCGTGCCCGGCGCGCGCGCCGTCCGGGAGGGCCGGGGACCGGAGTGGGGCCTCTCCCTGCAGACGCCGGTGATCGTGAAATACCGCGACGAGAAGACGGACGCTTCGACCGCGCTCGAAGATGTGTTGAGATGAACGCGGCCGCCGGGCCTCGCGGGCGTTCGTGTGAACCGACGAGCCAGCAACTCACAACGGATTGATTGGGAGCTCAAATGACCGGACCTTCCAAACCCGATGGATCGCACTGGGACGGGGCGGCGCTGCGGCAGGAACGCGAGGACGGATGGTTCCGGGAACACGAAGCCGAGATGATCGAGGCGGCGCGCCAGCGGCGGGCCGGGTCGGCTGCGGCCGCGCGGCGCCCGACCGAGGGAGAGGGCGCCGTGTCGCGACGGTGTCCCAATGACGGTGCCCCGATGGCGCTCGATCGCATCGAGGAAATCGAGGTCGACCGCTGTGGGACGTGCGGCGGCATCTTCTTCGACCGCGGCGAGCTCGAGACCCTACTTCTGCGCCACGACGGCCACCGGCGCGGCTTTTTCCGGAAGCTGCTCGGGTTCGAAGAGGGCGGTTAGTTTCCGGCGAAAGGCGAAAGGCGAAAGGCGAAAGGCGCCCCGAGAGCGCTTACGCCTTCACGCGCTGCACTCCTGCGCCCATTGCGGCGACCTGCTGGAAGTAGGAGGCGAACGCCGCCATCCCTCCCTTCGCCTGGGACCAGTCGAAGTTCTCGTTGGGTGCGTGGTACCCGTGCTCGGGAAGGGAGAGCCCCAGGAAAAAGACCGGCACCTTCAGGACCTTTTCCATGGAAAGGACCGCACCGATCGAGCCCCCCTCGCGCACGAAGACAGGCTCCTTGCCGAACGCGAGCTTGATGGCCGATCGGATCGCGTCCGCATACGGTCCCGTGGTCTTCCCCTGGTAGGCCGGCAGCGCGTGTTCGGCGCTGATCTTTACGTCGGAGTTCTTCGCCTTGACGAAGTCGGACACCAGCTTCACGATTTTCCTGGGATTCATGTCGGGGACGAGCCGGCACGACACGATCGCGGTCGCCTTCGGCGGGATGATGGTCTTCACCCCGGGTCCCTGATAGCCGCCGGCGATCCCGTGGACCTCGAATGTCGGCATCATCCAGATGCGCTTCATCACTTCGAGGGCGTCGTCGACGCGGAGCGTCTTGTAGAGGTGGTCCTTCTTGAAACCGGCGACCGTGAAGCCGCAGTTCTCCAGGTCGGCAAGCTCCTTCCGGGTCGGAGGAACCACGTCGGCGTAAAACCCCGGTATCTTCACTTTCCCCGTTTTCCCGTCCACGCACTCGGCGATCAACTGGCACATTTCCGTGACCGGGTTGCGCGCCGCGCCGCCCGCCGTCCCGGAGTGCTGGTCCGTTTGTCCGGTCTGAAGCTCGAAGCGCAGCCCCTGAAGGCCTCGCAGACCGGCCGGCTGCGCCGGGCGCGCTCTCGAAACCCAGACCGTGTCCGAGACCACGACCGAGTCGGTCGCAAAATCCTTCGCGCGGCTCGCGATCGTCGTTTCAAAATGGGGGCTGCCGATTTCCTCCTCGAGCTCCCAGAGGAAGTGGATGTTCGCGGCGACGCCGTTGTCGAAGGCGTATTTCGCGCCGAAGAGGGCGGTGATCGCGGGGCCCTTGTCGTCGGTGGTGCCGCGGCCGAAATAGCGGTCCCCCTGTTTGACGAACTCGAAAGGAGACGTTTTCCAGTCAGGCCCGTCCGCGGGCTGCACGTCGAGGTGGTTGTAAACCGTGACCGTGGGAAGCCCGGCGCCCCGGTCGAAGCGGCCGTACACGATCGGATGCCCCGCCGTTTCGTAGAGCTTCGCTTTCGCCCCCATGGATTCCAGAAGACGGACGGCGGACTCCGCGCCGCGCCGCATGTCGGGTTTCCGCTCCGGCTCGACCGAGACGGTCGGGATCTCGACTAAGTCGCCGAGCGTCCGCTCGAACTGGTCGCGTTGCCCCGAGGCATAGCGGGAGAGGGCATCCTTCGAGAATCCGTTATCCATCGGGGCTCCTTTTCGCTTTCGAGAGGCCGAGATTCTAGCCCGGATTATTCAGGACGAGAGTCGCCTGGGAATTCTGCGGGTTCTTTCGAAGCTCGATAGAGAAGTCGGGCCGAGCTCCGACCGGCACTGATCGCGGGGGGATCATCATGCCACCCATCTCCAGTGAACGAACGCGATTAACCCGGCGGACAGAAGCGCCGCCGAGCCGATCCACCAGGCCGTCCGCGCCGCCGGACGCCCCCGGAAAATCTCGGCCAGGGCGTAGAACGCGGGGTACACGACCGTCAGGTATCGCGGCAGGCTCGTGGAAATTCCGGTCGCGGCGGGCAGCAGGAGGGCCCCGGCGGTCCACGCGGCGTCGGCCCATCGCCGCCGCGCCGCCTGGTAAATCCCGAGCGCGAAAAAGAGCAGCGCGTTGGCGTAGTCGATCAGGAAGACCGGATGAGTCCGGGCGTCGCCGCGGGCCAGTCGGGACGGCAGCGCGGCGCCCCACTCCGCCAGGCCGCCGAGAGGCGATGTGCCTCGACTCCAGGAGCGCTGCAGTCGGAAGTAGAGGCCGGGCTCTCCAAAGTACGCCCCGACGCCGAAGATCCACAGGCAGACGGCGGCCACGGGCGCCAGGCCGATGAGGGCGGCCCGGACTCTATCGGCGCGAATCCGGGGCCGACCCGCCGCGGAAGGGCGGGCGAGCCAGGCGAGCGCCAGGGGAACGCTCAGGGCGAGGGCGGGGAGCCGGGTCAGGCCCGCCAGAAAACCGAACGCCGCGGCCATGACCGGTCTTTCGCGGCGGACCGCATCGAAGGCCAGGAGGGCCAGGAGAAGGAAGAGCGATTCCGCGTACATGGAAAGCAGAAAGAAGGAGGTGGGAAAGAGGAGCAGGAAAAAGAGCGCGGCCCGCGAATCCCGATCTCCGAGCCGCCTCCGCCCCTCGCGGACGAAGAGCACGCCGGCCGCGAGCATGGCCGCGAGCGACACCGCCAGCCCCGCGGCAAATGAATCGACGCGCAATCCGCGGGCGATCGCCCCCGCGAGCGCAGGATAGAGGGGAAAGAAGACGTGCTCCGACGCGACGCCCTCGGGCGGCGGAGTCCCGTAGCCATGTTCGGCGATCTTCAGGTACCAGCCCGAGTCGTACCGCGCGAGCGGGGGAGCGCGGCGGGCGATCTCCGGAGGCCAGCCTTCGCGCGGAGAGAGGCGAATCGATCGCGCTGCGTAGCTGCCCGCCCAGACGAGCGCGGCCCAGCCGGCCAGGATCGCGAGAGTGCGCCAGATTGCGGCACGGCTCGGGCGGAGAGAGGAATCGACGGCGGGCGAAAACCTCATCGGCGTCGCCGGAACCCTCGGCGGCGGACTATTTCTTTTTGGGGGGCCGGGCCGCCGCCTTGCGGGCGGGAGCCGGCTTCTTTTTTACGGGCGCGGCGGTCTTCCTGCGCGCCTCATGCGCGACCGCCGGAGCGCCTTTCGGCCGCGCTGCGGTTTTGCCCTTTGCTGGAGGCGGGGGCGGCGGGGGAGGCGGCTTGTCCAGGCCGAGTTTTTTCGCGCGCGCCGTCTTTCGGGCCGCGGCGGCGGCTTCCTTCTTCTCCCGCGCCCGTTCCTGCGCCTTCTTTTCCTCGACGACGAGAATTTGAGCGAGGTCCTGTTCTGTCACGATCGAGGCGTTCGGCAGCCGCTTCCGGACCGCGTCGCGCCGGTCGTCCGGCACCCGGAGCAGGTAGAGCGGCGTCTCGCGGGTTTCCTTCGCCTTGGCGATGTAATCCGCCGTCTCCAGACAGTGCGTCGGCGCCTGGGAGAAATCAATCGCGATCGCGTACGGCTTCTCCCTCTTGGCCAGCTCGAAGAAAATCGGCCAGCGGGGCTCGACCGGAACGATGTGCGCGCCGCTCTTTCCGAGCTTCTGGACCCGCGTGTTGCGGTCGCCGCTTTCGAACTGAAGGTAGAGGACACTCATGGAGGGGGGACTATATGCGAGGGAGGGCGTGAGGCGTGAGGCGTGAGGCGTGAGGCGGGAGGGCGGGAGGCGGGAGGCGGGAGGGCGGAGGGTCCGGCGTGACGCCTTCAAGCGCCCGGCTTCCAGGACCCCGAGCGCCTCGCCCGCTACCTGTCCTCCCGATAGTGGGACCCCTTCGACACCCGGTTTTCCGACGCACCGCGCTGGATGGCGAGAGCGGTCTGGACCCCGTTGCGCAGGCCGAGGAGGGCGTCCGACATTGTTCCGCGGCGGTAAAAGTCCTCGATCTCGACCTGCAGCTCCGCCAGGATCCGCCCGGCGCGGTCCAGGCGCTTCTCGGAACGGAGCAGCCCGACGTAGTTCCACATCGTGTGGCGGATGACCATCCAGTCCTGCGCGATCAAGGCAGGGTCGACCGGCTCGTTTTCGGGCTGCCAGGGGCGGACGGCCGGGAGCGGCTCGCCCCGGCGTCGCAGCACTTCGGCTGCTGCGGCTTTGCCCGCCCGCCATCCCCAGAGAAGGCCTTCGAGGAGCGACGTCGAGGCCAGGCGGTTCGCCCCGTGGACCCCGGTGCACGACACTTCTCCCGCCGCGCGCAGATGCCCGAGCGTCGTCCGGCCGTTGCCGTCGACCGCGACGCCGCCGCACGAGTAGTGCGCGGCGGGAACCACGGGCACGGGCCCGGCGGTCAAATCGAAGCCGAGCTCGAGGCAGCGCGCGGTCAGTCCCGGGAACCTCTCCCGGATCCACGCGGCGGGCTTGTGCGAGATGTCGAGGAGAACGTGCGACTCGTCCCGTTCCAGCATCCGTTGGTGTATCGCCCGGGCGACGATGTCCCGCGGAGCCAGCTCGGCGTCGGGATGGACGGCTCGGAGGAACTCCTGCCCGGAGGCGTCCGTAATCTTCGCCCCCTCGCCGCGCAGCGCTTCGGTCAGAAGGAGGCGGCCCTTCGAGTGGACGAGAGCCGTCGGGTGGAACTGGATGTACTCGAGGTTCAGGAGGCGGGCGCCGGCGCGCCTCGCCATCGCGATGCCGTCGCCCCGCGCCCCCTGCGGATTGGTCGTGTGCAGATAAACCTGACCGAGCCCGCCCGTCGCGAGGATCGTCTCCTGCGCGAGATGGGGCGTCACGGAGCCGGTTTTCCGATCCAGCAGGTACGCCCCGATTGCCCGCGGCGGCCGGTAGCGGTCCGTTGGCAGAGTCGAGTCATGCGAAAGGGTCAGGAGGTCGACGGCGGTCGTTTCGAGGAGCCACTCGATGCGGCTCTCGGCGCGGCACGCCGCGAGGAGCGCGCGCTCGATGGGCATGCCGGTCTCATCCTTCACATGCAGGACGCGCGGGACCGAGTGCGCGCCTTCGAGGGTCCAGTGGAACCCGGCGCCCTCGCGGTCGAAGGGCACGCCGAGCTCCTCGATTAACAGGCGTTCGACGAGCTCGGGACCTTCGCGCGCCAGGAGCGCCACGGCCTCGGGCGAGCAGAGCCCGTCTCCCGCTTTTTCGATGTCGTGAGCGAGCTGTTCGGGCGAGTCTCCCGGCGGGCGCCCCACGATCCCGCCCTGCGCCCAGAACGTGTTCGACTCGCGGGCCTCCGCGGCGCGCGTCACGACCGTCGCTCGGACGCCTTCACGCGCCACGGCGAGCGCCGCCGTGGCCCCGGCGATCCCGGTGCCGAGGATCAGGACTTCGGTCGTGTCATTCACGAGAGAGGTCCACGTCGAGATCGAGAGAAAGGTCCGCGGCGCGGACGGAGTGCGTCAGCGCGCCGACGGAAACACAGTCGGGTCCCGCCAGGGCGTACTGTCGCACCGTCACGAGGCTCATGTTTCCGGACGCTTCGATCCACGGCCTGGGCTCGCGCTGCCGCGCGATCGCCGCCCACCGCGCGACGGTATCGGGCGTCTGGTTGTCGATCAGGATCTGGTCGGCGCCCGCTTCCAGGGCGTCGCGGAGCTCGTCCTCGGTTTCGACCTCCGCCTCGACGATGCCGCCCGGCGGGAGCAGCGCGCGGGCGGCGGTCACGGCGCGCCCGACGCCGCCGGCCAGCCGTCGGTGGTTGTCCTTGATGAGGACCTGGTCGGACAGGGTGTCGCGGTGATTTACGCCGCCGCCATCGCGGACGGCCTCCCGGTCGAAGGCGCGAAGCCCGGGCGCCGTCTTCCGGGTGTCGTAGATGCGGCACGGCGTGCCGGCGACAGCATCGACGAAGCGGCGGGTCTCGGTGGCGACCCCGGACATCCTCTGCAGGAGGTTCAGCGCGACCCTCTCCGCCGTGAGAAGGGCGCGGGCGCTTCCCGAAAGCTCAGCGACGACCGTGCCCGCTTCCACGCGATCGCCCGCCGCGACCGCGGCTTTCCACTCCACCCGGGGATCGAGGAGCTCGAATGTGCGCCGCGCCGCGGCCACCCCGGAGACGACGCACGCGCTTCTGGCCACGACCGTTCCGCGGGCGGTCGCGTCTGAAGGCACGGTGGCCTCGGTCGTGACGTCTCCGCTTCCGATGTCCTCGGTCAGGAATTCCCGCAGCCGGGCGTCGAGCGCCTCCCCCGACAGAGATTGCATGGGCGGACGAAGAATAAGCTGTCCGGCTCATCCGCGGGAAATGGGGTGGTCGATGCATGCACTGAGGCGGCCGCCCCTCCGTGGGTTCGATTCTCTTTCTGACGGAGCGGACGGCGGGACTCCGACAGCGACAGCGGTTATGTTTTTCTGGCCGCCTCGAAGCGCTGCGCCGCGTCGGCCCAGTTCCAGACGTTCCACACCGCCTCGAAAAACTCCTGCTTGCGGTTCTGGTACTGAAGGTAGAACGCGTGCTCCCAGGCGTCGAGGACGAGAATCGGCGTGCCGCCCTGGTTGACGTTCGACTGGTGATCGTAAATCTGCACCGTCATCAGCCGCTTGCCGAGAGGATCCCATGTCAGGGCCGCCCACCCGGACCCCATGATCGTGGAGGCCGCGCCGACCATCTGCTTCTGAAAGTGCTCGAAGGTTCCAAAATCGTTGTCGATCGCGGCCGCGAGCTCTCCGTGGGGCCGGTCGCCGCCTTTCGGCGTCAGGTTGGTCCAGAAGAGCGAGTGCAGGACGTGACCCGAAAGGTTGAAGGCGAGGGACTTCTCGATAGCCGCGATGCGCGTGAAATCATCCTTTTCCCGCGCTTCCGCCATCTGCTCGAGCGCCTTGTTCGCTCCCTTTACGTAGGCGGCGTGGTGCTTGTCGTGGTGGAGCTCCATGATCTTTCCCGAGATGTGGGGTTCCAAGGCGCCGTAGTCGTACCGCAGATCGGGAAGCGTGTATTCAGACATTTGTTTGCCTCCAGTATCGGAAGAAAAGGGAGCGGACGGGAACGAAGCGGGCGCGACTCTTCATTCAGTCGCCATGTTTTCCGTGGTGTTTCTTTTCCTTGAACCGGTGCTTCTCCGCCTTCTCGAATTGCTTGTCCTTGTTGTGACCCCGGGCCTTTCCGTGGGGACCCTTGACCCTGTGGTGGGCCCTGACGTCATAGGCCCGTCCGTCATCGTAGAACACGCGCTGAGTCGACCAGTGCGCCGGCACATAATGCCAGCCGCCGTCCGCGCGGACGTACCGGGCGCGGACCCAGGAGGATCGCGGCGCCGGGCGCGAAACCCAGCGGCCGGGAACCCAGGCCCACTGCTCTTCCTGCCAGTCGTAGTAGCCGCCTGTCCAGACGGACTCGGCAGCGGGTCGCGTCTCGTAAACCACGACTTCCCGCCGCGGCGGAGGGGGAGGCGCGCCGACGATCCGGACATTGACATTCGGCAGAGGCGGGAGCGGAGGAGCCGGTACCTGCGCGGCCGCGGCTGCCGCAAGCCCCAATCCGCCGACAGCCCAGATAACTCTATTCAGCATGGTGCCCACTTTCCGTCTTCAATCGGACCCGAAGGAAATGTAGCAGGGACGCGACCCGCCCGTACGCCTTTCTATCCGGCATTTCCCTCAGGACAGCTCCAGCATCCGCAAAAGCGGCTTTTCGGCCGCCCGCCGGATCTCTTCCGGCAGAACGATCTCGGGACGCTCGTCGCGGAGGCAGAGGTAGAGCTTTTCGAGAGTGTTCAACTTCATGAACGGACACTCGTTGCAGCGGCAGCCGTTGTCCGGGGGCACGGGGATGAACTCGCGATCCGGGGCGAGCTTCTTCATCTGGTGAAGGATTCCCTCTTCCGTTGCGATCAGGAACGTTTTTCCGGGTGCGGTCGTCACGAAGTTCAGGATGGAACGCGTCGACCCGACGTGATCGGCGTAGCGAAGGATGCCTTCGGGGCATTCGGGGTGCGCCGCAAGCAGGGCGTCCGGATGCTTCGCCTTCAATCGGACGATCTCGCGTTCGGAGAACTGCTCGTGGACGATACAGGCCCCCGGCCAGAGGACCATCTGGCGCCCTGTCTTCCGAGCCAGCCAGGCCCCGAGGTGCCGGTCGGGCGCGAAGAGAATCTCCTTCTCCGGGGGGATCGTCCGGAGGATCTTCTCTGCGTTCGAGGACGTTACGATGATGTCGGAGAGCGCCTTCACCGCCGCGGAGCAGTTGATGTACGTCAGAGACACCGCCCCGGGATGGGCCTCCCGCCATCGCCGGAACGCCTCCGGAGGCGCGGAGCTCTCGAGCGAGCATCCCGCTTCGTAGTCGGGGAGGATGACCTTCCGCGAGGGATTCAGGATCTTCGCCGTCTCCGCCATGAAGCGGACCCCCGCGAACGCGATGAGGCTCGCGTCGGACTTCTGCGCGTTGCGGGAGAGGTCGAGAGAGTCGCCGACGAAATCCGCGAGGTCCTGGATCTCTTCTTCCTGGTAGTAGTGAGCCAGCAGCACCGCGTTTTTTTGTCGTTTCAGCCGACGGATTTCGTCCGGGAGATCGAGCGTCGGGTCGACCGAGGCGAGGTCGGGCGCCGGAGGGGGCGGCGGCAGGTTCGGGACAACGGGCGTCAAAGAGTCCACAGGCGGCAGGTTCATTGCGGTTTGAGAATAGCAACAGCGGGGCCAGACGAGATCTTTCGCCCGTGAGAGGCACTGGCACGGCGGGTGCTTGCCATTCAATCCGTGAGCTCTGTCCCATCCCCCCGGCCGCACCGCCTGGGGATCCTTTTTCTGATCCTGACGCTCACCGTGCTCGTCCTCGAGGTCTGGGGGATCGGGTCCAGCCTGAAGTCTCTTTTTTAGCCGGCTGGCGGGGCCGGTGCGCCCTCAAGTCGCCGGAATCTCCACTGCGGCGACCCGATCGCTCAATGAAACCCGCCTTCAAGAAGATGGATTTCTCCGGGGTTTGTTGGACGCGCCTTCGATGGTTGAGCCACCTGGCCCCTCACTCGAGCCCTCACCCCGCGCCCGGGGCGAGGGGGCGGACGCTGACCGGTCTTGCTATATTTCGAGAATGGCGACGGAGGTCTCGGCGAGCAGATACCACGGGCTCGACCCGGCGGCCTTGCTCGCCGCCTACCGCAACGTCTACCTCTCCCGGCGGGTGGACGATAAGGAGATCCAGCTCAAGCGGCAGAACAAGATCTACTTTCAGATCAACAGCGCCGGGCACGAAGCGGTGACGACAGCCGCGGGGATGGTCGCCCGGCCCGGGTATGACTGGTTCGAGCTCTACTACCGGGACCGCGCCCTGTGTCTCCAGATCGGCGTCACGCCCTACGAGATGTTCCTCCAGGCCGTCGGCGCCACCGCGGATCCGGCGTCGGCCGGCCGGCAGATGCCCTCTCACTGGGGATCAAAGCGCTTGAACCTCATCTCGAAGTCCTCCTGCACCGGAACGCAGTTCCTGCACGCCGTGGGTGCGGCGGAGGGTGGCTGGCGCAAGAGTCTGATTCCGGAGCTCTCTTCCCGCGGCGGCTTCCAGAACGACGAGATCGTCGTTGTCTCAGGCGGAGAGGGGCAGACCTCGCAGGGCGAGTTCTGGGAGGCGCTTTCCTCCGCCTGCAACCTGAAGCTGCCGGTCCTCTTCTTAATCGAGGACAACGGCTACGCGATTTCGGTCCCTGTTGAAGTCAACACGCCGGGAGGCTCCATTTCGAAGCTCCTGGGCAGCTTCCCGAATCTCTTCCTCGCCGAGGTGGACGGCTGCGATTTTCTCGCCTCGTACGACGCCCTTCGGGAGGCGGCGGAATACTGCCGGTCCCGCAAGGGCCCGGCGCTCGTGCACGCGCACGTCGTGCGGCCCTACAGCCACTCGTTGTCGGACGACGAAGCGACGTACCGGCCCAAAGCGGAGCGCGAACGAGACGCGGAGCGCGACCCGCTGAAGACGATGTCGCGTCTCGTCCTCGAAGAGGGGATTGCCACCCAGGCCGACCTCGACCGCCTTCACGCGGAGGTCGATCAGGAGGTCAACGAGGCGGCCGATCGAGCGCTCGCGGCCCCGGTTCCCGCGCCCGACTCCGCGTACGAGTTCGTCTATTCGCCCGACGTCGACCCGACGTCGGACGCCTTCTCGACCCCGCCGGTGCACGCGGAAGGCGCGGCTCCCACCACGATGGTGGATCTGTTGAATGCGTGCATGCGCGACGAGATGAAGCGAGACCCTCGGATCGTCATTTTCGGAGAGGACGTTGCCGACGCCTCGCGCGAAGAAGTGCTGGAAGAGGTCAAGGGCAAGGGCGGCGTCTTCAAGCTCACTGCCAATCTGCAGCGTCTCTACGGCAAGAATCGCGTGTTCAACTCGCCTCTGGCGGAGGCCAACATCGTGGGCCGCGCGATCGGCATGGCGGTCCGAGGGTTGAAGCCGATCGCCGAGATCCAGTTCTACGACTACATCTGGCCCGCGTACATGCAGATCCACAACGAGCTCTCGAATCTCCGGTGGCGCTCCGGCAATACGTTCTCCGCTCCGATGGTGATCCGCGTGGCGACGGGCGGCTACATCGGCGGGGGCGCCGTCTACCACTCGCAATCCGGCGCGGTCCTCATGACGCACATCCCGGGGCTCCGCGTCGTCATGCCTTCGAACGCACTCGACGCGAACGGGCTTCTTCGGACAGCGATCCGATGCGATGATCCCGTGCTCTTTCTCGAGCACAAGCACCTCTACCGCCAGACCCACAACAAGGGCGTGTATCCGGGGCCGGACTACATGGTCCCCTTCGGGCGCGCGAGTGTGGCGGCCGAGGGAAAAGACGTGACGATCGTGACCTACGGCGCGACGGTCTATCGGTCGCTTCAGGCGGCCCGGTCCTTCGCCGAGGAGACCGGAAAGTCAGCCGAAGTTCTCGACCTGCGATCTCTCTCCCCCTACGACTGGGAGGCCATCGCCCGCTCGGTAAAGAAAACCAATCGCGTCCTCGTGGTCTACGAAGACCCGATCTCCTGGGGATACGGGGCCGAAATCGCGGCCCGGATCGGCACGGAGCTTTTCCCCTATCTGGACGCGCCCGTCGAGAGGGTGGCTGCAACGGACACCTTCGTCGCCTATCAGCCGCAGGTGGAAGATTTCATTCTTCCGCAGGCGAGCCACATCCGAAAAGCGCTGGACAGGCTCGCGGCGTACTGAAGGACTCCATGTTCGCCGAGAGCCCGTTGCCGCCGGAAAGGTCGGGTTAGAGATGTCTTCCCGCATAGACGCTCTCGAGGGCTTGCGCGAAAGGGACCCGGCCAACTCCCTCACGCTCTTCATGCTGGCCAACGAGTACTTCAAGGCCGAGCGATGGAGCGACACGGTCGCGGTGCTGCGCGACTATCTCGCTCGCACGAAGGACGAGGGCGCCGCATATCGCCTCCTCGGCCACTCCCTGCGGCGCCTGGGAGAAGACGCTGCCGCCCGACAGGCCTTTTCCGAGGGAGCCGCGGTGGCGCGCGCGCACCGGCACGACGGCATGGCCAACGAGCTCGAGTCGGAAGCCGGCAGCGACTAGCCCGGGCGCCTGCCGCCCTGGGAGACCCCCGCCGCGCACGACTGACCTTTTTAAGGGACGGATTCCCCCCGCGACTACAAAACCTGTCGCCACCTATACTTTAAGCTGTTTAGATTCAAGCGATTGCCTTTGGCACTCTCCTCGCTTTTCCTGTGGCAGCCCTCGAAGATTCAGAGGGTAGAAAGTCGAGAAGAGGGGATGAGCAGGCAGTTGCAGATCGAGGTGGAAAACGACGCGAATCACCGGGCCCTTCGTCGTTGCCGGAGCTGCGGGGCCTATGCCCGGCCGTTTGACGAGGTGAACGGGGCGCCCCGGTGCGAGCGGTGCGCTGCGAGAGCGCGGCGCTCGGACGTCGAAAATGAGAAGCCGCGCGACCCGTCGGAAGTGAGCTTTCTCGTTTGACACACATCAGGGAAGCGAAGAGGCGAACGGCGCGGGGGATGAGGCTCTTTCCCGCGCCGCTCGCCGGTTCGCCTCGCGCATCGAGACCCCGCCCGTGACGTAGACTCCGGGCGGTGAGGTCCGACCACAGCGCCCTCCTCCTCTCGACCCGTCACTATTCCGATTCGGTTTTCTCCTCCACGTTTCTCAGCCCCGAGCTCGCCCGCGAGATCGAGCCCGGGCAGTTCGTCATGCTCGATGTTCCGGATCGCATGCGACCGTACCTGCGCCGGGCCTATTCGGTGGCGGACGCGGACCCGCAGAACGGCCGGGTCGAGTTTCTCGTCAAGACGATCGGACCGGGAACTGCCGCCCTCGAAGCGCTTCCAGAGGGCGGGAGAGCGTTACTCCTCGGTCCGCTGGGAAACGGGTTCTCCCTGGAGGGGCTCGCGCGTGGGAGCCGGGTGGCCGTCGTCGCCGGAGGGATCGGAGCCGCCCCGTTCCCACTCCTGTTCCGCGCGCTCACCGCGGCAGGACTCGAGGCGGATCTCTTCCTCGGGGGACGCACGGGCGTCGATCTCGCCATCCTCGAACGCTTCACGGGGATCGTTCCCGGCGAGGTCCTGACGGCGACCGACGACGGCTCGGCGGGAGAGAGCGGGTTCGTGACGGAGATTTTCGCGCGCCGCGCCGAAAAAATCGGTTACGCGCGGCTCTATGCCTGCGGGCCCATGCCGATGTTCGGGGCGCTCGCCGCCGTCGTGTCGCGCCTCAATCTCCCATCGGAGTTTTCCACGGAGGCCGCGATGGGATGCGGATTCGGGGCGTGCCTCGCCTGCGTCCTCCCCGGCTCGGACACGCCGTTTCTGATCTCCTGCCAGGAAGGCCCCGTGCTTGCGCCCTCCCGGATCGACTGGAGCCGCTGCCGGTGAATGAGTCGGCCGATCTCCCCGCCCTCCGCGTCCGGGTCGGTCCGATGGAGCTCGCCAATCCCATCCTGACGGCGTCGGGCACGTTTGGATATGGCCTGGAGTTCACGGACTTCGTGGACCTTTCCCGGCTGGGCGGAATCTGCACGAAAGGACTGTCTCTGCTGCCGCATGCGGGCAATGCCGCGCCACGGATCTGCGAGACGCCGGCCGGAATGCTGAATGCGATCGGACTGCAGAACGTGGGGGTCGAGGCGTTCCTCCTCGAAAAGCTGCCGAAGCTCCGGGCGCTTTCGGCCACGGTGATCGCGAACGTCTGGGGGGACGTCGAAGACGATTACGTCACCGTCGTCCGCGCGCTGGAAGAGGCGGAGGGGCTGGCCGCCGTGGAGCTCAACATTTCCTGCCCGAACGTCGAGAAGGGCGGAATGCTCTTCGGCAACTCGCCATCCTTGACCGGCTCGCTCGTACGCCGCGTCCGCGCGGCCACAAAGCGGCCTCTTCTCGTCAAGCTTTCTCCAAACGCCCCCGATCTGGTGGAATCGGCCCGCGCCGCGCACGAGGCGGGCGCGGACGCGCTTTCGCTCGTGAACACGTTCGTCGGCATGTCGATTGATCCCGAGACCGCGCGTCCGCGGCTCTCATTCGGCACCGGCGGCCTTTCGGGCCCTGCCATTCGGCCGCTCGCGGTCCGCATGGTCTACCAGGTGGCGCGGGCGCTCCCCCGGACTCCCCTGATCGGGATCGGCGGAATCAGCGACCTTTCGGACGTGCTGGAGTTCCTGGCGGCCGGGGCCACCGCGGTCCAGATCGGGACGGCGAATTTCAAGGACCCCGGGATCTCCGGCCGACTCGTCGCGGAGCTCTCCGCATACTGCGCGGCGCGCCGCGTGACCGTGGCGGAGCTGGTG
Organism: Acidobacteriota bacterium; assembly: GCA_040004225.1. GTDB lineage: Bacteria > Acidobacteriota > Thermoanaerobaculia > UBA5066 > Gp7-AA6 > JALYUA01. Next base: position 32,685 of record JBDUBI010000119.1, read on the forward strand.
GGTCGGGCGCAGGGCCCCTCCCCGGCGAGCCTGGTCGCGGGCGCGGAAGGATGATCCCCTCCGGGGCGGCCTCCGCCGGGGGAGCGGCCTCCCGGCTCTGCATCGCGCTCGACTTTCCATCGCGCCACGAGGTGCTCGCCGCCGCGGGTCTCTGCGCCGGGCGAGTCGGATGGCTGAAAGTCGGTCTGGAGGCGTTCGTGTCCGAGGGGCCCGCGCTCGTGGCGGACGTCGCGGCGACGGGGGCGCGGGTTTTTCTGGACTTGAAGCTCCACGACATCCCGAACACCGTGGGCCGCGCCGTCTCCGCTGCCGCGCGGACCGGCGCCTCGATGGTGAACGTCCACGCATCCGGGGGCCGGGACATGCTCGTTGCCGCGCGGCAGGCCCTCGGAGACGAACCGGGGAGACCCCTCCTGATCGCCGTCACGCTCCTGACCTCACTCGACTCGCGAGCCCTGGCAGACCTTCCCGTCGCCGGAACGCCGGAGGGGATCGCTCGCCGGCTGGCGGTCCTGGCTCGCGATTGCGGCCTCGACGGCGTGGTCTGCTCTCCCGGCGATCTGTCCGGCATCCGCGCGGCCTGCGGCCCGTCGTTTTTGACCGTCGTCCCCGGGATCCGGCCCGAGGGCGCGCCGTCAGGAGATCAGAAGCGGACCGGCACGCCGCGCGCGGCGATCGCGGCCGGCGCCGACATTCTCGTGGTCGGCCGCTCCGTCCTGGCGGCCGATCATCCGGACGCCGCGCTCGACCTGCTTCTCGCCGAAATAGAATCGGCCCGGATGACCTCCCGGTGAGCGACTGGAAAGAGCCTCATGAACCCTGGATCGTGGGTCATCGGGGCGCGCCTCGCCGCGCCCGCGAGAATACCCTCGACAGCCTGGATTCCGCCGAGAGCCTGGGCGCGGATGCGATCGAATTCGATTTACGACAGACCCGTGACGGAGAGGCGGTCCTCTTCCACGACGAGGACATCGTTCTCGGGAACCAGAGGATCCCGGTCCGCACTTTCACCGCGCGGGAGATCGAAAAGCTCCACCTTCCCTCGGAGTTCGGGCCCTATCGCATTCCCAAGCTCGAGGAAGTCTTCCATCGCTACGGTCCCGCGCTGCGGTACGTGGTCGAGGTAAAGACGTCGACGCACACCCATCTCGCTCTGATGGCGAGGCGAGTCTCGCGCGTCGCGGCGGAGTTCGGTGTCCGGGGGCGGTGCCTGGTCTCCTCCTTTGACCCGGAGTTTCTCCGCGTGATGCGCGAGACGGATGCGACGCTCGCCACCAGTTTCCTGATCGACCATGCGGTGGCGCTGCCCGAGCCGGGCAGACCGACGCCGCTGTTTCCCCCGGCGGACGCCCTGGGACCCCGCTGTGACCTGGTGAACGCGGCCCTGCTCGCGCACGCCCGCTCGGCGGGGCTCTCCGTTCACCCCTGGACGGCGGACGAACCCTCGGAGATTCGCCGCCTGCTCGACCTCGGAGTCCCGTCGATCACGACGAACGTTCCGGACGTGGCCCTCGAGATCCGGGCCGAGGCGCGCGCGGCCCCCGCCTTCCTGACCGACACCGCCTGAGGCTTACCGAGGTCGATCTGGCGGGGGCGAGCGCCTGGAGGGTGCAGAAGGCAGGTTACCCCTGGATCGTGAGGTGAGTGCCGCCATACACCTCGAGCGCCGCTCCGGTAATTCCCGCAGCGTCGTCGGACGCCAGGAAGAGGACCGTCCGCGCCACGTCTCGCGGCCAGAGCTTCTGAGAGAGCGGCGACGAGCGGTCGACGTCGGCCGTCTCGTCGATCTTGTTGTCGACGGCCCCCGGACAGACCGCGTTCACCGCGATGTTGTGCGTCCGGAACTCCCGCGCGAGGCTCTGTGTCAGGCCGATGACGCCGAACTTGGCCGCGCTGTGAGCGGAGAGGTTCGCATCACCCCGGAGTCCGTGCACGGAAGAGACGTTGACGATTTTTCCTCGCCCGCGCGAGACCATCCCGGGTAGTACGGCGCGGCAGAAGCTCGCCGTGGACGTCAAGTTCGTCGCGACGACGCGATCCCACTCCTCGGCCGTCATCTTCAGGAACGGCTTCCAGAGAAACATTCCCGCGTTGTTGATCAGGACATCGACGGGCCCGAGCGCGGATTCGGTTTCCGCGACGCATCTCTCGGCGGCGCCGGCCGCGGTGACGTCGCCGGTCGCCACGAAGCAGCTTCCGCCGGAGGCGCGAATCTGCTGAGCGGTCTGCTCGAGCTCGCCCGACGTCCGCGCCACCACCGCCACTGCCGCCCCCTCTTCGGCGAATCGGAGCGCCACGGACCGCCCGATTCCACGGCCGCCGCCGGTCACCAGCACCACACGCTTCTCGAACCTCATTCGGCGCCGCTCTCGCCGAGCTCGTCAAAGAGCGCGGCGTAGAAAAGGGAGAGAGAGTCGGGTCCGGCGAAGACCGGTCCCGCGAGCAGCGAAACGTTTCCTTCGCCGGGCGCGGCCTGGTCGATGCGCACGCGGAAGACCGAGAGCGGGAAGATCGTGCGGTCCGGGTCGTGCCGCGAGACGCGGCCGCGCCCTGCCCGCAACCGGATCGACGCGGCGAGGTGACGCTGCATGTAGAGAAGGGTCGCCTGGCGGCGGCGGATCAGGTTAATCGACGTGCGGCTGGCGGCGAGCACCGCGATGGACATCGCCGTCGGAGACGTCGCGCGGACCTCTCCGGCCGTCAGCAGCGCGGATCTCGGAAACCCGTCGGGGTCGGTCGTCAGCAGCGGAAAAACAACCCGCCGCCGCCGCCGGAACGCCTCTCCCCCGAGAGTCCGTTCGAGCTCGGGCGGAAGGCGGGTCAACTCCATGGGACTAGTTTAAGCGGTCGCCAACCGTCGCCTTCGCTCACTGCGGGAGCTGCCTTCGCCGTGCGCGGCGA
>JBDUBI010000054.1:0-11575 GCA_040004225.1 Acidobacteriota bacterium
GACCGGTCTCCGCGTCCGGGGCCCAGGAAGGCGAGGTTTCCCCGGCGGATGCCCGGCTTCGCGCCGTCCTCGATTCCGCCCTCGACGCGCTGATTACGATCGACATCAGAGTGCCGTCCACAGGCCGGAGGGAGCGCGCTCGAATCACCCGCAAGACATCTCGGACTCGGCTCGCGCCCTCGAGCGAGCCGGGGAGTATCTCGATCGGGCGAAGAGGGCCGAGACTCGGAATTCCGATTCCGGACAAATCCCGGACAATCGGACGAAAAAGACGGGAAACGCTAGGGAATTTGGCTCCTCAGGTAGGATTTGAACCTACAACCCCCCGGTTAACAGCCGGGTGCTCTGCCATTGAGCTACTGAGGAACGGCAGCGGATCGCGAACGTTAGCCGAGGAGGCGGGGGGTGTCAACCGGGCGGGCTCTCACGGAACCGCCGACCACGATGCCCACGTCACGCGCCAGCGGCTGCCCGACGGGGCGATCCGGGTTTCGAACCGCCACGAGGATGTCGACGGGAGCAGGCCTTCGAGGCCCGCGATCTTCCTCGCGCGGCCCGAGAGGTCCACGCGAAAACGCGCAAGCGCCGCGCCTTCGGAGCGCTCGACTTTCAGGTCGCGGACGGTCACGTCGAGTCTCTCCCATGCGGCAAAGAACTGTCGCAGCCTCGGCTCGACGTCCGCCCTGCGCGAGCCGTCGGCGGCCTGGAAATCGTCGGCGACCCGATCCAGAAACGCCCTGGCGTCGCGATCCCGGGCGGCGCGGGAAAGATCGGTCACCGCCTCCGCCGCCGGGTCGCCTTTCTCGCGGCAGCCGGTCAGGACCAAGGACGCGACGATCAGCACGACCGCCGTGGCGGCGATCCCTCGCCTCGGGATTCCCCGGCCGTTCCCGTGCCCGGTCCCGCAGCGTGAAAAAATCGCGTTCATGACGTCCCCCCGAGGCCCGAAGGCCCCCGTGCCACCATCTTCTCCCGATGGAGCTTCTTCTGACGCTCTCGAGCGCCGTCTGATTTCAAAGACCCGGCCCGGATCATGACCGACGCGGGCGAGCTCGCGCCAGAAGACGCCGACGCTCTTCGTTCCGAGCATCGGGATCTGGACGCCCTGCTGGGAGAATTTCTCGCCGCCGCGTCCGCGGGGGCGCTCGCCGCATCCGTCGGTGCGATCGCCCGCCTCGATGACGCGATTCGTGTTCACACGCGTTTCGAAGAAAGTCTCTTTCCCGGCGCAGCGGGAAAGCTCGTCGCCCGCGCGGATGAAACGCCGCGGGAAGAACTGTTCCGCGACCTGCGGCTGGAGCATGTTCAGATCCGCGAGTTGTCCGGGATGATCCGCCGGGTGCTCGGCGAGCCGGGTGATCCGGGCGGAGTCCGCACGCTCGCGGCGAACCTGGCCTCACGATGGGAAGCCCACACGGCGCGCGAAGAGAAAGAGTGGATCGCCGGTTAGTTGCGAGCCCATCGCGCGACGGCCGGACGGGTCCGCTCCTCACGCTCGGAGCCAGCGGGAAGAGTTACCCGACAGATCTTCACCGGGACAGAGCCGTCACCTCGACCGTTCTGTCCCGGGGCCCGTCGAGTTCGATAAAGAAGATCCCCTGCCAGCGGCCGAGTCTCGGCCGGCCCTCCTCGAGCGGCACGAGCCGGGACGTGCCGATCGCCTCGGAGAGGAAGTGCGCGGGAGAGTTTCCTTCGTCATGGTCGAAACGGACGCCGGGGACCCACGCGGCGAGGGCGCGCTCCATGTCCGTGATGACGTCAGGATCGTAGTTCTCGCCGATCGTGACGGCGGCCGTCGTATGCGGCACGGAGATCAGCAGCGCCCCGTCCCGAACGCCGAGCTTCTCCGCCGCCGCGACCACGCGGTCCGTGATGTCGGAACGCTCGATCTTCTTCCCCGTCCGGATCGAAAACTCGATCATGAGACCCTCCTCCGATTCCGCCTTCGACCCTCCGCCTTCTCTCCGCCTTCTCTCCGCCTTTCGCCCTTCACCCTTCGCGACCCTCAGGGATACAGCTCCCTGTAGGAGCCCGAAAAGAGCATGACGCGACGGACGTAGTCGCGCGTTTCGAACGCCGGGTGAGACTCGAACACCTCGTCCTCGGGAAGGCCGGCATTCTCCCGCAGCACCCGCGCCATCCGGGTCGGTCCTCCGTTATAGGCCGCCAGCGCCCAGAGCGAATTGTTCGAAAACCGGTCGAAAAGGCTCCTCAGGTAAGCGGCTCCCAGGCGCGCGTTCATCGAGGGGTCGTAAAGAAACGCCCGGCGGTAGCGCACCCGCAGGACGGACTTCGAAAGGCTCTTCGCCGTGCCGGGCATCAGCTGGGTCAGGCCGAGAGCGCCAGCGCGCGACCGCGCCTCCGGGTCGAACACGCTTTCCTGTCGGACGAGTCCTCTCAGAATCGCCGGATCGAGGCGGACCTGCCGCGCCTCCGATGCGAGGAATCCGCCGACTTCGATCGGGTAGTAAAAGCGGCGCCAGCCGTCAGGCACCTTCCCTTCCTCCGCGGTGCCGATCTCGGGAAAAGCGCGCTTGACAGCGGCGGCGGCCGGCGCGAACCGCCCCAGCGCGAACTCCGCCTCCGCGATGCGCAGGTCGCGTCCTCGCGTGGCCGGGAGCCGGCGGGCTTCCGCCGCGGCCTCCTCGAAGAAGCGGAGCCGCAAGAGCTCGTCGGTGCGCCGGAAGACCGCGGTCTCGCGCGAGGGATCGGGAAGCGCCACCGGCCGGCGAAGCCGATAATCCGGGACGCGGCGGCGGGCAAAAAGCGCGTACACGTCGGGAGGTTCTCCGGTGGCGAGCGACTCGAACAGCGGCACGGCCTCCGCGCTCCGGCCTTCGCGGGCCAGACACCTCGCCCGCCAGTAGAGCAACCGGCGCTCCCGCGGCACGTCGCGGTACACGGCCGCGAGCGCCTCGAGCTGCTGTCGCGCGCCGCGAAAATCGGAGGCCCGATATTTCTCCCACGTCAGTTTCCAGAGAGGTTCGAACCCGACCGTCGAGCCCGCGGCATCGGCCATCACGCCGCGCGCCTGCTCCAGGCCTTCGTCGAAGCGCCCGACTTCCGCCGCGAGTCGAATGAGCCGCTCCCGCGCCCCGATCCGAACGGCCGCCGGCGCCGGAGGCACCGTCAACGCGAGAAACGGCCGCCGCGCGAGCGGGAGGAGAGGGTCTCCGTCGGTGAACGAACCATTGCGGCGTACCCGCACCGCGGTCAACGCGAAGTCTGCCCGCAGAAGGCGCGCGTCGAAGTCCGCCGGGGTCCCGTCTTCCGGGATCGTCACGGCGACCGCCTCGCCGCCCCTGACATCGCCCCCGCGGGAAAGCGCGCGTGAGAGTGCGAACAGATTCGCCGCGCGGTCTTCCGCTGGCCATGCGGAGGCAGGGTCCTGTCGCAGCAGGCGGATCCCGCGCGCGGCGGAGGCGCCGGACGCGAGAGTGCGTCCGAGGCGCCCCCGATCCGCAGGCGAGAGCGCCGCGACCTGCTCACGCACGAGCACCCTGGCAAACACGGGCGCGGCCCCGACGTCCACGCCGGAGAGCACGAGATCCCGAGCTCCGGCGGCGGCGGAGGCACGATCGCCCGCGGCGAGCGACAGGCGGATGCGCTCGGGCGCGACCGTCACCGCGTCGGCGGGTGTCAGCCGGGCGACGGCGCCGATCACCAAGGCGGCGTCCCCCGCCGCCCCGCGGCGCGCGAGGGCCTGCGCGAGTCCCCGGCCGGCGGCGGATCGCATGGCAAACGCCTCTTCGGTCTCCCAGGCGGCTTTCCAGGCGTCGACCGCCTCCGGGAGACGGCCCGCCCCCTCGAGGGCGCGGGCGAAAAGAATCTGCCGGTACGGCTCGAGCCCGATCGCCGCGGCCGGGGCGACATCGAGCTCGCGCAGAGCCGCCGCGAAATCCCGCCGGTGGAGGGCGTCGGCGGCCAGCAGGAGCCCGACGCGAGCCGACCATGCCGGAAGGAGCGCGGCCCGCCGCCGGATCTCCTCGAGAACCGCGCGTCCCTCCGCCGAGTGATTGCCTTCGAGAGAGTCGGCGGCCCGGGCAAACTCCGCGTCGAAATCGCCGCTGACCGGCCGCAGCGCAACGTCCGCCCGAAGGAGCGGCGAGGCCGGGAGAGCCGCCGCGAGAAACGCGGCCGCGATCCGTGCTCGCTGTGGTCGCGGGTCCCTGGGACGGGAACTGGAAGAGCGGGAAAGGACGCGCAGGAAGGAGAGAAGCGGCGTGGCCCGCGCCGGGTCAGAGACCGAGCGACTCCGCGCGGCCTTCCGCGAGGATACGCACCAGCTCCTCGTAGAAGAAATTCGAGTTGGACCGCACGTCTTCCGGAATGCGGTCGTCGTACATCTGCCGGCTTCGATCGATATCTTCCCTGAGGCGCGGATACAGGTCGCCGTGCTGACGTCCTTCGAGAACGGCCTTCTCGTTGTACAGCTTGATCTCCGAGACCAGCAGCTTGGCGAAGCGGCGGGCTTCGTCCCTTCGCTCGTCGCCATCGGCCGGCGCGAGAGGACCGGCGAGGCGGCGGCCGCCGGAGGGTGGCTGAAAGGCGGACGACGCCGGAGCCGCCGGCGGCGCCGAAGCCGGCGGGCGTGCCGCTTCCGGCGACGGCAATGGGGACGGAGACGGAGACAGAGACGGCGCGTCTGGAATTTCGCCTCGGGAGGAGGTCCGCTCGGGAGGCGCGGGCTCTTCGTCGGGCTCGTACGCGAGCTCCGGCTCCGCTCCCGCCTCGGAGCCCGCGTGCGGGGCGGGCTCCGCTTCGGTGCCGGAGACGGGCGCGGGCGCGTGTTCCGCCTCGGGCTCGGCAAACTCGGGCTCGGCGGAGTGCGCGGGTTCACCGGCGTGCGCCGGCTGATTCGCCGCGGGGGGCGGTGCCGCCGGAGGGGTGGCGCCGAATCGCAGCACCTGCGTGCCGAAAGACTCTCGCGGTTCGGGTCGCGACGATTCGGCCGGCGTTTCGCGAGCGGCCGGCGTTTCGCGAGCGGCCGGCTTTTCCTCTGCCGCCGGCGGAGGAGCCGGCGCCGAAGCGGCCGGCGATTCGCTCTTCGACTCGCCGCCCGTTCGCGCCGCTCCGAAGTTCTCGAGAGGCCGCAGCGCCGGAGCCGGCTTCAACTTGCGGCCGGCGAGCCGGTCGACGAAAAGCCCGGCGAGAAAGGTCAGGAAGGCGATCGATTCCGGATCGAAGCGCTTCTCGTCGTCCGTGGTGCAGTCGGCGTAGACGGCGCCGGAGACTTTTTCCTTGACGACCATGGGCACCAGCACGGCGGATGAGGCGTTGGCCGCGCCGAGCCGCGCGGAGACGTCATTGCCGGCGGGAAGCCGGAATGAGGCGCCCTCGATCACCTGGGAGAGGGGGCCGCCATCCATCGGCAGCACGACGCGCCGAGCGGCCTCGTCGCTCCCGCCGTGGTCGCCGAACCCGGTTGCCTTCCACACCACCAGCGAACCGGATTTGGAGATCAGGAGAGCGGCGCGGGAAGCATGCCGGCGGCAGAGCTCCAGGAAGCGGTGCAGCGCCTCCACCTGATTGCCGGCGTCATCGAGACCGCGCGCAACTTCGATCGAGAGAAGTCCCGCGCCGGTCGGCCGTTCCGGAAGGTCGCTTGCCCCGGGCGCAGGCGCCGGCTCGGGAAACGCGACGAGCTCCGGCGGCACCAGCCCCGTGAAGTCCTGGTCGAACCGGGAGAGAAAACCCTCCCAGCGCCGGTCGGATTCGAGACGCAGCCGTTCGAATTCGTCCCGCAGTCCGGCGAACCGTTCCAGCAGGCGGCGCTCGATCTCGGATTCGAGCCGCCGCAGTCGGTCTTCGGATTCGGTCACTCGGCGCATTATCCGGGCGCGCTCGGGACAGAGTCAAACGGTTTGGTGCTCGAAAGGAAGCATTTGCTCAAGAACGAGAGGCGAAAGGCGAAGGGCGAACGGCGGGCGGGGAGATGCCCCGCGGGCGGCGGGCGAGCGGGCGGCGTCGGGCAGACAGCGACGGCGTAAGCCCGGAATGCGAGGCGTGACCCGGCCACGTTGCGATCGTTGGGTGGCACAAAAAAAACGCCTCTGCGTCTCCGGGAGTTGCCAGCGACCATTCCCCCGCCTTTCGCCTTTCGCCAGGCCGCCCGCCCTTAAATGTCTGTCCGCAAAGGACCTGCGTCCCTCCAATTGACTCACCCTCCCGGCGGCCATAAGATGGGCGGCTTGTTATCAACTCCATGGTGAAGGGGGTGAGTGTACGTGCCGCTGGTTCACGTTAAGGAAGACGAATCCTTCGAAAACGCCATGCGGCGCTTCAAGCGGAAGTGCGAGAAATCCGGAATCCTCTCGGAACTGAAGAAGCGCCAGCATTACGAGAAGCCGAGCGCGAAGCGCAAACGCAAGATGATTCAGGCTCGCAAGAAGATGCTTCGCAAGCTCTCGGAAGAGCGTCGGGCCACTCCGTAGACATCCTCCCTGCGGAGGGCGATGGCGACCGGGCATCGCTCGAGTTCGACGTCGTCCTCCGCCTCATCTCTTCTCTGGCACGCACGGACCCCGGCCGCCGGGCCGTGGCCGTGCTTTCGCCGTCACGGGACGAAGCTGCCGTCCGCGCGCTTCTTTCGGAAACTTCGGAGGCCTGGTCATTCCGCATCCGGCACGGACGGCTGCCGCTCGCCGGAGTCGAGGAGATCGAGGGCCATCTCGCCACGATTGCGAGCGGCGCCTTCGGCCCCGAAGACTTTCGCCCGGTGCTCTCCGTCGCCCGCGCCGCGGCTGCCGTCCGGCGCGCCTTAGAGCCCGCGGAATCGGCTCGCCTCGTCGAACGCCGCGAGAAGCTCCCGCAGTTCGACGAGCTTCTTGCGCAGGCGATCCGCATCTTTGCCGCCGACGGAACAATCCGCGATGACGCGTCGCCGGAGCTCGCCGCGATCCGGACACGCCTGCGGCGGCGCCGCAACGAGGTCGCCCGGAACCTGGAGAAGATCGTCGATCAGCGGCGCGAATACCTGGGCGACGCCACCGTCGTTCTGCGCAATGACCGGTACTGCCTGCCGGTGCTCGCGTCGGCCAGAGCGAGGGTCCCCGGAATGGTCCACGACCGGTCGGGGTCGGGCCAGACGGTCTTCGTCGAGCCTATGGAAGTCATCGAGGCGAACAACGATCTGGCGCTCCTCGCGGGAGAGGAGCGTCGGGAAGTCGAAAGGCTGCTGACGAACTTCGGCCGCGCGGTTCTCGCCGCGGCGGAGCAACTCACCGAGGCGGTGGCCGGGCTCGGCGAGCTCGACGCTCTCGAAGCCAAAGTCGAGTTCGGCGACCTCTCCGCCGGCCGGGTCCCCGAAATCTCGGACGACGGTGAATGGATCCTGCGCGCTGCGCGCCATCCGCTGCTCGACGCGCGCCTCGCGCCGTTGCGCCGCCGGGTGCTCGACGAGCACCGGAGCGGACGCGAAGCGATCCCGCTCGATCTCGAGCAGAGCCGCGAGCAGCGGATGCTCGTCGTCTCCGGTCCGAACGCCGGCGGTAAGACGGTCGTTTTGAAAACGGCCGGACTGTTCTCCCTGCTGGCTCAGTCGGGAATTCCGGTTCCGGCGGAGACCGGGACGAGGCTGCCAGTTTTCCGCTCCATCCGCACGGAGATCGGGGATGCCCAGGCGATCCTCTCGGACCGCTCCACGTTCTCCTCCTCGATGGACACGCTCGCTGCGATTCTGGAGGAGTCGGGCCCGGGCGGCCTCGCCCTCATCGACGAGATCGGGGGCGCCACCGATCCCGAAGAGGGCAGCGCGCTCGCCGTGGCGTTTCTCGAAGAGTACCTGGCGCGCGGCGGGCGCGCGATCGTGACGACGCATCTTTCCGCCATCAAGAACTTCGCGGCGGGAAGGCCGGACTCCGTCACCGCCGCGATGGAGTTTGACGAGGCAACCGGGAGGCCGAATTATCGCCTCCATCCGGGCCTGTCCGGCAGAAGCCGCGCTCTTTCGGTGGCGCGTGAACGGGGACTTCCCACCTCGGTGCTCGACCGGGCTGTCGAGATCCTCGGAGAAGCCTGGCAGCGCCGCGAGGAACGCGAGTCCGAAGCCGAGGCGGCGCTCGATCGCCTCCGGCGGGCGGAAGCGGCGCTGCGGGAAGAACGGGAAACGTTCCGACGGGACGCCGAAAAGCTCGCCGCCGACAGGGAAGAAGTGGCGCGCGCCCGCGCGAAGCTCCGCGAGGAGGGGCTCGCCGGTTTCGAAAAGGCGCGCCGGGAGCTTGCGCGGCGCGTGGACGCGGAGCTCGCCGCCATTCGCGCCGACGTCTCCCGCCGCTCGGAGATGTCCGCGTCACAGCTGGTCGCACAGGCCGAGCAGACGATCGCGGACGAGCCGGCTCTCGTGGAGGCGCGGGAGCAGCTCGAGGAGCGCGCGCGAGGTCTCGAAGAGGGAGGGCGCGCCCGGGTGCGCGGGATGAAGCTCGAGGGCACGATCGTGTCGCTCGATCCCGTAAGCGCGTGGCTGGACGTCGGCGGCAAGAGAATGCGCGTGGCGCGGGCCGAGCTCGAGCCCGCCGGGAAGCCGGACAAGGAGAAGGCCGGGAAACGGGAAACGGGAAAAGGGAAACGAGCCGGATGGGAAAAAGAGAGCGCGCTTTCCGATGCCGGGGGCGGGCCCGTCAAAGAGGTCAACGTGATCGGCAAGAGGCTCGACGAAGCGGTCGACGAAGTGGAAAAGGCGCTCGATGAAGCGCTCGTCGCGGGCGCGAGGCTGCGCGTCATCCACGGCCACGGAACCGGCCGCCTCCGGGACGGCCTGCGCGAGCACCTGCGCAAGCACCCGAACGTCGCCTCCGCGCGAGCGGCCGACGCGCGTGAGGGCGGCAACGGGGCGACGATGGTGGAACTCCAGTGATTTCGGCAGGCGGGATGCGAAAGACGGGAGGTGGCAGGACGCAACTTTCATCTCAGGCCTCCTGCCGACTTCAGAGGTTGAGAGAGATTTCGCCCGGACGAGAAAACCTTCCCTTCTTCATCATCACCAGGTCCCCAACCGGCATTTTCGTCTCCCGTTTCCCGATTCCCGTTTCCCGTTTCCCGGCTTCCCCATGACCAACGACCTCGACATCAACGACTCCGTGCTCGCCGAGCTGCGCTCCGCGGCCGACATCGTCGAGGTCATCGGCGAGCACACTCGCCTGAAAAAAGGGGGGCGGTCCTGGAAGGGCCTCTGCCCTTTCCATAACGAACGCACGCCTTCTTTCACGGTCGATCGAGACAAGGGCCTTTACCACTGCTTCGGGTGCGGCGCCGGCGGCGACGTCATCCACTTCGTCCGGCAGATGGACCGCCTCGACTTTCCCGAAGCGGTCGAGGCGCTCGCCGGCCGGTTCGGCGTGACGATTCCGAAGCGCGAGCGCGGGCCGCGCGACGATCGGCGCGAGAAACTGATCGAGGCTGTGTCGGCGGCGCACCGCTTCTACCGGGCGGAGCTCGCGAAGCCCGAGAGCCGCGCCGCGCGATACCTCTCCGCGCGCGGCGTGGCCCCCGAGATGGTCGCCCGGCTCGAGCTCGGGCAGGCTCTCGACTCCTGGGACGCCCTCTCCCGCGCGCTCTCCCCCGCCTACCCGGAAAGCCTCCTGATCGAGGCGGGGCTTCTTCAGCCGGGCCAGGACGGCAAGCGCGCTTACGACCGGTTCCGCGACCGGCTGCTCTTCGTCCTGCGCGATGACCGCGGGCGCCCCGTCGGATTCGGCGGCCGCGTGTTGTCCCCCGAAGGCGAGCCCAAGTATTTGAACTCGCCGGAGTCCCCGATCTTTCAGAAGAAGCGCACTCTGTACGGCCTGTCCTCCGCGCGGGACGCGATGCGGCGCCGCGAACGGGTGGTCTTAGTCGAGGGGTATTTCGATCATCTGGCCCTTCTCTCCGCCGGGGTTGAGGAGACGGTCGCCTCGATGGGGACGGCGCTCACTCCCGAGCAGGCGGAAAAGCTCCGGCGGCTGGCGCCCCGCGTCGTCGTCTGCTACGACGGGGATCCGGCCGGGCGGGCCGCGACCCGGGGAGCTCTTGCGCTCCTGCTCGGCCAGGGCTTCTCCGCCCGGGTGGCGAAGATGCCGGCCGGCCAGGATCCGCACGACGTTCTGAGGGAGGAAGGTCCGGAGCGCCTGGCGGAACGCATCGACCAGTCGCCGGAAGCGCTCGACTGGCTTTTAGACCCCCAGGGGGCGGGCTCCGATCCGATGGAGGCTGGGCTTTCGGCGGCGGACAAGAGCGATCGGGTCGCCGGGATCCTCGAGATCCTCCAGGCCGTCCCGGACACGATCCTGCGTCACGAGGAGTGCCGGCGCCTGTCGCGCCAGGTCGCCGTTCCGCTGGACATCCTCTGGGAAAGGATCCGTCCGAAGACGGGCCGAGCGGGCATGACGGCCGCTCCGGCGAAGCCGGGAACGCCGGGGAATGCCGAGGTGTTACGGCAAGGGGAGATTCCGGCATCGGAGCGCAAACTCCTCCACGTTCTGCTGAACGAGCCGGAGAACAACCCCAGAATTTTCAGTACTTTGAAAGACGTTTTCCTGACGCACCCTCTGGTCATCCGGGTCGTCGGCGCCCTCCGGGAATCGGCCTCCGACGGAGAAGGTGTTGATTTTCACAGGCAAATCGCACACCTTACGGCAGAAGATCGAATTCTTGTGTCCGGCATCGCCCTGGAAGATCACCCCGCGCCCACCGAAAAAGGTGTCGAAGGTCTCCTCAAGGACCTCGAAAAACAATACTTAAAACGGGAGAGCGCGGACATCCAGAGGGAGATCGAACGGGCGGAGACGACGAGTCAGGATCTGACGGAATTGATCCGGCGCAAGGAAGAGAACAGGCGCCGGCACGGAGAGCTTTCGCGCCCTCCGCGGTGGAAAGGAAACTAACTTGGTGATCGACGAAAAATATCCGGAGCTTCAACTCCTCTTTAAGGCAGGCAAGGACAAGGGCTACCTCCTGTACGAAGAGATCCACACGATCCTTTCCGACGAGGCGACGGCGAGCCCGCAGGACCTCGAGGAAGTGTACGGACGCATCTTCGACATGGGTGTCGAGATCGTCACCGACCCGGATCGCGCCGCCCGCCGCCGGGCCGCCCTCGAGGCCGAAACGGCGGAGGAGGCCCGCGAGGCCGTCGAGAAAACGAACGACCCCGTCCGCATGTACCTGCGGGAAATGGGAACGGTCAAGCTGCTCGACCGCGAGGGCGAGGTCCGCATTGCCAAGCGCATCGAACAGGGCGAGGCAAAGATCTACCAGGCGCTCGCCAACAACCCGATCGTGCTCCAGGAGATTTTAAAGCTTCTCGAAAACGCCGGGCGTGACTCGCGCATCGTCAACGAGCTCGTCAACCTTTCCGAAGAAGACGAGGAGATGGACGACCGCGCGACGCGGCGCATCGAAAACGTCCTCGGAAGCTTCAAGAAGATCGGCGCGCTCGACAAGGACATCAAGAAGCTCAAGTTCAAGTCGCGCACGATCAAGAAGGGCAGCAAGTCCCTGGCGCGCGTCGAATCCTCGATCGACAGAAAGATCGCGGACATGGCGAAGCTGATCCGCGCCGCCGACTTCACCCCGGCGGTCTTAAACCGCGCCATCGGCA
>JBDUBI010000171.1:0-11563 GCA_040004225.1 Acidobacteriota bacterium
TGCCTTCGCCGCGCACGGCGAAGGCAGCTCCCGCAGTGAGCGAAGGCGACGGTTGTCGACGTTTTACATTCGAAAGACGCCAAACTCCGTTTCGGGAATCGGCGCGTTGAAGGCTGCCGACAGCGCCAGCGCCAGCACCGTCCTGGTTTCGGCGGGGTCGATCACCCCGTCGTCCCAGAGGCGGGCCGTCGAGTAATACGGGTTTCCCTCTTCCTCGTACTTCTGGCGCGTCGGCCGCTCGAACTCCGCGACCTCCTCGTCGGACATCGGAGGCTTCTCCGCCCGGGCGAGCTGCTCCTGCTTGACGGTTGACAGAACGGCCGCGGCCTGGGCTCCTCCCATCACGGAGATCCGCGCGTTCGGCCACATCCAGAGGAAGCGCGGTCCGTACGCGCGGCCGCACATGCCGTAGTTCCCGGCGCCAAACGACCCCCCGATTACGACGGTGAACCGGGGCACGGCCGCGTTCGCGACGGCATGCACCATTTTCGCGCCGTCCTTGGCGATGCCTCCGCGCTCGTACTCCCGCCCGACCATGAATCCGGTGATGTTCTGGAGGAAGACGAGCGGGACCTTCCTGCGCGCGCAGAGCTCGATGAAATGCGTCGCCTTCAGGGCGGATTCGGAGAACAGGATCCCGTTGTTCGCCACGATCCCGATTAAGAAACCCGAAAGGCGCGCGAAGCCGCATACGAGGGTCGTCCCGTACCGCGCCTTGAATTCCTGAAAGCGCGAGCCGTCGACCAGCCGCGCGATCACCTCGTGCACGTCGTAGGGCTGACGCACGTCGTCGGGAATGACACCGTAGATTTCCCGAGGGTCGCAAGCCGGATCCTCCGGCTCCGTTCGTCCGGGCGGCAGGGTTTTTTCCAACCCGAGGTTCGCGACGATCGAGCGAGCGATCTCCAGGGCGTGGGCATCGTCTTCCGCGAAATGGTCGGCGACTCCGGAAATCCGCGTGTGCACGTCGGCGCCGCCGAGTTCCTCGGCCGTCACTTCCTCTCCCGTCGCCGCCTTCACGAGAGGCGGGCCGGCCAGAAAAATCGTGCCCGTCCCCTTCACGATCACGGCTTCATCGGACATAGCCGGGACGTAAGCGCCGCCCGCTGTGCAGGAGCCCATGACGACGGCGACCTGAGGGATGCGCCTGGAGGACATCCGGGCCTGGTTGTAGAAGATCCGCCCGAAATGCTCGCGGTCGGGAAACACCTCCGCCTGCAGCGGCAGGAAGGCGCCTCCGGAATCCACCAGGTAAACGCACGCGAGCCGGTTTTCCTCGGCGATCTCCTGGGCCCGCAGATGCTTCTTGACCGTCATCGGGAAATAGGTCCCGCCCTTCACGGTGGCGTCATTCGCGATCACCATCACTTCGCGCCCGGAAACGCGCCCGATTCCGGTGACCAGGCCCGCGCCCGGAGCGTCGCCTTCGTACATCCCGTGCGCCGCCAGCGGGGCCACCTCGAGAAAGGGCGATCCCGGGTCGAGCAGCGCGTCGATCCGATCGCGCACGAACATCTTGTTCTGCCCGGCGTGTCTCTCGCGGCCGGACCCGCCGGCCCTCGCTTTCGCGAGCTCCTGGCGGAGTCCTGATACGAGCGCCGCCATGGCGCGGGAACGTTCCTGAAATTCGGGAGAGGCTGTGTCCAGCTGAGAGACGAGACGGTCCATGGCGACTCAGCCGAAATTGGAAAAATGAATGATGACTGCCGGGCCGGGCGGGCGCCTGTCGTTCTGTTTCCGTTTCACGACTTAGGTTTCACGGCTCCGGGTGGCGACGGCGACTTCGTTCCGGATGAAATCGACGAGAGTCTGCGTGGGAGTGCCGGGGAGGAAAATTTCGCGGATCCCGAGCGCCTTCAATGGCCCGATGTCCTTGTCGGGGATGATCCCTCCGGCGAGAACCAGGATGTCCTCACCTCCCTGCTCCTTCAAGAGCCGCAGGATCTCCGGGAAAAGCACGTTGTGCGCGCCGGACAGGATCGAGAGCCCCACGACGTCGACATCCTCCTGGATCGCCGCCGCCGAAATCTGCTCGGGCGTCTGACGCAGTCCCGAGTAGATGACCTCCATCCCCGAGTCGCGCAAAGCCCGGGCGATGATCTTCGCGCCCCGGTCATGGCCGTCGAGGCCGGGCTTCGCGATCAGGACGCGGATGGGCCTCTCGGGCATATGGGGGGTCAGTCTATCAATCGGAGAGGCTGACGGGATCTCCGACGCGCACCCTGTGGCCGGACACGACGCGGATGGCGACGCCGAAGTGCCCTCCGCGGACCTTGACGAGCGCTTCGAGCATCGCGGGATCGCCGCGCGCGATCTCCGGGCGGAAGCTCGCGAGGAAGCAGTCGTCGGCCGGTCCGGTGACCTCGAGCAGGGTGTCTCCGATGCGGAGATGCTGCCCGACCCAGCGGTCTTCTTCGAAAGCCTTGCCGCCCGGAATGTCGATCACGAGATTCGCGCGGACCCGGATCGGCTCGAGCGGACAGCCATAAGTGCGCTCCGCCAGCCGAAGAGTCGGGCGCGAGACGAGGCGCAGGGGAGCGCCCATCGGCGCGGGAGGCCGGGCGCGCAGGACGAGCTCGCGGCCGAGCGTGCGCGAAAGCTCCTCGATCCAGCGAGAGTCCGTCAGCGGACACTCGCCTCCCCCCGGTTCGCGGACGCGAGTCCACGCGTCCAGGTTCTCGATAACGAGGTCGTCCGCGTATCGCGCTCCATAGAACAGGAGCAGAGGCGCATCGACCGTCGAGAGGGCGGCGCCCGTCTGACCGTCGCAGAGATCGTAAGCTCGATCCCCCAGGAGGCCCGGGCCGCCCACCGGCGCGACATTGGGAGCTTCACCGCCGAGAGGCTCGATCGGGAACCGCTGCATCGCGGTCAGGCTGCCGACGACCTCCGCGAGCTCCATGGCCGAGAAGATAGCCGAAAGGGAAGGTCGGGGCGGGCGCCGGCATCGAAGGGATGCCCCGACCTCGCCTTATTTCATTCGGACATAAAATTAAACGGCCTTAATATATTCGTCCAAGGGGACGCCCTGCCGTCTCATGGACCGCTTCTGACCGCGTCCGCGGGCGGGCGATGGGTCGCCTCCGGGAGAGCCTCCAGTTCATTCGACGCTCTCCTTCTCGAGCCGCGCCGCCAGTGTCTCCCAGGCGCGCCTGCGGTGAGAGATCCGATCCTTCTCTTCGGGCCCCAACTCCGCGAACGTGCGCCCGCCTCCTTCCGGCTCGAAAATCGTGTCCCATCCGAACCCGGAGCTGCCCCGCGGTGAGGACGCGATCCGGCCGGCGCATTCGCCTCGTCCGGTCAAAAAGCGTCTCCCGTCGTAGAACGCGACGACGCAGCAGGCCACCGCCGCGCGGTCCTCCCAGGACGCGAGCATCCTCGGAATTGCGGCGACACCCGCGCTGCGTTCGAGCCACTTGACCAGAGCGCCCGGGAATCCCCCCCACGCCGCGATAGAAAGTCCCGAGTCCTCCACGAAAATCGGCCGCGCGAGATGCGCCCACGCCGCGCGCGCCTTTTCCTGGACGATGTCGGCCGGGTCGAGGCCCTGGGGTTCCGGCAGGTCGAGGGCCACGCACTCGACGGCGAATCCCATCCGGCGCGCCTCCTCCGCTTTTTCCGCGCGAGAGGTGACGAACACGATCGGCGGCACGGACGAGATTGTATGAGGGGACGTCACCCCCGGAACGCTCCGGGCAGCCGGCTTCGGAACCGCTTCCGCGTTTCCCGCGCTCGGCCAGGGGAGGGCCAATCGATCGCGCCCTCCTCAGCACGCCCTTACAATCTTCCCGATGGCCAGCAAGGGATCGGCGTGCCCGCGATGCGGCACCGCCGTGCCCGAGGACGCCCGGTTCTGCCCGTCCTGCGGCGCGTCGACTTCGCGACTTTCCCCGGGACAGGTTCTCGATGGCAAGTACGAGATCCTGGAGAAGACGGGAGAGGGCGGAATGGGCGAGGTTTACAAGGCGCGCCACGTCCATTTAGACGAGATCCGCATCATCAAGGTCACCAAACCGGACGCACTCGGCGAGGGTTCCGAGCCGCGCCGGTTCCAGGAGGAGGCCCGCATCGCGAGTCTCATCCGGCACCCGAACGTCGCCGCCCTGTACGACTTCTCGCGGCTGCCGGACGGCTCGTTCTACATGGTCTGGGAATTCATCGACGGCATGACGCTCGAAGAGTGGCTCCGGCGCCATGGTCCGATGCCGGCGACGCGGGCTTTGGAGGTTGCGGCACAGGTGTTGTCCGGGCTCGAGGAGATCCACGCGCAGGGGATCGTCCACCGCGACCTCGCCCCCGACAACATCATGCTCAAGGAAAACCGCGACGGACGGCTCCTCGCCAAGATCATCGACCTCGGTATCGCGAAGCGGGTGGCCGCGGAAACTCTTCGCATGACTTCGACCGGCATGTTCGTCGGCAAGCTCAAGTACTGCTCCCCCGAACAGGCGGGGTCGCTCCCCCCGGGCCAGGCGGTCGACGGCCGCAGCGACCTGTATTCGTTCGGCATTGTCCTCTACGAGATGCTGACCGGCCGCCCCCCGTTCGAGTCCACCACTCCGGAGGGCTACCTGGGAAAGCATCTGCACGCCTCGCCGCCGCCGCTCGACACGACGCGGCTGCCCCCCGAGATCGCCCCGGGTCTGGCAGCGGTGGTGACGCGGGCGCTCCAGAAGCAGCGCGACCGCCGATTCCGCGACGCGCGGGAGTTCGCGACGGCGCTGGCGGCGCTGGCCGCGCGCTCGTCCGGAGG
Organism: Acidobacteriota bacterium; assembly: GCA_040004225.1. Lineage (GTDB taxonomy): Bacteria > Acidobacteriota > Thermoanaerobaculia > UBA5066 > Gp7-AA6 > JALYUA01. The sequence continues at coordinate 4,754 of JBDUBI010000171.1, forward strand.
AGCCGACACCGAATTGACCGTGGCGGCCCCCAGGGGCGGGGGTGGAATCGGATGGCTCATCGGAAGCGCCATCGCTCTCGCGTTGGCGGCGGCGGCCTTCGCCTTCGTTCTTTACCGTCCCGGTCCGGACGCGCGCTCGACCCCGGCGTCTCCGAGTCCGGTCCCGGTCCTATCGCGCCCGCCGACCCCGGCCCCCTCACCCGACGAACTGGTCGTACAGCCCCGCATCCTGGAGGAGGCGACTCCGAAAGCCCGCCCGGCGCCGACCGTCGCTGCTGGCGGGGCCGCTCCGACCGCCCCTCCCCCGCCGTCCTTTCCGACCGAGGCACCGGGAGCGGCGTCTTCCGACTCCGCGGCGCTGGATCTTCCCGGCGTGGGCGAGTTAAACGAGAAGAAGATGCGGCGGATACTCCAGGACTGGAACGGGCGGCCCATCGACCGCCGCGCGTACCAGGCCGTGCGCGTCGCCTACGTCGCCAATCAGTGGGTCAAAAGAAACCCCGAGGACGCGCTGTCCTCGGAGATCCGACAGACCCTGCCGAGGACGCTCCGAGAGGACTCGGACACGCTGTGGAACGATTCGCGGCCGAAACTGTCCGTCGAGCTCGCCCGCGCCTACCTGCAGCTCGCCTTCGCACCTCGCGATACGGAAATCGATCGGCGGGTTTACGAGGTCCAGGAGCGGTTCCCGCAGGGCGGCCGCGGGAAGCGTCTTCAAAAGGAGTAGGAACCCGGGGCTCCTCAGACCCTTTCCCGGTGGCCTGGCGCGATGCCCAGCGTTTCTTCGGGAGAGACCGCTCCGATCACCTTGTACATCGGCACCTGGCCGGAGAGCCCCTTCAGGGAGAACTGTCCCATCTGAGCTACCCGAAACAGGGTTCGCGTCGCCTCGTAGGTTGCCGGGCCGATGCAGATCTCGCCCGCGCCGGCGACGAATTCCTCCATACGGGCGGCGACGTTGACCGCGTTTCCGAGCACGGTGTAGTCGACGCGCCGCGCCGACCCGATTTCCCCGACAATCGCCTCGCCCGTGTTCAAGGCGATGCGGACCTGGATGGGCGGCTCGCCATTCGCGGCGCGCTTCGCGTTCCATTCGGCCACGCCCGACCTCATCTTGAGAGCCGCCGTGATGGCCCGGGCGGCGTGGTCCGGCTGGTCGATCGGAGCTCCGAAGAACGCCATGACGGCATCGCCGATGAATTTGTCGATGGTCCCATCCTGGGAAAAGATCGCGTCCGAGCAGAGAGTGAAGAACTCGGTGAGCAGGGCCGCGAGCTGGTCCGGCCCCATCTTCTCGGACCAGGACGTGAAGCCGACGAGGTCCGCGAAAAGGATGGTGACCGTCTTCGTTCGAGCGATCTTGAACGAGCCCGTCGCCGACGCGTCCGCGATGATTTCCTCGACGACCTGCGGCGAGTGATAGCGCTCGAGACGGCCCCGGATCCGCTTCTCCTCCGCCACGTGCTCGTGCAGCCGGGCGCGCTCGATGGCCACGGCCGCAAAATTTGCCAGCGCGGTCAGCAGATCGAGGTCCTTCTCCGTGAAGGTGCCCACGTGGATCGGTGAGTCGACGTGAATCACGCCGATGACCGACTCGCGGTTCCAGAGCGGGGCGCACATCGCGGAGCGGATCTGCTGCATCCGGATCGACATCCCAGCCTCGAACCGTTCGTCCGCCTGCGCGTCGGACGTCAGCACGGCGACCTTCTGCCGAACCACCATGTCGATGATCGTCCGCGAATAGGGTGCGGAGCCGTCCATCGTCTGCCGGCTGGAAGACTTCATGCGCGTGACCCGCAGCTTGAGAACCCCGTTTTCCTCGAGCAGCAGAAACCCGCGGTCGACCGGAAGGTACTCGAAGATCAGGTCCATGACTTTGTCGAGAACCGTCTCCACGTCGTCCGCAGAGATCAGCGTTTTCGCCACCTGGACGAGGATCTCGAAAACCTTGTTTTTATATGCGACGTCGAGCACCGCCCGCTTCTTGTGATCCGTCGTCTCGGGCATCATCTCGGCCGATTTCTCCAACCCGAAATCCAGGTTGAACTCGGAGATCGGCCGGATACAGGTCGACGTCGAATCGAACGAGCGCTTTCCGGAGGGCGCTGCCGCCGAAATCTCCTGACGCAGGCGGAGCTGGAACGTTCCGATGGACAGCTGATCGCCGTCGACCACGACGGAGCGCGGCACGAGGCGGTCATTGACTTTGACGCCGTTTGTCGACTGGTTGTCGTACACGACCCAGCCCTCGGGCTCCCGCTTCAACAGCGCGTGGCGGCGCGACACCGAAAAGTCATTCAAAACGATGTCGTTCTCGTTCGAACGGCCTATCGAGGCCTCGTTTTTGGCGAGGTTGAAGACCTGCGGCCGACCCTCGGTCTCGTAGAGCACCTGCATCATGGGGGTTCCGGAATTATAGAGAGTTCCGCGTCGGAAAGTTTCGCCGCCGGTTCGGAGGGGGCGGCGCGCCCGTCCGACGATCGAAGGAGGGATCGATCTTCACCTCGCCAGGGTAAACACGATCCGCACCGTCTTGTGAGATGGGACCGCGCCCGAGCGTCCCCGGGCCGGCCGATACTGCCAGTGCCGCACGGCCTCCGAGGCGGCCTCGGAAAGCCCGAGGGGCAGCCCCCGCAACACCTGCACGTCCTCCACGCGCCCGTTCTGGCCGATCTGGGCATCCAGGACGACGGTCCCCTCGACGCCCGCCCTCCTCGCGATTTCCGGATAGACCGGGTTCACCTTCGAGAGAAGCTCCGGAGGCTGCAGGGGCTCGTCGGAGGTCTCCTCGCCTTCCGGGCCCGAGGGAACCTCTTCCGAGGGCTCCGAGCGAGTGGCCGCCGCGGCGGACACGTTGTTGATCGTGATGTTCTTCAACTCCCGCGAAGCCACCGGGGCAATGGCCGGGCTCTTCGGATCGGGTGGCACGAGGTCGACGGCGGAGGATTCGACGAAGGCGAGCCCCGCTTCCGCGGATCGGAACGCGTAGTAGTCGTGGTCGACCGCGTAGATCGATATCGCCGCTCCACGATTCAGGCGTCCCGCGCGCGGAGCGAACGGGAACGGGGCGAGCCGGACCGCCGCGTCCTCCGCGACGACGCCAAAAACCGGAGAAAACGTCAGGATCTTCGCGCCTCTCCGCTCTCGCGCGTCCCGATCCGCATCCCGCTCGATCGACTCCGCCGACAGGAAGCCCGTGATGCCCTTCGATGTTTTCGCCTCGACCCACGGTCCCCGGTCCGCTACGACCGTGATCCGGGCGCCCCGAGGCAGGACCCCGACTGTCGTCGAGCCGACGGACGCCTCGCGCCGGAGCTCCGCGCCCTCGACCGTCACGGTTCCCGGCGCGGAGTCCCCCTGGCGCGTCGCGTGCTGCCGGCGCGGCCTCGCGACGATGATCAGCGCGGCCAGCGCGAGGAGAAGCGCCGCCGCCCCCATCACGAGCCCCGCGGGCCGCGACCACCGCGTCGCCAGCCCCGCGGCGCCCCGGTCGACTCCGCTCAGGCCGCCGCTCCGAGAAGCTCGACGAGCAACGCCTTCTGCGCGTGCAGCCGGTTCTCCGCCTGGTCGAATACCGCCGATCGCGGCGAGTCGATCACCTCCGCGTCCACTTCCTCGCCGCGGTGAGCCGGAAGGCAGTGCAGGAAGATCGCGTCCGCGGCCGCCATCGAAAAAGCGCGCGCCGTCACCCGGTAGCCGTCGAACCGGCGGGCCCTTTCGGCCGCCTCGCTCTCCTGGCCCATGGAAGCCCAGACGTCCGTGTAGACCGCCCGGGCGCCCCGCAACCCTTCCTCGAGCCGGTCGGTCACGAGGATCGCTCCTCCCGTCTTCTCCGCGGTCTCGCGCGCCAGCGCCACGATCCGAGCGGCGGGCTCGAAGCCGCGCGGCGTCACCACGGCGACCCGCGCGCCGAGCTTCGCGCCGGTCAAGAGGAGGCTGTGCGCCACGTTGTTGCCGTCGCCGACGTAACACAGAGGGAATCCGCTCGTCCCGCCAAAGCGCTCCCGAACCGTCAGGAAGTCGGCGAGGGCCTGGCAGGGGTGAAGCAGGTCGGAGAGACCGTTGATCACCGGAACCGAGGCGTTCTCTGCGAGCCCTTCCACGGTCGCCTGGGCGTAGGTCCGCGCCATGATGCCGTCGGCATAGCGCGAGAGGACCCGCGCGGTGTCCGCGATGGGTTCGCCGCGCCCGAGCTGGAGATCGCGGGAGGACAGAAACATTCCGAGTCCGCCGAGCTGGAACATCCCCGCCTCAAACGACACACGCGTGCGAGTCGAGGATTTCTCGAAGATCATCGCCAGGGACTTGCCCGCGAGGGCGGCGCGGTAGTTCCCGGGCGCCGCCTTGATTTTCCCGGCGAGATCGAGGATTCCCTCGATTTCCGTCGGCGCCCAGTCGTTTTCGTTGATGTAATCGCGTTTCTCTCTCATGACCTCTTTCCCCGAATCAGTGTTCCCGTCTTTCCGTCCAGCGCGTCCGGCAGCGTTTCCGCCCGGGCGATGAGCACTTCCCGACCCCCGGCCTCGACGTACCGGATGGCCGCGTCGATCTTCGGACCCATGCTGCCGGGCGGGAATTGTCCCTCGGCGAGCAGGCGGCGCGCCAGCGCAACGTCCATCTCCTCGAGCGGCTCGGCGGTCGACTTGCCGAAATCGCGCGACACACGGTCGACTCCGGTCAGGATGATGAAGAGATCCGCAGACAGGCTCGCCGCGAGCATGGCAGCGGAATAGTCCTTGTCGATCACGGCCTCGACGCCCCTCACTTCCCCCTCGGCCGAGACGACGACCGGAATCCCGCCCCCGCCCGCAGCGATCACGACGTATCCGCGATTGATCAGCGAGGCGGCGACGTCCACGCCGCGAATCGAGACGGGCTTCGGCGACGCGACCACCTTCCGCCACCCGCGTCCGGCGTCCTCGACCATCGTCCAGCCGTCGTTCTCCTCGTGCGCGGCCGCGCGCTCGCGCGTAAAAAACGGGCCGATCGGCTTGGACGGCTTTAAAAACGCCGCGTCCGCCGCATCGACCTCCACCGACGTCACGAGGGTCGCCACTTCCTTGCGAAACCCGGCGCGGGGAAGCTCGTTGGCGAAGGCGAGCTCCAGCAGAAACCCGATCGAGCCCTGCGTCTGGCCGACGCAGACGTCGAGGGACTGCGCGGGAATCCGATCGGCGGCGCAGTCCGCCTGGATCAGCAGATTGCCGACCTGCGGACCATTCCCGTGAACCACGATGAGCTCGTATCCGCGCGCCAGAATCGGGAGGAGCCTCCGGACCGCCTCTCGCGCGCGAACGAGCTGCTCGGCGGTCGTCCCGGAATCCTCGGACGGGAGCAGCGCGTTCCCGCCGAATGCCACGACGGCGAGCGGGCGGACGAAGGAGAAGAACCGGGACGTCATGCCGGGGAAGGCGTCACACGTCCTGCCGGACCAGCGGCATCGCCATGCAACGGGGGCCGCCCCGGGCGCGGGACAGCTCGTGAGCGGCCAGACGGATAACCGCCTTCTTACCGGGTTCGAGCTCGGAACGGCCGAGGAGGAGGTCCGCCTCGTCGATGACCGCGTAACCGGCGCGAGAGAGCTCCTCGACGGTTTTCACGTTTCTGTCGTAGAGAAGGATGACGCCGGGCGCGACCGCGAACGCGTTCGCCCCGTCCGTCCACTGCTCGCGCCGTTCGGCGATCGGATCCTCACCGCCGCACCGCACCGGCTTCAAGTCGATCTTCGACGTCCGGAGAGCCGAGAGGAGGTCCTTCTCGGAGGTCCACGTCACTTCGCGTCTGGTCAGGTCGCACTCGTACACGTCGGCTTCTTCCGCGCCGCCGGGGCAGATCATCGGCCCGTACAGGAGGCACTCGTTTTCCGAGATCATCGTGAAGACGGTGTCGAGGTGCATGTAGGAGCGCGCGGGCGGCACTGCCACGACGAAGATGCGCTTGATGGGGGATTTCTTCGCCTTGAGCGTTTCCGTAAGGCGCTCGATGGTCGTTTTTTCCGTCCGCTCGGAATAACCGATCGCCAGGACGTCTTCACGGAGCACCAGAACGTCGCCTCCTTCGAGTGTCGGCCGCATCCGCGCATAGGACGTCGGCGGACCGTAGTCGGACGAAAACTCCTCGAACCAGAAGATGCCGTCGGGACGCGCGAAGCGCGGGTGGTACTGGAAGACGTAGCCGGAGAGGAGCGGCTCCCGAAGCCGGGCCGCGGTGGCCATGGAAGCGCGGATCGCCCGGTCCCCCACCACGACGAGAGGGTCCCGCTGAAAGAACCAGTTTGGAATCGGCGGAAGCCAGTAAAGATCGGAGGACGAGACGGCCACGTCCCTTTCCGGCTTTTCGAATCCGGTCACGAGCGCCGACGCGAGCGCAGCCGGCGAGAGGTCGCGGAGACGGTAATCCATGTCGGGCCCCCAGCCCAGGTTCCCGCCGAGGTCGGCGAGGACGGCGTCGCGGTGCTCCGGCACGGCGAGGACCTGGGCGAGGAGGGTCTGCGCGTCGAGGACTTCCTCCGCGACAAACCCGAGCACCTGCTGAAACCGGCGGTGTTCCTCGCGCGCGCGAGCGCCGTACAGGATGTCGTCGAAAAGAAGCTCCTCCATCATGGCCGGAATCATCCGGTCGATTTCGGGACCCGGCAGGTGCACCAGGACGGAGGAGAGCCGTCCGATTTCAGACGTCACGCGAAGCATGGGAGGACGCTATCAGTACCGTCGCCTCCGCTCACTGCGTTCGCTCACGCTCCCGCTGCGAGCTTAGCCACCATCGGGGCGGAAGCGCAGCTCTGCCCCCTCGCCCCGCGCTCGGGGAGAG
>JBDUBI010000133.1:0-3418 GCA_040004225.1 Acidobacteriota bacterium
CCCGGATCCGGTATTTTCCCGGCGCGAGCCCCTCGGCAGTCCAACTCGATTCCGACGCCTCACGAATCGGGATCTCTTCCCGACCATCGACACGGGTCAACTCGGAGACGAGCGGGTGCTCCGGCGGATCCGCCACGCCGTTGCGAGGACGGTGCTGAGTGACGGTTACGCGCAGGGAGGCCGTCGGCACCCCGGGATCCGGCTCGCCGATCTTCTGGACTCCGACGGAGAGACAGCCGTCCAGCGAAGAGGCGGCCACGGCGGCGAGGACGAAGAGAGACAGGAACCTTCTGAGGCGTTTCATGAAGAGTCTCCTTTCCGGACGTTGCAAGTGCTCATCGGCAGGAGGGCAGCGGGTCGGGGAGAGTGATTCGAGCGAGGTTGTTCCTCCAGCAGTTACCGGTTCCCGACGTGTCCCACACGAGGTCTCCGCCGGGCAGGGGCGAGAGCGAAGAACGGAACGCGAAGGCTCATGTTCATGGAGACCTCTCTTTCGTTTGCCGCGTTTGGAATCCGCCGACGAAGGAGCAGCGCGAGTGCCAGGAAGGATCGCGGGTCCGCGAAGAAGCTCCCTGTGCGCCAAGTAGCGCCTTCGAAACGGGTTCGGTCCGCGGTCCGCACGTTAGGGCCGCCGCCGGAGGCGCGGCTGCCGCTCGGCGGCCTCGCCGATCGGCGATGGCCCTCTCCGATTGGATAGAGTTTGCCAAAGATGTCCGGGAGCCTCGCGGCCATGGCCGGCCCTCTCGAAGGCGCGCTCTTCCGCCTCCAAGCGGACGCCGTGTCGATCGGGCGGGACGCGGACAATGAGATCTCGATCCCCGACGCGTCGCTGTCGCGGCGCCACTCCGTCGTGGAATGCGTTGGCGGGGCCCACCGCATCCGCGATCTCGAGAGCCGTAACGGGACCTTCGTCAATGGGGTGCCCGTTACATCGCGCACGCTGAATCACGGGGATCAGATTGGAATCGGGGCTTCGCGCCTCCTCTTCTCCGACGACACCCCGGCCGAATCCATTCCGGACCGGCCGCCGCTCTCCTTCGACGAGAACGCGCGGCCAGGTTCGACGGTGGAGCTTCGGCCGGAAGATTCCCCCTACGTAGAGGGATCGGAATCTGCCGCCCGTCTGGACTCGGCACGTCTCGCGGCGGACCTGCGCGTTCTCCTCGAGGCGAGCCGGCGGATTGCGGGATCGCGGTCGATCCGACACCTGTCGGAGCGATTGATCGACCTTCTCATCGAGGCCTTGCCGCTCGACGCGGCCGCCTTCCTCTGGTGCGAACCGGGAAACCTCGACGCGGCGGAGTCGTTCGGGCAGTCGCGGGTCGCCGGAGTTCCGGCGGTGAGCCGGCTGCTGGCGACGCGGGTCCTCGAAAGCCGGGAGGCCATCCTCTCCCGCAACACCGCGGCGGGGGAGTCGTCGCCGACCTCGCCGAGCCTGCTCGAGTCCGGCGCGCGATCGATCGCGGTCGCGCCCCTCGCCGCCTTCGGTCGCCTCTTCGGAGTCGTGTCCATTTCGTCGACGTCCCCGGGCCCCCCGCTGGAGCTCCGCCACCTCGAGCTGCTGTCGGGGATCGGGAGCATGGCGGGGGCGGCCGCCGAGAACCTGCGCCAGCGGGAGTGGATCGAGACCGACCACCGGCGCATGACGGGCGAACTCCCCGGCGGAACCGATCTCGTCGGTGAGAGCCGCGCGATGCTCGAGATTCACGCTCTCGTCTCGCGGGTGGCTCCCTCCGAGGCGACGGTGCTCGTGACAGGCGAGACCGGGACGGGCAAGGAGCTCGTCGCCCGCGCGATCCACCGTCTGAGCCGCCGGGGCACCGCCCCGTTCGTCGCGATCAATTGCGCTGCCTTGACGGAAACGCTTCTCGAAAGCGAGCTGTTCGGACACGAGCGCGGCGCGTTCACGGGAGCGATCGCGCAGAAGCGTGGCAAGCTCGAGGTCGCCGGCGGAGGGACCGTCTTCCTGGACGAGGTGGGAGACATGTCGCCGGCGCTCCAGGCGAAGCTTTTGAGGGCGCTTCAGGAGCGGGAGATCGAGCGGGTCGGCGGGATCCGGACGATCCGCATCGACGCCCGCTTCGTCGCGGCGACGAACCGCGATCTGGCGCAGGCGATGGAAACGGGCGCCTTCCGCCAGGACCTCTTCCATCGGTTGAACGTGGTCACTGTCGCCATGCCGGCTCTGCGCGATCGGAGGGACGACATCCCGCTCCTCGCCGGCTATTTCCTGCGCTTGCATTCCGAGAAGGCGCGCAAGGAGCTTCACGGCTTCTCCAGGGAGGCGCGCGAGTGCCTCCTTCGCTACGACTGGCCCGGAAACGTCAGGGAGCTGGGCAACGCCATCGAAAGGGCGGTGGTGTTCGCTGCGGGCGACATCGTGCTTCCGGAGGATCTTCCGTCCTCGCTCCTCGAAACGAGCCCGCTACCGTCCTCGGGCCTCGGGCGCTACCACGACGCCGTGAACGAGGCGAAACGGGTCGTGATTCGACGAGCGCTCGAAGAGGCGAAGGGGACCTTCACCGAGGCGGCGCGCCTCCTCGGCGTCCATTCGAACTACCTTCACCGGCTCGTGAGCCGTCTCGACCTGAGACGCGAGATCGAGAAATAGCAGGAGTCATCGGCCCCACCATCGGCCGCCGACGTCCGTCGAAGCGCCCTCCCTGAGCTCTCGGAAAGTCCGTTTCACCGTCTTGACGCCGATGCGGGACTCGTCGCATGGGATCACGTCGACGCGGTCGAGAGACGTTGGGGCGAGGGCGCGCGAGGCCGTATCGAAATCCGGCGGGGGTCTGCGGGACGCTATCGCTACGGGCCTTCCGTCTATCCGTACGGCCGCCGAAGTGCTGAGGCTCTTGGTGTGTCTGAAAATAGGCTTCCGTTCGTACGAGTTCACTGGCTCGATCGTCTGCCCCGGCAATGCGAGGTGCCCGCGACCGAGCTGCTTCTGCCGCACAAAGAAGGTAGACAGTCTAGAACCTGCCGCCGTTGTGCGGTTCCCAACCCCGTCCGCGCAAGCGCCGCCAGGCACACAACCACCGAGCCCGGCTCCACGTGGTGACGGGGTCTTTTCGACGCCCGATATTACTTTGGCGCGTTTGGCTTGCGATTCGCCGTTGCTCTCATTTCGATAACCCTGACGGACAGGTTCCGAAGGCGGTGGTGTCCTGGATCGGCAGGAAAGCTGTGTTGGCCGGGTTTACGTAGGTCTTGACCGCCCCGGTCTGCGTGTCCGTCACCGTCAGCATGACCTCGACATTCGTCAGACCGCCGGCGAACACCCAATATCGATTGTTGAAGCCGCAGCCGTTGACAACCTTGACGACCATCTCGATGTTGGTCGAGCTGAAGAACCAGAAGTAGCCGGTGTCGGAGGTCAAGGGGACCGCCCTCCCCTGACCACTCGTGCCTTGCGATG
>JBDUBI010000064.1:0-11485 GCA_040004225.1 Acidobacteriota bacterium
GGGTCACCTCCGGCCCGATGATCACCCGCGCCGGAGACCTCGCCGGAATCCTGACGAACCTGCAGGCGAAAGACGTGCTGTTCGTCGACGAGATCCACCGATTGAATCCCGCCGTCGAGGAGATTCTGTATCCCGCCATGGAGGATTTCCGACTCGACATCTTAATCGGCGAAGGGCCGATGGCGCGGACGATGAAGATCGACCTGCCGGCGTTCACTCTGATCGGGGCGACCACGCGTCCCGGCCTCCTTTCGCAGCCCCTGCACGCGCGCTTCGGGATCGCTCTGCGCCTCGACTTCTACGACGTGGCCTCCCTGGCTCTGATCATCGACCGGTCCTCGCAGATTCTCGGGATCCGCATCTCCGACGACGCGGCCCGGGAGATCGCGGGGCGCAGCCGGGGGACGCCCCGCATTGCCAACCGGCTTCTCCGCCGGCTCCGGGATTTCGCGGAAGTCGGCGGAAAATCCGCCATCGATCTCGAGACAGCGCGCCAGGCGCTCGCTCGGCTGGAAGTCGACGAGCATGGCTTCGACGAGGTCGACCGGCGGATCCTCTCGACCATCATCGAGAAGTTTTCCGGCGGGCCGGTCGGGATCGGATCGATCGCCGCATCGATCGGGGAGGATCGCGGGACTCTCGAAGACCTCTACGAGCCGTACCTGATCCAGGCGGGCTTTCTCCAGCGCACGCCGAGGGGCCGGATCGCCTCGGCGAGCGCCTACCGCCATCTCGGCATCACACCGCCACTTCGGGACGGGTCGCTTTTCTAATCACAGCAGGACGCGGGTACGGATCGCGTGCATCATCCGGGGCCCCGCCCGCGAAAAGGAAGCTCGGGCGCTGAAATGATTCTCGCTGTCGGAGACTCGAAGACGAGAGCGCACCGCCCGATGAGGCGCGGCGTGCTGATCTACAACCCCACGGCGGGACAGAGGGACCGCCGCCGGCGAATGGCCCGGCTGATCGAAGAGATGAGGCCGCGAGGCATCGAGCTCGTCAACGCCCCGACGGAGGGACCGCGGCACGCAACCGAGATCGTCCGCGAGTTCGTCCAGCGCGGAGTGGATGTCGTGGCCGCGTGCGGCGGCGACGGCACGATCTCGGAGGCCGCGTGGGGGCTTTCCGGCTCCGAGATCCCGCTGGCCGTGCTCCCGGGAGGGACTTCCAACGTGCTGGCCCGCGAGCTCTCGATTCCGCTCGGCATCGACCACGCGAAGGAACTGCTGTTGACCGGAAGGCCGCGGCGCGTGCGGCTCCTGACGGCGAATGACCGGCCCTTTCTGCTCTGGGCGGGCGCGGGCCTGGACGCGCGGATCATGGGAAAGATGAGCCCGCTTCTCAAACGCTGGTTCGGCCGCGCCGGAATCTTCTGCACGGTCGCTCCGGAGTTCTTCCGCTACGAATTTCCGCGCCTCGAGGTCGTCGTCGACGGAGTGCCCCAGGAAGCCACGTTCGCCGTGGTCTGTCACGCCTCGCGCTACGCGGGAGAATGGATCATCGCTCCCGAGGCGTCGCTCGAGGCCCTCGAGATGGACGTGATGCTCTTCGCGGGCCGCAGCCGTTGGAAGTTCTTCTCGCTCTTCCAGCGCATGGAGCGCGGGAAGTCGCGCCACCTCGAGGACGGAATTGCGCGGACGGTCCGAGGAAGGACGATCGAGATCCGTTCCCTGGAGAGCTATCCCGTCGAGGTCCAGGTGGACGGCGACTGCGTGCTCGAAACGCCGATCGTCTGCCGCGCTTCCGAGCACGAAGTCACGATTCTGGTCCCCGGGCAGGCGCGCGGCCAGGTCGCAGGCGTTTAGGCGTCAGGCGTCAGGCGCGAATCCGGGATCACTCCAGATCCGGGGCGAGGCTCTCTCAGCCGGAAGCGGCGTTGAACGTCACGGTCGTTTCGTCGATGAAAACGGCGGGTTCTTCCCAGGGGTGGGCGGGTATGAGCCCCTCCTCGAGAACGCGGCGCAGCGTTTCGGGATCCCGCGGCAGTACGAACTCGAGACGTACCGCCGCGCAACGCGTGACTTCGCCGACTCTGCCGCGAGTGGGATGGGCGCCTTCCAGGGGCCGGAACTGCTCGACTCCCACCGCGGACTTCCAGCAGACCCGGTCGTATCTCCCGTCCCCCAGGGGGTTCACCGCCACGATCGCATCGACGACGGCGTCCACGTTCTCGGGGGGGACGAACGTCGTGACGCGGTAGGCCGGCCGGAATTCCATGTTCCCCTCCGATCGAGACGAGGCGGGAAAACCGATCGAACTTCTTCTACCGCTTGTTTCTGACGGCCTTCTCGACATCAGCCGTCTCTTTGGGGGCGCCGCACGACAGGCATTCGGATCCCGCCGCCGTGACGGCGAGCGTGTCTTCAATCCGGACGCCGATGTTCCACCATTTGCGATCGACTCCCGCCATGTTCGCCGGCACGTAGATCCCCGGCTCGACGGTCAGAACCATCCCCGGGGCGAGAGCCCGGGACGCTGCGCCCACGCGGTACCGCGAGGGATCGTGCACGTCCATGCCGACCCAGTGAGAGATGCCGTGCCGGGTGAACTTGAAATATGCGCGCTCCGCCACGAGCCGGTCGACGTCCCCGGAGAGGAGGCCGATCCGCACCAGACCTTCCGTCTGCGCGCGCGCGGAGGCCTGCTCGATCTCGTCGTGCGTCACGCCTGGGCGTATCCGGGCGATCGCCGCTTTCTGCGCGGCCAGCACGACCTCGTAGACCGCGCGCTGCTCCGCGGTGAACCGGCCGTTCACCGGGTACGTGCGCGTGACGTCCGCCGCGTAGTAGCCATACTCCGCGCCCGAGTCGTTTAAGAGGAGATCGCCGTCGTTCAACTGGCGGTCGTTCCGGTCCCAGTGCAGAAAGACGGAGTTCGGGCCCGAAGCGGCGATCGACGGATAGGCCATCCGGCGGGCGCCGTTGGCGCCGCAGGAGGCGTCGAGCGCGTGCTGCACCTCGAACTCGTAGCGCCCCGGCGCCGCGGCGGCCATCGCGACGACATGAGCGCGAGCGGAGATCTCCGAAGCGCGGCGCAGGAGCGCCAGCTCATCGGCGTCCTTGACGAGCCGCAGCTCGTGAACGATCTCCCGGCCGTCCGTGACAGTGGAGGGACCCGCGTCACGATCGCGCAGCGTCGAGAGCGTTTCGCGGAATCGATCCGCCCACCTGTCGTCGCCGCCGTCCCAGAGAAACAGGGTCTCCACGCCGGCGAGATATCCGGTGACGGGTCCCCGACCTTCGGACCGGCCGATCGAGTCCTGAAAGTCGGCAATCGGAAACGCCGCATCGGCGCCGAAGGCCGCGATTGCGCCTTCCGGACCGGGGCGCGGCCCCTGCCGGGCCTCCGCGCGCGGGTCTCTGGCCCGGACGAACAGGACGTATCGCTTGCCGTCCGCCGCGCCGGGCCGGAACAGGGCGATCGCGTCCGGGTCTTCGAGCCCGGTCAAATAGTAGAAGTCCGAATCCTGCCGGTAGAGGTATTCGGTGTCGTTCGACATTCTCCGGATTGGCGCTCCGTGAAGGATCGCCACCGAGCCGGGCGGCAGCTTCGAAAGAAACTTCTCGCGGTGCGCCCGGAACATTTCGCGCGGCGCGCTCGCGAGCGGCAACTCGAGCGCGCGTGCGGGCCGGGCCGGAAAGGTCCCGGCCCAAAGCAACGCCGCCACCGCCAAAGCGGGCCAGGCACGAGCGCGCGGAGAGGGCGCCGGAACGACTCTCATGGCAGATCTTCCTCCTTGGAAATCAGCGCTTGGAGATGAAGGCCCAGGGGGCGGGAGCCGCTGACGCGGCCGCGGGATTCACCGACTCGGGGCGCACCACGGCGGCGATCCGCTCGCGATGCTCCTTCAGAAGCCGCCGGACGGGAACGCCGGAGGCCGCCTGCTCGAGGATGTCGGCGCCCGTCTCGTCCATCTTGGCGAGATACGCCTCCCACACCGCTTCACCCACCGACATGCCGCGGAAGGCGACGTGCCCCATCCCCTCGAACTCGCGCTTCAGGAAGGCGAGCTTCTCCTTGAGGTAAGCCTCGGGAGCGAGGGACTCGTCCTCGTAGGGCGTGTGCGGTTTGGGGATGAACGCGTTGACGCTCGGGACGAGTTGAGCGACTCGGCCGGCGGCGCGCCCTTCCGCAATCGCGATCTCCCGCAGGTCAGACACGGTGCGGACGATGTCCCGGACGTCCTCGTCCGTCTCCGTCGGCAGGCCGACCTGCAGGTACAGCTTCAGCCGCGTGAATCCGTTCGCAAATATCAGGCGCGCCTTCTCCCGCAGCATCGCGTCGGAAACTTTCTTGTTGATGTGCCGCCGGAGTCGCTCGTTCCCGGCCTCCGGTGCGATCGCGAGAGCTCTTTCGCCCTGGCGCGCCAGGATTTTCAAGATCGGCGATTCGATCGCGTCGATCTTGATGGACGAAAGCGCGATGTGAAACTCGAGCTCCGAGAGGCCGGCGAGGATCGTCTCGATCTCGGGGTGGTCGCAGACCGCGGTCGCGATCAATCCCGTGCGATCCGTCAGCGGACGCGCCTCCCGGGCGATCTTCAGGATCGACGCCGCAGGGTACTGCTTGATCGGAGCCATCGCGTAGGCGGCCCAGCAGAACCGGCACATCTCGGTGCACCCGCGCGAGATCTCGATCAGCAGCTTGTCGGCGAGCTCCGTCCGCGGGGTCAGGACGGTCGTGTGCGGGACCTCGAAGAACGCCGTGATGTCCTTGCGCGACATCGGCTGCTGGATGACGACCTTTCCGCTCTCCGCCGCCTCGGCGCGCGGACCGTGGATCGCCGGCACGAAGAAACCCGGCAGCTTCGCCGCCGCCCCCAGGAAGTCCTCGCGAGAAAGGCCCGACTGGACGAGCTCCGCGATGTGAGGGACAAGCCGCTCGCCGTCGCCGAGAGCGAAGATGTCGACGAACGGCGTGAGTGCCGCCGGATTCATCCTCGCGATATCGCCGCCGACCAGGAGTACCGGGTGGCGTTCGTCGCGGGCGGCGCGCCGCTCCGGGATGCCTGCGGCTCGGAGCGTTCTCAGGATGTTGACGACATCCATCTCCCACGAGAGCGACCACGCCAGGAGCCCGAAATCGGACAGTGAGGCCCCCGTCTCGAACGTGACGGCAGGTTCCCCTTCTTCGAAAAAAAAGCGCTCGCACACGAGATCGGGAACGCGATTCAAGAGTCGAAACACCCACTGAAAGCCGAGGTTTGACATGCCGATCTCGTAGGAGTTCGGGAACCCGAGCGCGATCCGGTACGCGCCAAACCGTTTGGGAGTCTCCGTGAATCGTTCGAGGGAGGCGAGCTCCAGATTTTTGTCGGTCGGTCTCATGGCGAACCCGCAATTATATCAACGTTTTCGGGCCCATCGCGAATACCCAGTCGCAGACATTGGTCCCCGTCGGGCCCGTCACGAAAAGATCCCCGAGCCTCCCGAAAAACGGTTCCGTGTCGTGCCGGGACAGGGCATGTTCCGGGGAGAGCCCCCGCCGGCGGGCGCGCTCGACCGTCGTGCCGTCGGCAAAGGCGCCGGCCGCCCGGGACCCCCCGTCCCGGCCGTCGGAGCCCGCCGCGAGCAGGACGCCCTCGGATCCCTCGAGCTCCCGCGCGGCCGAAAGCGCCAGCTCGAGCGTCCTGCCGCCCCGTCCGGTCCGCCGCGGCAGTGTCACGGTCGGCTCTCCGCCGGCAAGAAAGATCCGCCGGGGAGCGAGCCGCAGCATCGATTGCGCGATACGCCGGCCCTCTTCGGCCGCCTCCCCCGCCAGACGCCGCCGGCGGATCTGCGGCACAAGCCCGCGCCTCAGAGCCAGGTCAGCGGCGGCCTCGAGCCCGAGGCGGTTGGAGGCCACTACACGGACCAGGTCGCGGCGACGGCGGCGGATCGTGGGCCCGGAGCCGACGAGCTGCGGCCGGTCGCCCGGCACATCCGACAGAACCAGCGTGACGAGAGCCGCCTCCGTAGCGCGTCCGAGGCCGCCCCCCTTGACGAGGGAGAGGGATGTCCGCAGCGCATTGAGCTCTGCGATCGAAGCTCCCGAACGCGAGAGCTCCCGGATCCGCTTCCGCTTGGCCGCGAGGGAAATCCCGGGAAGGGGCAGGCAGAGAAGGGAGGACGTGCCTCCGGAGACGAGGCAGAGGATCACGTCTGTCGGACCGAACCCGGCAAAAAACTCGATCGCGCGCCGGGCCGCCTCGACGCTCGAAGCGTCCGGCTCGGGATGAGAAGCCACGCACATTTCGACTCCGGGGCGCGTCGGCGAGCGATAGCCGCGCGGAAGGATCACCAGGGCACGGTCGATCGCGGCGCGAGGGACTCCGTCGAACATTCCGGACGCGGCCTTTCCGACCGCGAAGACTCCCAGGCGCCGCCCCTGCCCGAGCCGGGACCGAATACGGGGTTCCTCCAGGGCCCGGGAGACGGCGCGGACGGGGTCCACGGCGACCAGCGCCGCCCGGTACAGTCCCGAAAGCAGATCCCTCTGGGACCTCATCCGAAGCACGCGCCGTAACGTATATGATTTCGGGAGCCGGATTTTCCGGACCCGAAACGAACAACAGGAGGTTCTGCATGAAAAAGATTCTGTCCCGCGCGATGGTCGCCGCGGTCGTCCTCGGCTTCGTCGCCCTGGCCGCCCCCGCCGGAGAGAAGTCCGACGGCACCTGGACGGGCTACGTGACCGAAACCCACTGCGGCGCTGCCGGCGCCAAGGCCGAGCACGCCGATTGCGCCGTCAAGTGCGTCAAGGAGAAGGGCGCCAGCTGGGCCCTCTACACGCCCGACGACAAGAGCGTGTTCGTCCTTTCCGGTGACGACGCGATGATGGCCAAGATGGCCGGCATGGCGGGCAAAAAGGTGACGATCAAGGGCTCGATGGCGAAAGAGAAGAAGACGATCACGGTCGCAAACATGGAGCAGGGCACCTAAGCCGTCGCTACCGCTCGCTTCTTGAGGGCTCTCCACCCTCTCCCCGCGCTCGGGGAGAGGGATGGGGTGAGGGGTCGGGCTCTGGAACTTCCCGAGCGGCTGCCCCGGAATCAGCGCTTCTGCGATGCGATCTGCGCGAGGCTCGTGCGGCACGACTCCTCGAGAGAGGAGAGGTGGGAAACGAAGCTCGAGAGGCCGCGATTCGTGGCGAGGGCCGTCTGATCGTGCAGCATCGAGATGATGCTTTGAAGTCCCTCGGCAAAGACCCGGCGCTGTTCGTCCGTCGAGAGTCGCACGGTCGCCAGGGCGGTCAATCCCGTGACGTTCTCCGCGAGCAGCGCGCCATAGGACGACAGCCCGTCCGGGGGAGACACCGGGGTGGACGATTGCGGGAGGGCTCGGATCATCGACTCGGTCCTCTGGGCGGCCCAGACCGTCTGAGCGAGCCGGGCCTGGAAGTCCGAGGGCAGCGAGGCCGAGGCGGACCGGGCGCCGAGAAGGACGACGGCCGCCGCGGCAAGGGTCGAGACTCTCAGGGAAGCTCGCATCCGATGACCTCCCGGGTTCGAGAACGGAACCGTCCCGCCCTCTGGCAAATTTCCAGACCGGCAAAGCCTTCCCCCGCTTCCCCCGGCGGCAAATCCGCTCCCAGGCCGGCAGAGGGCACGAGCGCGAAAACGCTAGAATAAGGGCCGCCGCACGGAGGTTTTGATCCAGGTTCGATGAGCGCCAAACCGATTCCCTTTCCACCGCCTCGCCCCGAGGAATACCCTCCGACGGGCGGCGAGCATCACTGGTCCGCGGCCTCCCGGGACCTCCGCGGTCGGTTGACCCGGGCGATTCCCCACGAGCTCTTAAAAGAGCTCCACCGGAAGAGCCCTGCGCGTCACCTCGCCGTCGCGCTCCGACAGTTTGCCATCCTCCTCGTCTCGATGGCAATCTGCTGGCGCTTTCGAGAGCCCTGGATCTGGATTCCCGCGGCCCTCGCCGCGGGCTGGACCGTCTTCAATTTCACCGTCCTGCTCCACGAGGTCGTGCACCGCGCCGTATTCAACGGAGCGCGCCCCCGCCCCGAGCGCCTGCTGGGGCTCCTCTACGCGATCCCGTCCGGGATTTCCGCGCTGCAGTTCACCCGCTGGCATCTCACGCACCACGCGGAGCTCGGGGACGCGCAGGCGGACCCGAAGCGGCACTACCTTTCGCCGAAGTTGAACCGCCGCTGGGTCAAGGCGCTCTATTTCACGCCCGCGCTTTTCCCGATTTACTTCCGCGCGGCGGCGCTCGAGACCGCCGGCTACCCTGCGACGCTGCGCCGGCGGATCGCGGCCGAGCGGCTTGCGACGGCCCTTATGCATGCCTTGATCATGACGCTGCTCTTTGCGGCGGGAGGGGGCGGCGTCCTCGCCCGCGTGTATCTCGTTCCGTACTTCGTCGTGTTTCCGATCGCGTTCGCTTTGAACCGGCTCGGTCAGCACTACGCCATCGACCCGGAGGATCCCGCGAAATGGGGAACGCTCTTGAAGCCCTCCCGCTGGTGGGATTTCTGGTATCTCTCTTCTCAATATCACCTGGAGCACCACTTCTTCACGGGCGTCCCCTTCTACAACCTCCGCCGGCTGCATTTCGCCCTGCGGCCGTTCTTCGACTCGATCGGATGGAAGCCGGTCGGTTACGGCCGCCTCCTGCACGGGTGGTTCGTCGAGAACCAGGCGCCGCACAGCGACTGGCACCTGGCGGGATAGCCCGGACCCCCGGCATCCGGAAATCCGCCTCGCCTCCCCGGCCGTAGCGAGAGAGGAGACTCGGATGCGTGTGCGCCGGAAACGACCCTGGGAAATACCGGATCGGCTCGCGACACCTGAAGGCACCGCCGTCGATCGCCGGCAGTTTCTCCAGTCGATCGCGCTTTCCGGCGCCGCCGTGGTCGCAGGTTCGGCCGCGTGCCAGAGAGCGAGCGCAAGCGGCCCCGCAGACGGTCTTCCCCGCGACATCGCCCGCCTCTACCCGGCGCGGCGCAACCCCCGGTACGCGATCGACCGGCCGATCTCGGCTCCCGAAATCGTCGAGAGCTACAACAACTATTACGAGTTCGGGGACACGAAGGACTCGCCCGCGCACGCCGCGCAGAAGCTCACGACGCGCCCCTGGATCCTCGAGATCGCCGGCCTGGTTCAGAAGCCGTTCTCGATCGACCGCGACGACCTCGTCCGCAGAATGAAAATCGAGGAGCGGGTGTACCGCCATCGCTGCGTCGAGGCCTGGTCGATCGCGGTGCCGTGGACCGGATTTCCACTGAAGGCGCTGATCGACCTCGCCCGCCCGCTCTCCTCCGCCCGATACCTGCGCACGGTCAGCTTCAAGCGACCTTCTGAGGCGCCGGACCAGGTGAAGCCCTGGTACCCGTTTCCGTACTTCGAAGGGTTCCGGCTGGAAGAGGCCATCCACGAGCTCGCCTTCGTCGCGATCGGGAGCTACGGCCGCGAGCTCCCGAAGCAGAACGGACTTCCGATCGCGATCAAGATGCCCTGGAAATACGGGTACAAGAGCCCCAAAGCGGTCGTGCGGTTCGAGTTCACGGAGCAGGAGCCGCCCACGTTCTGGCACTCGCTTTCACCGTTCGAATACGGGTTCCTCTCGAACGTCCAGCCCCGCGTTCCTCATCCCCGGTGGTCCCAGGCGACGGAAAAATTCTTCGGACCGGGAGGGATCGAGCGGCGGGACACGCTGCCCTACAACGGGTATGCGGAGCTCGTCGCCGGGATGTACGTCGGGGACAACGGGGTTCGCTGAGCGGGCGCTCTGCACCGGACGAGGGGAGCGGGCGCTGCCATCCCCCTCCTCGCCCGCCACCCCGGGGCGCCGCGCCGCCGAGGATCGCGCTACTTCGTGGCCCTCTTCAACAGCTCTTCGAGTCCGGCGGTGTCGCCCCGCTCGCGGGCCGTCTCTCCCGATTTGTTGTAGACGGCCCTGCCGTCGCGGTCCAGGAACGCCAGCGTCGGGATGTAGCCCGAGTAAAAACGCGAGACGAGCGTCTTCTGATCCGGCGAGGGCCGATTCAAGTCGACGACCACGAAGCGCACCGACTCCTTCCTCGCCTCGTAGAGCCGCACGAACCTCTCCGCTTCCCGGTTTGTATTCCAGCAATGGGACGTCCCGAAGAAGATGGCTGTCGGGCGGTCTGACGCGATCCGCCCGTCGGACAGGTTTTCGCCGCGGATCGGGAAATTGGCGGAGGAGTCGTCCGTAAAGGAGAGCGCGGGCGCGAGAACGAGCTTCGTGGCTCCTCCCGGGCCGGGGCCCGCGGCCTCGACGTCCTTCGGGCCCCCCGGCCCCGCGACGGCGCCCGAGCATCCCGAAAGAAAGAGGATCACGGCGACGCACCCGGAGAAACGAACGAGCGGAAAAGTCTTCATAGCCAGAGATAGATGCCGGCGGGGGCTCCGGGTTTCGCTCTTCATCAAATTTTCATCCTCCCTTCCCGGTTCTTCGGACTTTCCGTACCATGAGCCGATGGACAAAACCGACGACATCAACCGGCTGATCCAGCAGCTGAACACCGGGGCTCGGGGCCTCGCCAGGGCCGAGGAGACGGGCGACGGGCCCACGGGCTCGCTTCCGCCGGAGCTCGGCCAGCCCGCGCCGGAGAGCGCGCTCCGGCTGATCGGCTGGCTCGAGGATTTAGTCGAGCGTCGAGGCAGCGATCTCCTGCTCGTCGCCGGTGCGCCGCCGTGCGTTCGCGTGGACGGGAAGCTCGCGCGGCTCGGCGAGGCGCCGCTTTCGGGCGATGAGATCGAAGAAGCCGTCCTGCCGGCGATGTCGCGCGGAGCCCGCGGAAAGTACTCCGCCGAAGGCAATGCCGACAGCTCGTTCAAGGATCGGAAGCTCGGACGCTTCCGCATCAATCTGCATCGAGAGAGAGGGAGGCCGGCGGCGGCGGTTCGGTCCCTTCCGGCCGAAGCCCCTCGGCTCGCCTCCCTCGGCCTGCCGCCCGCCGTCGAAGCGCTGACGCGGTTGCCTCGCGGTCTCGTGCTGATCGGCGGCGCAACGGGGTCGGGCAAGAGCACGACGCTCGCTTCGATGGTGGAGGAGATCAACCGGCGGGACGCCCGTCACATTCTGACGATCGAAGATCCCGTCGAATACGAGATCCCGCACCGGGCGAGCCTGGTCGAGCAGATCGAGATCGGCCCGGACGCTCCCGATTTTCCGACCGCTCTGCGCGCGGCGCTTCGCCAGGCCCCCGACGTCCTCGTCGTCGGCGAGATGCGAGATCCGGAAACGATGCGCATCGCGCTCGCGGCCGCGGAGACGGGCCACCTCGTCCTCTCCACGCTCCACACCACGGACGCGGCGTCCGCCGTCTCGCGGATCGCAGACTCGTTTCCGAGCGAGCGGCAGGGAACGATCCGGCAGGAACTCTCGATGGCGCTCGCCGCGATCCTGACTCAGACGCTCCTGCCCAGGCGGGGCGGGGGACTCGCCGCGGCCGCCGAATTGCTCGTCGTGGGATACGGCGCCCGCCAGCACATCCGCAAGAACGCCCTCCAGCACCTGAATCAGGAAAT
>JBDUBI010000161.1:0-3382 GCA_040004225.1 Acidobacteriota bacterium
GGGCCCGCTCGAGAAGCCCCATCCCCGTGACCGTCGAGAGGATCCAGGCGAGCTCCGTCACTTCCGGCACGTCGGACTGCCGGAAGAACGCCGCCTTTTCGGGATCGAGCCCCAGCGCCAGGTAGTCGAGCGCGACGGCGCGGACGTTTTCGCGCAGCGCGCCGCGATCCTGGATCGTCGTCAAGGCGTGGAAGTCCGCGATGAAGAAGAAGCACTCGCCTTCGTCCTGAAGCGCGATGTGCTGCTGGATCGCGCCGAAATAGTTGCCGAGGTGCAGCTTTCCGGACGGTTGAACGCCCGAGAGGATACGGGGACGGCGAGCTTCTTCCATGCGGGGCGCATTGTATGGGCGGCCCGGGCGCGCCGCCGGGCAAAAGGCGAATGGCGAAGGGCGAAGCGCCAGGAAAAAGAGAAGGCTGACGGGTGTTCCAATATTGTCGCTCGATGGGCCGCTCCTTGCCCCAACCCTCTTCCCCCGGCGGGCGGGGAGAGGGAGCACAGGGACGGTCCGTCTCCCTTTCGAGCTAAAGTTCCTGCAGTTTAAGAGGAGCTCCATGAAACGTACCTCCGTTCTTGCGGCCGCCGTCGGCGCAGCCTTTCTCTGTGGAGTCCCGATCCTCGTCGCGCAAACGCCTCGCCCGACCCTGGCCCCCTCTTCCTCCACCTCCCCCAGCGCGACCCCGGCTGCCGGCCAGCATCACGAACAGGGTCCCGACGACGTCTTCCGGCTCCAGCCTCTTCCCGGAAACGTTTACGCGCTCTACGGACGCGGAGGGAACGTCGGCTTCTTCGTCGGGCCCGACGCGATCCTGGTGGTGGACTCCCAGTTCAAGGACATCGCTCCGGGAATCGTCCGGCAGATCCGGAAGATCAGCGACAAGCCCATCCGCTTTCTTTTGAACACTCATCACCACGGCGATCACGTCGGAGGCAACGAAGTCTTCCGCCAGTTCGCGATGATCGTCGCCCACGACAATGTCCGCACGCGGATGCTCGCGAGCCCCGCGGAGATCGCGCGGAACTACCCCGCCCTCATCGATCACGCGCGGGCGGCGGGCAACGACCAGGCAGCGAAATCCCTCTCGGATCAGCTCGCGTGGGCAAAGTCCGTCAGGGTCGAAGAGATCGCCGCACCCGTCATGACTTTCGAGTCTTCGATGCGGATCCACATGGGTGACGAGACGATCCACGTCTGGCATCTCCCCCCGGCCCACACCGACGGAGACAGCGTCGTATGGTTCGAGAAGGCTAAGGTCCTCCACATGGGCGACGATTTCTTCAACCAGGTGGTCCCGTTCATCGATATCTCGAGCGGCGGCTCGGCGACCGGCTACCTCGCGGCGATCGACAGGGCGATCTCGAAGGTGCCCCCGGACGCCCGAATCATTCCCGGCCATGGAGAGGTCACCGATCTCTCCGGGCTGAAGGTGTTCCGGACGTACATCGCGGACGTTCTCGAGGCCGCACGCAAGGCGAAGGCAGCGGGAAAGTCGAAAGAGGTCTTCCTTCGCGAGGTCTCGCTTCCCGCCTACGAAAAGTGGAGCGGTTACAAGGAGCGCTTTGCGGCCAATGCGGGCGCCGCGTGGGACGATGTGAAGTAGCGCCTCGCGTGCGGTCCGGATCCTTTCGAGACGCGAGACGCGAGCCGAGAGCCGCGAGCCGCGCCGGCTCTCTCGCCGTAGAAGAGGCTCTCCGGCGCGCTTCTCGACGCGCGCCGCCGTTCGCCTTTCCGCGCTTTCCGCCCCATAATGGTTCAGATTGAGCCAAGGAGCCTTCTGGCGCGGCCGTCTGGCCAGCGAAGCGATCGGAGTTCTTCTCCTCCTGACCGGGGCCCTGGTGGCCCTGTCACTCCTCTCGCACGACGGGGCGGACCCGAGCCTTTTTTCGCATTCCATCGGTAACCCCGTCGCCCCGGCCGGCCCCGCGAACTGGATCGGAACGTTCGGCGCGTCGCTCTCGGCCGCGCTGTACGCCGCGGGCGGATTTGCCGCCTGGGCCGTCCCCGTCCTCCTTCTTTACTGGGGCTGGCGGCGATTCCTCCAGCGGCCCTTTTCGAATCCCGCGACCAAGGCGGCCGGGTTCGTGCTGCTGGCGCTCGCCGTCCCTTCGCTCCTCTCGCTCTCCATCGGACGACGGGTTTTTTCCGGCGAAGAGATGGACGCGGGAGGCGTCATCGGGCGCGCCGCCTCGGAAGCCGCGCGCGGCCGCCTCGGGACCACGGGCGCCGTGCTCCTCTCCTCGGCGCTCGTGCTCCTCGCCATTCCGCTGGCGACCCAGGTCTCCCTGGCCGAGGTCTTCCTCGGTCTGCGCATTCGCTTTGCGGGGCTCTGGAGCCGGGGCACCGTTCGCTGGGCGCGCCGCCGCGACAGCCGGACGAAGGAGCGACTGCGGCGCACCGTCGTCGCCAAGCACCTCGAGAAAGCGCGCCAATCGCCCGTCTCGCTCGATGAGGTGCCCTTCGCTCGCGATGATCTGCCGCCCGTTTTAGTCGAGCTTCCCGGACCGGGCAAATTCTCCCTGACCAGGACGACGGCCGCGCCCCGGAAACAGGCTCCTTCGCCCGGAGCGGCCGCAGGTCCCGGCCGAAAAAAGCCCGAGACGCAGCAGAACCTGCCGCTCGTCGTCGAGGGTTACACGTACCCCCCCTCCTCGCTTCTCGAGAGGCGTGAGAACGTCGGGACGGTGGACCGAAAGCTCCTGGCGGAAAGCGGCAAGCTGATCGCCGCCAAGTGCGCGGAGTTCGGCGTCGAAGGCGACATCGCCGAGTACCACCCCGGCCCCGTCGTGACGACCTACGAGTTCCGTCCCGCGGCGGGGATCAAGGTGAACCAGGTGATGGGGCTCTCGGAAGATCTTGCGCTCGCGCTCTCCGCCGAATCCATCCGCATCGAGAGGCTTCCGGGACGGGCGAGCGTCGGCATCGAGGTGCCGAACCCGGGCGGCGGAGAGGTCATCGCGCTGCGCGACGTCGTTGAGTCGGAAAAGTTCGTCCGCTCTCCGTCGCTGCTCACGCTGGCGCTCGGCAAGGACATCCATGGCGAGCCCGTGGTCGACGACCTGCGAGCCATGCCGCATCTGTTGATCGCGGGGACGACCGGATCCGGCAAGAGCGTCGGGATCAATTCGCTCCTCACGTCTCTCCTTTTCAAGGCGCGTCCCGACCAGGTGAAGATGATCCTGATCGACCCGAAGATGGTGGAGCTCGAAATCTACGAAAACCTGCCGCACCTCCTGACTCCGATCATCACGGACCCGAAGAAGGCCTCGAACGCCCTGAAGTGGGCCGTCGGGGTGATGGAAGAGCGCTTCCAGATCCTGTCGGACGTCGGGCAGGTCCGCAACGCGGAGCAGTACAACGCCGCGATCAAGGACCCCGAGGTGA
>JBDUBI010000221.1:0-11393 GCA_040004225.1 Acidobacteriota bacterium
AGCCTCTCGGGGCGGGAGCCGAAGCGAACGAAGGGAGCAGGCGAGCGGTCGAGCCAACAGGCGAGCCGTTCGCCGGTGCCTTCGCCGCGCACGGCGAAGGCACGTCCCGCAGTGAGCGAAGGCGACGTTCGCACTGGCAATCCGGCATGTACATCCCTCGCCGCCTGGCCCCGTTGTACGCTCACCTCATGGCCGAACCGACCGATCCTCCCGCCCCCGGCTTCGCGTCCCTCGGGTTGTCCGACGAGCTCGTCGCCGCGGTCACGGCCCTGGGTTACGAGGAGCCCACGCCGATCCAGCGCGAGGCGATCCCGGTCCTGCTCTCGGGCCGCGACGTGCTCGGGCAGGCGGAGACGGGCACGGGGAAGACGGCCGCGTTCGCGCTCCCGATGCTGCAGCGGGTGTCGCGCGAGGCCCTCGCGCGGGGCCAGACCCTCGGCCTGGTTCTCGTCCCGACGCGAGAGCTCGCCATGCAGGTCTCGGAGGCGGTTCACAAATACGCGAAGAAGCTCGGCAGCCGCGTCGTGCCCGTCTACGGCGGAGCGTCGATGGAGCAGCAGATCCGGGCGCTGCGGCACGGAGCCGAGGTGGTCGTCGCGACGCCCGGCCGCGCCCTCGACCACCTCCGGCGCAAAACGCTCGCGCTCGAGAGCCTTCGGTTCCTCGTTCTCGATGAAGCCGACGAGATGCTCGACATGGGCTTTGCCGAAGAGCTCGAAGCCATTCTCGAGGCGACTCCGTCCGAACGCCAGACGGCCCTCTTCTCCGCGACCCTCCCGTCGCGCATCGTCTCGATCGCGGAGCGGCACCTGCGCAACCCCGTCCGCGTCACGCTCGGCCGGGCGAAGACCTCGCCGGGCAAGCTGCCGCGAGTCCGCCAGGTCGCGTACGTCGTCTCGCGCGCACACAAGGCGGCCGCCTTAGCGCGCGTCCTCGACATGGAGAGCCCGGCCTCGGCGATCGTGTTCTGCCGCACCCGCCTCGAAGTGGAAACGCTCGTCGAGTCTCTCAATGCCCACGGCTTCCGCGCGGAGGCGCTGCACGGCGGCCTGATCCAGAGGCAACGGGACCGCGTCATGACGGCGTTTCGCGCGGCGAAGGTCGATCTCCTCGTGGCGACGGACGTCGCCGCGCGCGGACTCGACATCGAGCATCTGTCCCACGTCTTCAACTACGACGTGCCGCCGACCCCCGAGGCCTACGTCCACCGCATCGGGCGCACGGGCCGGGTCGGCCGCGCGGGCGTCGCCATCACCCTCGCGGAGCCCCGCGAGCACCGCCTCCTCCGCTTCTTCGAGGGGTTTACCAAGCAGAAGATCGAGGTGGCGACAGTACCGACCGTCGCCGAGCTGCGGGCGCGCCGCCTCGACCTGACGAAGGCATCTCTGCGCGAGCAGCTGCTCGGCGGCGGACTCGATGACGTCCGCGTCGTCGTCGAGTCGCTGGCGGAGGAATTCGACATTTTAGACATCGCCGCCGCCGGCGTGAAGCTCGCGCATGCGGCGACGATCGACGGCGGAGCCGACGGGGACTCCGAACGCGAGATCCCGTCCGCCGCCATCTTCGAGCGCCCCCGGCCGGCGGCCAGAGGCGACCGCTTTTCTCCCAGGGGAGATCGCGGCGCCCGGCCGCCCTTCCGCCCCGGCGGGCGACGGCCGGCCGGAGAGCCCTTGACGCGCATTCACGTCGCGGCGGGCAGGCAGGCGGGTGTTCGCCCCGGCGACCTCGTGGGGGCCATCACGGGAGAAGCGGGGATCGGGTCGCGCGAGATCGGCGCCATCGAAATCGCGGACCGATTCTCGCTCGTGGAGGTGCCCGAGCGGCTCGCCAATGCGATCGTGACGGCGCTGCGCGCGAGCACCATCAAAGGCAAGAAAGTCCCCGTCCGGCGGGAGAGGGACAGCCCCGCCGAAAAATAGACGCGATCGGCGAATGCCTTTCAGCGTCCGGGGACGGAGCCGAACAGCTCCGGCCGAAACTTCAGCATCCGCAGCAGGGAGTCGAATCGGTCCAGCCGCGAGACGTTTCGCTGCCACGGCAGGAGCGACGTGTAGAAGCGCGTGCCCGTCGATTCGGGATCCCCGAGATCCTTGTCCATTCCGAGCATGGGGTCGAGGAGGAGAAGCCCCGCGGTCACGCCCTCGATGGGACTCCACGCGCCCCGCACGTGGCCGCGCCGCAGGCCGCTCGTGTAGAAAAAGGATCCGGTCTCCCCGGGTACCCCCTGGATGGACAACCGACGCAGCTCCTTCATCTCGCGAAGCGGAAGCGCGATCCCCGGCGTGGAGTCTGACGCCGAGGTCTCCACTCCCGCGAGGCGATGCGCCTTCGAGGTGAGGCGAATCACGAATCGCGATGCGCCGCGCACCGGAGCCGCCAGCCTGTCCGGCAGATCATGGCCTGCGGAACGGACCCGTCCCCGGCGCGGGGGAAGAGCGGTTTCGGGCAGGAGCGCCGTCGGGAGCACCACGCGGTAGCAGCCGCACGTGTAAACGGTCGTGAGCAGAAGAGGCGCGAGGTCCTCCGCCCGAACCGTGACGATGGCGAGCACGCCCACGTTGCGGTGCCGCTCGAAGAAGACGGATGGCTTGAACGCCAGCCGGTCGAAATGGACCCTGTAGACGAGGTGCAGGACCTCCGTCCCACCGATCACATCGTGCCGCACCTCGGCGAAAGCGGCCGGCGTTTCGGTGTCGATCCGCGCCCTCTCGCGGCCGCCCGCGCGGAAGAGCGCAGGGGTGCCGATGCGATTGAAGGAGCGGTCCCCGTCTTCCACGACGAACGCCGGCGCGAAGCACCGCAGGAGGGCAGCCTCGTCCCTCGACGCGGCGTCCTCGGGCGGGCACGCGACCGGGGCCCAGGCTCGCTCCTGCGCTCCGACCGCACGGGCGACGAGAAGGGCAAGGAGAAACATCGGGAATCCGACTCGACGGCGAGGCCGGCATTCGACCGAGGCCGCGGCCCTCACAGCGAAGTTACGCCCTCGGCGTTGCGCTGCATCAGGACTCCCGCGCCCAGGGCAAAGAGCACGACCCCGTTGGCGACGACGATCATGGGGACGGAGAGAAAGGAGGCGAGAAAGACGCCCAGGAGGTTGGACAGGGGCATCGCGCCTCGAAAGGCGAGCGAATAGATGCTGACGACGCGTCCGCGGAGATGGTCCTCGACATGGGTCTGGACCAGCGTCATGAACATCGCGAAGATGATCATGAGAGCGGCGCCCGCGGCGAGCAGGATCGCGTAGGACAGGGCCACGGTCCGGGAGAGGGCGAACGCGACCATCAACCCGCCGAAGAGCATCTGCGTCACCACCGCCACAAATCCCTTCCGCGGCACATTGCCGAACGCGGCGATGCCGATGGCGCCGGTGACCGCGCCGATTCCGAACGCGGCGAGAAGCCCGCTGAAGCCCTTCGCGTCCCGGTGGAAAATCTCTTTGGCGAAAACCGGAAGGTACGTGACGAGGGCGACCGAACAGAAGCTTCCCGCAAACGCCATCCCGACGAGCCCCAGGAGCGGTCCGCCGTCGCGCACGGCCTTGACGCCCGTCTTCAGGCTGCGCCAGACGGGCTCCGCGGCGGGAGCCACGGGCGCGCCGCGCTTCAAGAGCAGGATGGCCGCGATCACCGCGATGAAAGAGACCCCGTTTAAGGCGAAGCAGGCCGCGGCGCCGAGCTTGTAGAAGGCGATGCCGGCGAGGACCGGGCCGATGACCCGGGCGAGGTTGAACTGGATGGAGTTCAGGGCAACGGCGTTCGAGAGGTCTTCGCGGTCGACGAGGGTCGGAACGAGCGCCTGGTAGGCGGGCCCTCCGAAGGACTGCGCGAAACCGACGACGAACGACAGTGTGAGGATCATCCAGACCGACACGTGATTGGTGTAGATCAGGCCGGCGAGGAGAAAAGCGGAGGACAGCTGAACGATTTGGGACGACAGCAGGATCTTCCGGCGGTCGAAGCGGTCCGCGAAAACGCCGCCGAAGAGAGAGAAGACCAGAAAGGGCGCCGCGCCGAGGAACGCGTCGAGCGCGAGGAGGGGAGCCGATCCCGTCATCGTGAAGATCAGCCAGGCCTGCGCGACCTGCTGCATCCACGTCCCGATGCTCGAGGTGAAGGCGCCCGCCCACAGGAGGCGGTAGTCGCGGTACGTGAACGCCTTGAACGTCCGGTTGAGCGCCACGAAAGGGGCCGCCGCGGGGAGCCGCGCCTCGCTCGACTTGCTCAATTCTGCGGCGGGATGGGCGGAGTCTTCTCGATCTCGCCCGTCATCGGAACGAATCGCACCGGGATGATGTCCTTCTCGGTCACCCGTCCGTTCGCATCCTTCTTGAAGACCTTCAGCTCCTGAAAGAACCCTCCGACCGGAATCACCATGCGACCATTCGGGCCCAACTGGTCGAGAAGCGGCTGCGGGATCCTCTCGGGCGCCGCCGTGACGATGATGCCGTCGAACGGCGCATGCTCGGGCCAGCCGCGGTATCCGTCTCCCTCGCGGACGGTGACGTTCCGGTAACCCAGCCTGGAAAGGCGCTCCTCGGAGGCCCTCGCCAGATCGGGAAGGATCTCGATCGAATACACGTGACCGGCGACTTTCGCGAGCACGGCGCTCTGGTATCCCGACCCCGTGCCGATCTCGAGGACCTTCTCGTTGGGGTCGAGCTCGAGGAGCTCCGTCATCAGAGCCACGATGTAAGGCTGTGAAACAGTCTGCCGGCTGCCGCCGATGGCGACCGGGCCGTCGTCGTAGGCGTGCTCCCGCTGCGCCGCGTCGACGAACTCGTGTCGCGGCACTTCCCGCATGGCGCTCAAGACGCGCGGGTCGCGGACGCCGCGGGCGACGACCTGAGTCTCCACCATCTGAGCGCGCCGGCGGGCCGCGTCATCGAGCGGGCCGGGGGTCACGGCGGGCTTTGCGTCGCGGGCGGGCCGGCACGACGCCGGCAACAGCAGAGAGAAGCCGAGCGCGAGGAGCCGGAATTCGATCGCACCCCGCCGCCTCAATGCCCCGCTCCGGCGGGAGCGGAGGGCGCCGTGTCCGGACCGTGCACCACGCGGCCTCCGACGACTGTCACCAGAGCACGGATGGAAGGCACGTCGGTGGCGGGTGTCCGCATCGGATCGGAGGCGAAAACCGTCAGATCGGCTTCAAAACCGGGTGCAATGCGGCCGCGGCGTTGCTCGAAGGCCGCAAACGCGGCATCGGAGGTGAAGAGCGCGAGCGCCTCCGCTCTCGAAAGCCGTTCCTTGGGACGCCAGCCGCCGGCGGGACGGCCCGCCGAATCCTGGCGCGTGATCGCCGCGTAGAAGCCGAGCAGCGGATTCTCCGACTCGACCGGGAAGTCGCTGCCGCCCGCCAGATGCGCCCCGGAGGCGATCAGGCGGCGCCACGCGTACGCGCCCGAGATCCGTTCGGGTCCGACCCGCTTCTCCGCCCATTCCATGTCGGAGGATGCGTGTGTCGGCTGGATCGAGGCAATGACTCCCTCGCGCGCGAAGCGAGGGATGTCCTCGGGCGCAATCACCTGCGCGTGCTCGATCCGGGGCCGGTCGCCACCGGCAGGAGCTTTCGGCTCGCCCTTTCGGGCAGAGGCGAATGCGTCGAGCGCGACGCGGTTGCCCCGGTCGCCGATCGCGTGGATCCACAGCTGCCAGCCGGCGTGGCGGGCCTGCCGCGCGACTTCGGCCAGCCGCTCGGGCGGAGTCACGAGGAGGCCTCGATTCCCCGGCTCGTCCGAATAGTCCGCGAGGAGCGCCGCGCCGCGGCTCCCGAGGGCGCCGTCGGCGTACGCCTTGATCGCCCGGACCGTCAGGAAATCGCCTCCTCCGCCGACGCGGGGGCCGCCGGAGAGGGCGGCCGTCAGGTTCGCCGGTTCCGGCGACACCGTCGCATAAATGCGCAGGGGCAGCGCGCCGCGGTCGGCGAGTCTCGTAAGCGACGCGATCTCCCTGGGACCGTATCCCGACGCATCCTGCACGGATGTGAGGCCGAGCCGCACGCAGGCCCGAGCCGCGGCGACGATCTGCCGTTCGAAGTCTCCGGGCGACGGTGCCGGCATCGCTCGGTTGACGAGGTCCATCGCGTTGTCCACCAGGACGCCGGAGGGAGTGCCGTCGGCCCGGCGCAGAATGCGGCCGCCCGCCGGATCGGCGGTGGACGGGCCGATTCCCGCGATCGAGAGCGCCGCTCCGTTGACCCAGATCGCGTGGCCGTCGACCCGGCGCGCCACGGCGGGCCGGTCGGAGACGACGGCATCGAGATCGCGCGCGTCGGGGTAACTCCCTCCCGGCCACCGGTTCTGGTCCCAGCCCCGGCCCTCCGCCCACGCCGCCGCCGGAAGCGTCGCCGCGATGGCCGCCATCCGTCTGGCGGCTTCCGCTGCGCTCCCGGACCCCTTGAGGTCTGCCGTTTCCAGGGACTTTCCGAGCTCCGAGAGGTGTCCGTGCGCGTCCGTCCACCCGGAGAAAACCGCTGCGCCCGGCACCGACACGACGCGAGCCGAAGGAGCGAGCTCGCGGGCGCGCGCCGGCTCTCCCACGAAGAGGATGCGCCCCGCGCGAATCACGACGGAGGCGGGCCGGCCGGGCGAGCTCGCCGACTCGTAGACCGTTCCGCCCTCGAAAAGCAGATCCGAGGTCGTGTTGGCGTCCGCTTCCGAAGGCGAGGCGGAGGCCGCGGCCGCCATGATCAGCGAGAGGAGTCCCGAGAGGAGCGGCATTCGCGCGATCTTAGCCCGGATGGCCGGGGCGAACTCACGTCCGCCGGACGAGCAGAACGGTCTGGTCATCATACTGCGGCATCCCCCGCGCGAAGGCCGCGACCTCGCCCAGCACCTCGTCGCAGATCTGCCGGAGGGGCAGCGCGCGGCGGGCGGAAAGATCCGCCCCGAGCCTCTCCAGACCGAACTCCTCGTCCGCCGCATCCACGGCCTCCGTGAGCCCGTCGGAGTAGACGCAGAGCAGATCGCCCGGACGAAGATCCCGGACTTCCTCGCGCCAGGAAGAATTCGGCAGCATGCCGACGGGGACGCCCGTCGAGTCGAGGTGCTCCCTCTCCCCGGACACGCGCATCAGAAGCGCGGGGTTGTGCCCCGCCGAGACGTATCGGAGGACGCCCGTGTCCGGCTCCAGGAGCCCGAAAAAGAGCGTGAGGAATTTCCTCGTCGCCGCGAAGCGCCGGAGGTGACGGTCTATCCGGGACACCAGATCCGCGATGGTTCTCGCCTCATCGATCTGGAGGTGCACGGCGGCATGCACCGTCGACACAAGGAGCGCCGCGGGAACACCCTTCCCCGACACGTCCGCGACGAGGAAGGCGACCCTCCCGTTCGAAAGGGGGAACGCGTCGTAGTAGTCGCCGCCGATGTGCCGGGCGGGGATGTTGGCCGCCGCGAGCTCGACTCCGGCGATCGCCGGGAGAGATCGGGGAAGGATCTCGCGCTGGATCGCCGCGGCGAGCTCGAGCTCGCGCTCGATGCGCTCCTTCTCAATCGCGTCCTGGTGCAGGCGCGCCGTCTCGATCGCGGCCGCGGCCTGGTTGGCGAACAGCGAGAGCAGGCGCGCATCCGTCGCGGTGAAGTCGAGGACCCTGCCGTCGCGCGACTCCTTGTCCGCGACCGCCAGAAATCCGAGCCTCCGGCCCGGGACGGCGATCGAAACGGCCAGGCACTTCTCGCAGCCGGAAAGGCGCTCCCCCGCCGTCGGCAGCGACGCGGCGAAATTGTTGATGACGGCTTCGCCGTCCGGAATCCGCCATGAGGCAAAACGGTCGCGCGGAACGAAGTCGCCTCCGAGGTTGCGCTCGTAGAGGATCCGGCCGCCGTCGTCGAAGAGGACCAGGGTGCCCTTCCCGGCGTCCGTCAGGGAGATGGAGCGAAAGAGGACTTCGTCGGCGAGCGCCCCCAGGTCGAGCTGGCCGCCGAGCGAAAGGCCGAGATCGTAGAGGGATTCGAGCTCCAGGAGCCGCGTGCGGATTTCGAAATCCGCGCCTTTGACCTGTCGGGACAGCCGGTGGGCCGCGACCTGCGCGCCCAGGACGAACCCGAGGAAAGCCGCGACTTCTTCCGCTTCTCCCGCGGGAACGCCCAGAAGGCCGAGCTGCCCGTGAACCTCCCCCTCGGCGGCGAGCGGGATCCACAGCGCCTCGCCGACGAATCCGGCGGACTCGGGGAAAGTCTCGGGAGGGAGGAGCGCGCCCGCGCCGTCGCCGAAATGCCCGCCGCCGCTCCAGCCGTCCTTCTCCTTCAGATGGAGAGTGGCGGCTCGCGCGCCGCTCCACTGGAGCGCCGCCTGCGCGAGGCGCGCGGGAAAGGGAGGGTCCTCTCCCGCGCGGGAGTCCGCGTGAAGGTCCTTCCAGAAGGCGGCAAGGGGACGGGAGGAGGAGGGAGAAGCGGAAGACATCTGGACTCAATCCCGGAGGCTGAAAATCGCCTCGGGTCCCGGCACCTCGTCGCGCACCGAGAGAAAGCCGGACGCTGCCATGGTCCGGATCAGCCGCCGACGGAGACGGCCCGCAGAGCTTCGTCCTGAGTCGGGTAGATCGCGGCGTACTGCGCGAGGCCCATGATCCGGAAAGTCTTGTCGATCGTCGGCGTTAAGGAGCAGAACGCCAGAACGCCTTTCCGGTCCATGACCTTCTCGAGCACCTCGATCAAAATGGAGATACCGATCGAGTTCACAATCCGGGTCTTCTCCAGGTTCAAAACGAGAGCTCGCGCGCCGGTGTCGATCTGCGCGTAGGCCTGACGCGCGATCTCTTCGCCCCCCTGGTTGTTGATGTATCCGTCCGTCTGAAAAATCGCGACGTCGCCCCGGCGCTCGACCTGAATTTTGCAGGATTCGCTCACTTGTACTTCCTCATGAGGATTCGCGTTCCCCATTCTCCCGACGTGATCGCGACGGAGTCCATCAGGCTGCGGATGATCTGCAAGCCCCACCCCCGCTTCTTCTTGCCCGCAAACGTCTTCTCAGGTGTCGGGACCTCGACGATTTCGTGATCGAAGCCCGTCCCCTGGTCGAAGACCTCCACCTCCAGAAAGTCAGGTCCTTCGTCGTCGTCTCTCCCGACGCGGAAGGTCAGGTGTACCCGATCGTCCCGGGTATGCGCGTGCTCGAAGGCATTGATGCACGCTTCGACCAGCGCCAGCTTGACCTCGTCGATCTTATCGTGGGGCATGTCGATGTACTCGCCCATCGCGGCGACCTGCGCCGTGGCGACGATCTCCATGTCCGAGGCGACCGGGATCGTCAGCGACACTTCCCGAGTGCCGGCTCGTTCGAGACCCGGACGAACTGACTCCCTCTGTCCCATCAGTTTCTTTCGAGGCCTCCGAGCAGGGATTCCGCCCGGTCGGCGGAGCCTGTCTCAGAGAATAACGCCAAAGGCGCGGGGTGTCCGCGGCGGCGCCGACCAGAGGCTGTCGGTTTCGTCCAGAGGCCACGGAACCGGATAGGGTTCCGGGCCCGAGGGAAGACTTCGCCGCGGGCGCGGAGGCTGGAAGCGGTCATCGCCGCGGCCCTAAAAGCGCAGGAAGAGCTGCAGCGCCCGGAGCGCGACGGGGGCGACCCGCCCGTCCGCCAGGAGGAGCAGGCTCATTCCCACCTCGCCGCACAGAACCGCCCACAGCAGAGCGGAGGGCTCCGAGAGGAGGCGCGGCAGGGAGAGGGATTTTCTCATCGATGTTCGAGTCGAACAAGAGCAAGGCCGCGGCCATGTCGCGAAACCGCAGGCATTCCCTCGCAAGCCACTGAGGCGTCATAGGTTGTTGTCGAAACACCGTGTGCCACTCTCTGCCCCATGAGGAGACATTATGACACATATGAGTGACCCTGGCTAAATTTAGAAGGTGTAAATAACTTATTCAGATGGATTTAGAGACAAACTGGGACTTAACGATACAGTGTCTTAATGTCCCAGCGATTTCTTCCGGTACAGGGTCCGGCGGCTGATCCCGAGCATGCGCGCCGCCCGGCTCTTGTTACCGCCCGCCATCTTGAGCACCCGCCGGATGTGTTTGTCTTCCAGAGCGCGCAGGTTCGGGATCTCTCCCTCGGAAGCGGGCTCGGCCTCCGACAGAGCCCCCGAACCCCGGCCCGGCAGCCACTGCAGGTCTTCCAGCCGGATCACCCCCGCGCGCGACAGAGCCGCGGCTCCCTCGAGCAGGTTCTCGAGCTCGCGGATGTTGCCCGCGAAATCGTGCGCCAGGAGGGCCGCGAACGCTTCGCGGTCCAGATTCAGAACTTCGCGGCCTTCGCGCGCGGCGAACCGTTCCAGAAAGTGGCGGGCGAGCTTCGGGATGTCTTCCCGCCGTTCCCGGAGCGGAGGGAGATGAATTTCAACGACGCGCAGCCGGTAATAGAGGTCTTCGCGAAACTCCCCGCGGGCGATTCTCTCCGACAGGCGCGCATTCGTCGCGGCCAAGACCCGCACATCGATCGCGATGCGCTTCCTTCCGCCGACGCGCTCGATCTCCCGCTCCTGCAGGACCCGGAGGAGCTTCGCCTGAAGAGCGAGCGGCATGTCTCCGACCTCGTCTAAGAACAAGGTGCCGCCGTTGGCGGCTTCGAAGCGGCCCGCGCGCGCCTCGACCCCCGTCGCGACACCCCTCTCGATGCCGAAGAGCTCGGACTCGAGCAGGCTTTCCGGCAGCGCCGCGCAGTTGATGGCGGAAAAAAGCTTTTCGGCGCGGTCGCTGCGCGCGTGGATCATGCGGGCGACGAGCTCCTTGCCGGTCCCGCTCTCCCCGGTGATCAGCACCGACGTCCGCGAGGGAGCGACCCGGCCCACGAGATCGAGCACGCGGCGGGCGGCGGGCGAATCGCCCACGAAGTGCCGCCCCGCGGCCGAGCGGCCCGTCTCATCCAGCAGCCGCCGATTTTCCTCCTCGAGCCGCTCGCGGTCGCGGGTCAGACGCTCCAGATGCCGCCGGTTCTCGATGGCCATGCCCGACAGGCCGGCCAGCGAGACGAGAAAGCGGGAGTCGTCCTCGTCGAAGCTGGCCTTCCCCCCGCGGCGCTGCTCCTTGTCCGCGAGCACGAGGACGCCGACGGTGCGCCCGCCGGCGCGAATCGGGACCCCGACCGCGGCAGACACCAGGCTCCGCAGCAGACGGAACGCGTCTCGCCGCCGGGCCCCGTCCGAGCGGAGCACCTCCGCGATGAACTCGTCCTCCGCCACGATTGCTTCCGTCGGGCGGCGGGGAAATCCGACGCGGGCTTCCGCCCGCCGCGCGCCGCCCTCGCCAAACGTGGCGAGATAGCCGCGGGAGGCGTCGAGCACCCCGACCGCGCGGCCGAGGACGTCTTCGACCAGAGCCTCCTCGTCCGGCAGAGAGCCGAGCGAGAGCCCGGCGTCGTACAGGGTCTCGAGGAGGAGAAGCTTGTGATGAGTCTCGAACT
>JBDUBI010000213.1:0-11368 GCA_040004225.1 Acidobacteriota bacterium
CGAAGCCCATGATCTTTTCCTTGCGGGCGAGACGCGCGTGGAGGTCCTCGTCGACGCGATCCAGCGACCCCATCGCCTGCAGCATTTTCAGGACCGCCTCGTTCGCGCCGCCGTGAAGCGGCCCCTTCAACGTGCCGATCGCCGAGGTGATCGCGGAATGGATGTCCGAGAGCGTGGCGGCAGTCACCCGGGCGGCGAAGGTCGATGCGTTTAATTCATGGTCGGCGTGGAGGATCAGGGCCACGTCGAGCGCCTTGACGGCCGCGGATGTTGCCGACTCGCCGTTCAACATCCTCAGGAAGTCTTCGGCATGGCCGCGACCCGGGTCAGGCGGCACGGGGAGCTTGTTCTGGCGCATGCGGTGAAATGCGGCGACGATCGTCGCGAGCTGTCCGGTCAGCCTCACCGCCTTCCGCCGGTTTGCTTCCGGCGACATGTCCGCCGCGTCCGGGTCGGTGGCGGACAGGGCCGAAACGGCCGTGCGGAGCGCGTCCATGGGGATCGATTCCGACGCCAGCCGCTCGAGGAGTCGGAGCGTCTCTCCGGGAACGGGCCTTTCGCGGCCGATCTCGCCGCGAGCGCGGGCGAGCTCGTCTCTGCGGGGGAGACGCCCCTCCCAGAGAAGGAAGCAAACCTCTTCGAAGCACGAATTGTCCGCGAGGTCGTGAATGTCGATCCCGCGGTACGACAGGATCCCGCGATCTCCGTCGATGTAGCAGATCGACGAATCGGCCGCGACGACGTCCTGAAGGCCCTCGACTTCCACCATCCGGGTCAGACCTCGATCGCGCCCGGTATGGCGGGGTCCAGCGCCGGGAACTTGGCGAGCCACTCGCGCCGTTCGCTCCGGAGCTTCTGGACGAGAGAGGCGTACTCGGAGTCCGAGTAGCGCGTCGTAGGCGTGTAGTTCTCGAGGTCGATCCCCGGCACGTCGGTCGGGATCTCGTATCCCCAGTCCGGGTCCCGCTGCCAGGCGATCCCTTCCTTCGCAATCTGCTTCATGATCTCCGTTGAAATCCGGATCGTGATCTTCTCCCCGGCGGAGGCGCCGCGCGCTCCGATCGACCCTGTATTCAAGATGTACGCCTGCATGTCGGGGTTTTCCCGGAGGATCTGGAGCAGGCGGTTCCCCTCCTCGGCTTCGGGCCCGACGATGAAGGGATTCGTGCCGACTTCGCGCTTGGCCTGGCCGGCTTTCGTCGGATCGCCGGCGGACGTCTCGATCGACTCGCCGAGCATGAAATAGGCGGCCGCCTGCTCGGGCGTCAGACGCGCGCAGACGGGAACGATGTCGTTACGGCGGGTGATGAAGACGATCTTGTTCGCCTTCGGCAGGTCGATGCCGTCGCCGGTGCCTCGGATGTGTCTGCGGAGAACCACGCCCCGACCGTTCGAGGTGAGCGACGTGTCGAGAAAGTCGACCTTGCCGGCGTCGTCGACCAGGATGTTCTCGTACGTGGCGCTCGGGTGCGTGGCCGCGCCCCAGAGGACCGTCTGGGAGGGCTCGAGCCCCTCCGTCTTGATGTAGAAGCCGTCTTCCGTCCCGAAGGCACGGCCTTCTTTCGTCAGAAGGACCACGTCGTCCTGCTTGATGATGGCGGCTTCGGGGAGCACGAGGCCGTGGTCGTGGAGGGTCAGCGTCGTCTTCCCCGTGCCCGAGAGCCCGAACAGAAGGAACCCGACGTCCCGCAGCGCTTCGTCGGGGCCCGTCACCCGGAGGACCTTGGAGCCGGCGTGGAGACCCAACCCGCCGCGGCGCTTGATCCAGAACATCGCCTGGCGGAGCATCGACTTCTTCGCCTCGCCCGGATAGTCGCTGCCGAGGATGTACGTGTACCTCTGCTCGACGTCCGCGAAAATGAGCCGCTCGGGCCACTCGGGGACGTAAACGGACACGAAGTCGGGCTCGTAGCTCGAGTCTGAGGGAAAGAGCATGTTGTGCCACATGTACGCGATGCGGGCGTAGTCGACCGGGACGAAGAGCCGGCAGCGCAGGGTGGCTTCTGGATGATCTCCCATGCGCCGGTCGACCTGGACGAGGTCCATGCCGAGGAGCGCCTCCTGGACGCGCCGGACCGTGTCCTCGGCGCGTGCCCGGTCGATCGGCTGCTGCAGGACGCCGACCTCGACGCCGTCCTCGACGATGTAGGTGTTTTTCGCCGACCGGTTCTTGACTCGGGTCGAGTAGACCGGCGAGCCGTATTCGGTCGTCTTCTCCCCCGACCGGGCCAGGGCGCGCAGCTCTTCCCCCGGCAGGTCCTTGCGGATCGTCCGGGCGCGGATCGTCCGGGGGGAGACCAGTTCGACAGTGCTCATGTTTCCCTCCTGCGTTCAAGCCCCCACCGGGGCCGCCCAGAATATCAAGGCGGAGGCCATTTTGTTCGTCGGGAAGACACTTTCCGGCGAGAAAGGCGAAGGACGCAGGGCGAGAGGCGCCGGCGACGGGACCTGGGCGCGGCGCCCGGCGCGTCACCCCCTGGCCCGGACGACGTACCGCAGCCTTCCCCCCGGGGCGACAGCGTCGAAGGGATAGCAGGTCACGAGCGTCAGGGTCCGCTCGGACGTCGGCTCGAGGTCGGCTGTCGAGCCGCGATCCACGACCCGGGCCCCGGTGACCCGATAGATCGTGGTCGTTCCCTCCCGACCCTGGACGCGGATCTGTTGTCCCGGGAGAAGCGACCGGAGAAACCCGAACTGGGTGTCGCGGTGCGCGGAGAGGACGCAATTCCCGGCGCCTCCGGGCGGGGAGGTGCCGTCGAGATGACCGGGGCCAAACGCGAGGGTGCGGCCGGAGGCGCCGGCGAGAACGATGGCGTCGACCTGCGTCCCCGGGACGGTCAGCCGCGCGACGGGCCACGTGTCGGCCCAGGGCCACGGCTTGACCTCCCGCTCGCCGGCGAGGGTCTTCTTCCAGGCGCGGTGGAGAAGGCCCTGCGCGAGATGCGCCTTCAGATAGATCCACCCGCCCTGTGAGAGCAGGACGACGCCCGCGATCGCGACCGCCGCCGAGAGGGAGCGCAGGCGCCGGGGCGTCATCGCAGACCTCCCCCCGTCCGGAGGAGGAAAGAACCGGCGAGGAGCCCGAGGCCGAGCAGCAGGAGGAGGGGGCCCGGCGTCGCCGTCGAAGGCATTTCCCCGAACACGTGCTCGGCGCTCCAGCCGTCGGGCAGCTGCACGGGAAGGGGTCGCGGGTCGCAGAGGGTGCCTCGGCCGATCGTGGGCGTGACGTCCACGGCGACCAGGCTCGTGAAGCTCGAGACCAGATGGTGGGCGAGAGCGACCTGGACGACTTCGCGGCGGACCTTTGCGGCGTCCGCCCCCGCCGTCGCGGAATCCATCAGGGATCCGATCTTCGACCGGGCCCAGAGGCGGGCCACACCCGAATCGTCCCGCGAGGCCGCGAGGACGAGCCGATGCGACCACGGTTCCCCGCCTCGATCTCCCGTCACGGTCACGCCCGAGGAAGTTCGAGAAAGCCGCGCCGAGACGACGAGAGGCTCGCCGGCATAGAGGTCGGGGACCTTCGACGGCCACGCCTCCGCGTTCGCGTCGTCCCACCGCACCTCGAGGTTCGTCAGAACGGGAGCTTCCAGCTTGCGGAACAGGGCGGTCATTTTCGGCTGCACCTCCGCCGGGTTGGCCACATAGGTGAACGTGCCCCGGCCGAAGAGCGCCGCGCGCGTCATGAAGTGCGAATTGGGAGCGGAGCCGAGCCCGACCGTGAACAGGCGGCTTTTCCCGAGGTGCGCCTCGATGAAGGCGAAAAGCTCCTCCTCGTTGCCGACGGCGCCATCCGTCATGAAGAGGACCTGGCGGACGACGCCCTGTTCGCCGGAGGTTTCCAGAGCGGCCGCCAGCGCCGGAAGCATTTCCGTGCCGCCCTCCGCCCGGAGCCGGCCGACCCAACGCCGGGCGGCCTCCACGGCGTCGGGCAGGGCGCGGCGGCTTTCCGCGAAGAGGCGGCGGGTGACGCTGTTGAACTCGATCACATTGAAGCGGTCCTCCGGCTCGAGCCTCGAGAGCGCCAGCGCGAGAGCGGCCTTTGACCCGTCGATCGACGTGCCGTGCATCGAACCGGAGGTGTCGATCACGAACACCGTCTCGCGCGGGAGCCGTGTGCCGACGTCCGCCGCCGCCTCCGGCGGGATCACCAGGAGGAGCGCGTAAAGCTCGCCTCCCAGGTTCTGGGTGAAGACAGCGGCGGTCGGCTCGTGCCCGGGGTCGGGCTCCCAGGTGAGCTCGAAGTCGCGATCCGCGGAGACCGTGCGGTCCGCGAGGGTCACGAGAGTCTGGTTGCCCTGCCCGGCCTCGGTGCGCAGCGCGTGCGTGCCGCTCGCGACGCGGCGCAGAGGAAACCCGGGGTCGAGGTTGACCGTCAGGTGGACGAAATTCGTGAAGCCGGCGGCCGGGTCGGCGACGGGCGGGGTGATCCGCGGCGCGTCTTTCACGCGGTCCGCGTTCACGCTCCAACCCGATCCTTTACCCGCGGCCGTCGCGCCGTCCGACGCCTTCTGCCATTCGACCGGCCTCGCGCCCGGGATGTACCGCGGCGCCACCACCATCGGAAACCGGAGGCGAAAGTTTCCTCCCTCGAACCGCAGGGCCTCCTGATACTCGATGACGACCTTCACCTCTTCGTCGGGCCCGATGCTGGCAACCGAGGTCGTGAAGACGTTCGGGCGCTCCTGTTCGACCAGCGATGCCTTGCGGCCCTCCGACTTCGCCTGCTCGTAGACTTTCCTGGCCTCCTCCCTTTCCCGGATCTCACCCTCGATGACCCGGTCTCCGACCGCGAGGCGCATCGCATCGACCGCGGAGCTCTCCGGAAGGGGGAAGACGTAGATTCCTTCGACACAGCTCGCGGTGGCGTTCCGGAAACGCTGCGAGACTGTCGTGCGGGCGATCATCCCCGTGACGCGGATCGAAACGTCCGTGTCGAGAAGGGGCGCCGGCAGATACAGGCCGGGGCTGGCCGTTTTGAAGAGGAGCGCCCCCGCTCGGACCTCCTCGAGCCGGACGGGCGCCGGCTGCCCCTGAGCGGACCGGCACAGAAGGACGAAGACGATCGCCGCGGCGGCGCGGCGGAGATGGGGGCCGAGATTCGCGAGCGCCATGAGACACCTCCCTTGCGTCTGCAAGGAGACTCCCCGGGCAAGACCCCGCCATGCCCTCGCCGGGGAATTCCGGCGGAAGAATGTGGCGAAACCGTGGCGCGGCTTTCGCGCCCGCCCAAAGCGCGCCAGAATGCGGGTTGTGAAATCCGTTCATCCCGAAACGGTGGCAGTCGTCGACGACGAGCCCGCGATCCGGGAGACCGTGACCTTCGCGTTGAAACGCGAAGGCTATCGGGTGCGCGCCTTCGGCGACGGCCGCGAGGCCTGGGAGTCGCTGCAGCAGGAGCTGCCGGGGCTCGCGATCCTCGACATCGTTCTGCCGCGGATGGACGGCCTGGAGCTCTGCCGGAAGCTGCGCGCGCGCTCCGAGGCGCTGCCCATCATCTTCTTGAGCTCCCGTGACGAAGAGCTCGATCGCGTCCTCGGGCTGGAGCTCGGCGCCGACGACTACCTGTGCAAGCCCTTTTCGATGCGGGAGCTCGTCGCTCGCGTGAAAGTTCTGTTTCGCCGCGCGGCGCTTCTCCGCTCCGGCCCTTCCGCCGAGCCCGAGAAACTCCTGAAGGCGGGTCCGCTCGAGCTCGATCTCGACCGCTACACGGCGCGGTGGAACGGCGCGCTCGTCTCTCTGACGGTCACCGAGTTTCTTCTGCTCCAATCGCTCGCCCGGCACCCCGGCCACGTGAAGACGCGGCGCCAGCTCATGGAGGATGCCTACCCGCACGACGCGTTCGTCAGCGAACGGACGATCGACAGCCACATCAAGCGGCTCCGGCGAAAGCTCGTGGAGACCGAACCCTCTTTCTCCGGAATCGAAACCGTGCACGGACTCGGGTATCGGTACGAAGGTGGGTGAGGAGGGCGGGCCCGCGGGGGCGCCCGGGCGCCGGCGGCGCGGCGGGCTCTCCACCCGACTCCTCGCCTTCAACCTCCTGCTCGTTTTCATCCCGGCGGCGGGGCTGCTGTATCTCGGGACGTACGAGAAACAGCTGCTCGAGGCACAGGAGCGCTCGATGGTGCAGGAGGGCCGGGTCCTCGCGGCCGCGCTGTCCGAGCCCGGGGCGCTCGCCGGCGAAGAAGCGCCGCGGGTCTTAGCGCGCCTCAACCGGAGGCTGGAGTCGAGGATCCGGGTGGTGGACGCGCACGGGAAAATCCTCGCCGACACGAGCCGGCTCGGGCCACGCCGCGAAAAACCGGCGGAGGAGGGGCGGGAGGCTAAGGGGCGCGAGCGGATCCTCTATCGCGTGGGAGCGATTTTCTATTCGCTCTCCCATCGCCTGCTGCCCCCGGCGGAACCGCCCCTGGAAATGCGGGAGCCCTCGCCCCCCGACGGCCAGCTGCGGGGCCGGGAGGTCGAGGCCGCGCTGTCGGGACGTTACGGCAGGACCGTCCGGCCCTCCCCGGCGGGTCAGCGTTCGGTCACCCTCTCGATCGCGATTCCGATCGCAGGAGAAGGCGCCGCTCCGGCCGGCGCGGTCGTCGTCACGTCCTCGACGTGGCGCATCCTCCAGGATCTCTATGCGATCCGCCTCGGCATCTTCCAGGTGTGTCTCGCGTCGGTCGCGCTCGCGGGAGTCCTGAGCCTTCTCGTCTCGAAGACGATCGCCCGGCCGCTTCAGGAGCTGCGGGACGAGGCCGCCGCCATTCTGGACCGGCGCGGCCGGCTGCAGGGGAGCTTCCGGCGGTCGCAGAGGAAGGACGAAATCGGAGAGCTGTCGCGGGCGCTGCATGACCTGACGGCGCGTCTCGAGGGGTATCAGCGCTTCCTGGAGTCCTTCGCCGCGGAGATCTCGCACGAATTTCGGAACCCCCTCGCGTCGATACGCATCGCCGCGGAGATGGCCGAGGACGCGGAGAAGGAGGAGGACCGGCGGAGATTCCTGGAGATCGCGCAGCGGGAGGTGCAGCGGATGGAGCGCCTCCTGTCCGAGCTCCGAGAGATGACGCGCGTGGACGCGCGGCTCGAATCCGAAGAACAGGGAGCGCTGTCGTTGAACGCATTGCTGGAGCGTGTGTGCGAGGGGTACCGCCTGCGCGGAAGCCGAGTGGTGTTCTCATTCGAACCGCCGGCCGAGACGATCACCGTGCAGGCATCGGGGGAGCGGATGGCGCAGGTCTTCGAGAACCTTCTGGACAACGCGGCAAGCTTTTCGCCCGACGGGTCCGCGGTCCGCGTGCGGCTCGACCGCGAGGAGGGGGCCGCGTGCGTGCGCATCGCGGACCAGGGCCCCGGAATCCCGGACGAGCACCTGCCGCGCATTTTCGAGAGATTCTTCTCGTGGCGGCCGGGCCACCCGGAGGCGGATCCGCACACGGGCCTGGGCCTCGCGATCGTGCGGACCATCGTCGAGGGCTACGGCGGCACCGTGGCCGCCGCGACCAACCCGGAGGGAGGAGCGACGTTCACCGTCCGGATGCCCGCCTCCCGGACGGGTGTCTTCGCCAAGCTCGCACCCCGCGCCTGACGTCGCCGTCGCCGGCCCCCTCTGCACAACGGAGTGTGCAAGATAGCACGATTTTCAGGGTTATTTTGCCGCCTGTGCCTTGACTTTGAGCAAACTGACCATAAAATCGTGCCACTTTTGCAGAAAATGGAGGACGGAATGGCGAAGGCGAAGATCCTGAAATTCGACCCGGCCGGGCCCGGGCTCGGAAAGAACGAGATCCTGCGAGTTTGCGACGCGGAGAACGTGCGATTTCTGAGGCTGCAGTTCACCGACATCCTGGGAGTGATCAAGAACGTCGAAATTCCCCGATCGCAGTTCGCCAAGGCGCTCGACGGAGAGATCCAGTTCGACGGATCGTCGATCGAAGGCTTCACGCGGATCGAAGAGTCCGACATGAACCTGGTGCCGGACCTGAACTCCTTCGCGATCTACCCCTGGGCGCACCGCGGAGGCGAGAAGGTCGGGCGGCTGATCTGCGACGTCTACACTCCGGACGGAAGCCCCTTCATCGGCTGTCCCCGGACCACGTTGAAGCGTCAGATGGACGGCGCGTCGGCGCTCGGGTACACGCTCGTAACCGGGCCGGAGGCGGAGTTCTTTCTCTTCCGCCGCGACGTGAACGGGGATCCGATCATCGACACGCACGATCAGGGCGCCTACTTCGACCTGACCCCCGTGGATCGCGGGGAAGAAGCGCGGCGCGACGTCGTCCTCGCGCTGGAGCA
The DNA here is from genome assembly GCA_040004225.1 of Acidobacteriota bacterium. Taxonomy (GTDB): domain Bacteria; phylum Acidobacteriota; class Thermoanaerobaculia; order UBA5066; family Gp7-AA6; genus JALYUA01. The sequence goes on from JBDUBI010000213.1 coordinate 8,284, forward strand.
GATGGGTTTCGAAGTGGAAGCGGCGCACCACGAGGTCGCCCCCGGGCAGCACGAGATCGACTTCAAGTACGCGGATGCGGTCACTACCGCGGATCGCGTTTCGACGTTCCGGTTCGTCGTCAAGAAGGTCGCTCTCGACCACGGCCTGCACGCGACCTTCATGCCGAAGCCGATCTTCGGTGTGAACGGGTCCGGCATGCACGTCCATCAGTCTTTCCTGGACAAGAAAGGCAACAACGTCTTCTTCGATGCGAAGGCCAAGTACCAGCTCTCGAAAACCGCGTTGAATTACACGGGCGGCATCCTGCGCCATGCGCGCTCGTTCGTCGCCGTGACGAATCCCCTCGTCAACTCTTATAAGCGACTGGTGCCGGGTTACGAGGCGCCCGTCAACGTCGCCTGGTCTATGCGGAACCGGTCGCCCCTCGTGCGAGTCCCGGCGCGGCGCGGCATGGGGACCCGGATCGAGGTCCGGATGCCGGACCCCTCCTGCAACCCTTACCTGGCTTTCGCCGTGATGCTCGCGTCCGGGCTCGACGGCGTAAAAAACCGGATGGATCCGGGTGAGCCTGTAGACAAGAACGTCTTCAAGATGAGCGAGCGGGAGAAGCGGCGCCTCCGGATCGACCAGCTTCCCGGGAACCTGTCGGAGGCTCTCGATAACCTGGAAAAAGATGAGGTCGTGACGGGAGCGCTCGGCGAACACATCCTCACGCACTTCCTGGAGGCGAAGCGGGGGGAGTGGGCGGACTACATCTCCCGGGTGCAGCCGTGGGAAACCGAGAAATACCTCGATATGTACTAGATTTTCACTTTTCCTGATTTAATAAGGTCGGAGATGGATCCGACCTTATTTTTTATGGACTCTATTGTTTCTCACGCGATCCACATCGCATCTCCGTACGAGTAGAACAGATATCCCTGCCGTATCGCCTCCTCGTAGGCGGCGAGAACCCTGTCCCTGCCGGCGAACGCGCAGACCAGCATCAGGAGGGTCGAGGCCGGCAGGTGAAAATTCGTGAGCAGGGCATCGATCGCCTGGAAGTCGAAGCCGGGGGTGATGAACAGGTCCGTCGAAAATTCAAGGACGCCGTCCGCGTCGTCGGATGTCCGCGCGGCCGCTTCGAGAGATCTCGCGACCGTGGTGCCGACCGCGACGACGCGCGCTCCCGACGAAGACGCGCGGCCGACGGCGCGCCTTGTCGAAAACGGAATCCAGACGCGCTCGGTATCCATCGCGTGCGACTCCGTGTCGTCGCTCGTCACGGGTTTGAATGTCCCGGGTCCGACGGCCAGCGTGAGATCGGCGATCTCGACACCGCGCGCCGCGATTTCGGCGAGGACGGCGTCCGTGAAGTGCAGCCCTGCCGTGGGCGCGGCGACCGCCAGCGGCTGCCGGGCGAACACGGTCTGGTAGGCCGCGCGATCTTCGTCGAGGTCGGGCCCGCCGGCTGGCCGGCGGATGTAGGGGGGGAGAGGCACGCTTCCGAAGCGCTCGAGGTAAGCGTCCTCGACCGCGCGATCGAAGAGGACGTCGCGGCGGCCGTCGGCGCTGACGGAGACGATGGTGGCCGAGAGACCATCCGCGAAATCGAGCCGTCGCCCCGGCCTGGCGCGCCGTCCCGGGCGAGCGAGCGCCTGCCACCGGGCGCGATCTCCTGACTCCGCCTCGAGGAGAAAAATCTCCGTGAGGCGGCCTTCCGGGTCTCGTCCCCACAGCCGGGCGTTTCGCACGCGAACGTCATTTCGGACGAGGACGTCGCCCGGCCGCAACAGCGACGGCAGGTCGGAGAATCGGCGATGCGAGACCTCGCCGCTTCGCCGGTCGAGGACCAGAAGCCGCGACGATCCACGCTCCCGCGGCGCCTGCGCAATGCGATCGGCCGGAAGCTCGTAATCGAAGAGCGAGACCTTCACGGGCGAGGATTATCACCGGTCGACCGGAGCCGGACGCTTCGTTTTCTCCGTCCGGAGAAGGCCCTGATAGCCTGCCCGGATGCCCGATTACCCGCAAGGGCGCGGACGCGTGAGCCTCGAGGCGGCGGGAATCGCGATCGATGGCGTCTCGATCGCCGGGCACGAGTCCTTCTTCAAGCTGCCTGGCTTCCGGACACTGCTCGAATTCGGCAGGGCCCCCGACGATACGCTGGCCTACGGCACGGTGTGCCTGACGCACGCCCACCTGGACCATGCGGCGGGCCTCGCCCATCACGCGTCGCGGCGCACCCTGACAGGGCTCGGTCCCGCGCGCGTCTTCGCTCCGGAAGAATCTCTCCCCGACCTGACTCTCTGGGTGGAGGCCTGCGAACGGCTCGAAGGTGTCAGATACGGCACGCGCTTCGAGCCGGCAGTTCCCGGACGCACGGTTCCTCTCCGGCGCGATCTCGAGCTGCGCTTCCTGCCGGGGCGTCATCGCGTGCCGACCGTGGGATATCTCTTCTCCGAAATTCGCCGCAAACTCCGGGACGACCTGGCCGGCCGATCCGGCCCGGAGATCGCCGCTCTGCGCGAGTCGGGTGTCGAAGTGACGAGGCGCGAGGAGATCCCGCTTCTCGCCTATCCGGGCGATTGCAGCCCCGCCATCTTCGAGGCGGCGCCCGAGCTCTACGGCGCCCGGGTGCTTCTGATCGAGTGCTCGTTCTTCGCTCCGGAGGACGTCGGCCGCGCGCACGCGTACGACCACCTGCATATCAGCGATTTCGCAGAACGCGCCGACCTTTTCCAGAACGAGTTCGTGGTCCTGACCCACTTCTCGATGCGCTCCTCCCTGGAGGAGATCCGGGCGGGCATCGCTTCGCTCCCCCCGGCCCTGGCGCGGCGGGCGATTCCGTTCCTGCCGTCGCCTCCGTCGCCTCCGCTCACTCCGTGACCTGCCTTCGCCTGCGGGCGAAGGCACCGCCGGGCGGCTCGCCTGTTGGCTCGACCGCCCGGCTGGTCCCTTCGTTCGCTTCGGCTCCCGCAGCGGGAGGCTCCTCCTTCCCTTCGGTCAGGAGACTCCTCCCGCTGCGAGCGTAGCCACCATCGTGGTGAAGGCGCAGCTCTGCCCCCTCGCCCCGGGCTCGGGGAGAGGGTTGGGGTGAGGGGG
>JBDUBI010000196.1:0-11256 GCA_040004225.1 Acidobacteriota bacterium
GCGGGAGCGAACGCAGTGAGCGGAAGCGACGTGGAGGCCGCATCCGGCCGAGCCGCTCGCCGGTGCCTTCGCCGCGCACGGCGAAGGCAGGTCCCGGAGTGAGCTAAGGCGACGTTCTATAATCCCCTCAAACAGATAAAGGGGGCCAGGATGCTGTCCGTTCCCTCACTCCGACTGAACCAGTTCGGCGTGCGGTTCTATGAGGCTCTACTCTCAGGAGCGGACCTTCAGACGCTCGTCGGCTTCGAGGTCCTGTCCTTCGGGACGGGCAGCCAGACGACGCGCGGCAAGGCCAAGGCCGGCGGACGGGTCAACTGGGAATTCCTGGAAAAGAAGATCGGCTCCTCCGAGCAGGCCTTTCAGCGACCCATCATCCAGAAGAAGATCGAAGAGCTCGTGGCCTACTATCTCCAGTGCGCCGATTCGGGGACTCTGCCGGCCATCGCGGGCAGCGTGCTTCTGGTGTCCGAGCGCAGGCTCGACTTCGCTCCCTCCGGCGGCCGCTCCGATATCGGCACCCTGAAGCTGCCCGACGAAGGAGGAATCCTGCGCGCTTTAGACGGTCAGCACCGGTTGCTCGCCCTCCATCAGCTCGCGGAGAAGCACAACCTCAAGGACTTTCAGGTGCCGGCCGTCGTTTTTGACGCCCTGACGGCCGACCAGGTGGTGGAGCTCTTCGTCACCATCAACAGCAAGCATACGAAGTTGAACCCGTCCCACCTGATCTCGCTGTCCGGCCGGCGCCTCTACCGCGACGAGAACCTCGCCGCGGCCCACGACGTCATCCGGAGTTTGAACGAGGACGAGCACTCCCCCCTCCGCGGGCAGATCAAGGTGCTCGGAATCGGCAAAGGCAGCGTCACCCAGGCGTCTCTCGCCGACGAGCTGCGCGACGTCTTCGCCGCCATGGACGCTGCGGGAGGCCGGATTGCGAAAGAGTTCCGGGAGAACGCGCGCCGGTTCTTCCTGAACTATTTCAAGGCGGCCGGCCGCGCGTTCCCCTCGGCGTTTGCCGGCCGCAAATACTCGATCAAGAGCGCCACCTCTCTGCGGGCCTTCATCCGGATCGTGCCCTACGTCATCGCCATGATCCGGAGCCGGGCCGGAGACGTCTGGTCTTCGGGCGAGCTCGATGCCGCGCTTCGGCCGTGGTCCGAGGCGGTCGGCGACAAGCGCTTCGAAACCGAAGGGGCGTGGAAGGAGAAGATGACCGGCGGGACCCGCTCGGCGGTGGAGATCCTCGCCCGCGAGCTTCGGCAGGGATTGAATACCTGAATCCGGCGGCGGGCGCCTGAACTCGCCCGCCTCCTTTTCATAAGTCTCAGAGAGAGGAGCGGACGCCCATGGGAGCCATCGGAGGGTGCCTTCTGATCCTGGTCGTGGCGGCGTTTGCCGCGGCGATCTGGGCCATCTCGCGCTACAACAATCTCGTCACGCTGAAAAACCAGGTGGCGAACGCATGGAAGCAGATCGACGTCCAGTTGAAGCGCCGGCATGACCTGATTCCGAACCTGATCGCCTCGGTCAAGGGAGAGATGCAGTTCGAGCAGGACACCCTGGAAAAGGTCATCCAGGCGCGCAACAGCGCGGTGGCCGCCCGCGGCGTGGCGGACACGGCGGAAAAGGAAAATCAGCTCACGCAGACTCTCTCCCGGCTGTTCGCCCTCGCGGAGAACTATCCGAACTTGAAGGCGAACGAAAGCGTCAAGTCGCTGATGGAGGAGCTCACGTCGACGGAGAATAAGATCGGGTTCGCGCGCCAGTTCTACAACGACATCGCGACGCGCTTCAACACCGTGCAGGAAGTCTTCCCCGACCAGTTCATCGCGCGCGCGTTCAACTTCCAGCACGTCGAGCTCTTCGCGATCACCGAGCCGTCGGAACGCGATGTCCCGGCGGTCGATTTGAGCCTGAGACCGAAATAGCAGAGTCGTCCGCTGTCAGCCATTCGCTGTCAGCCGAGGCGCGGAGACCGCGAAGGGATACGAGATCCCGCGCGGCTGGCCGCCCCGTCGGGGCGGAGGTTCGGAACGACGAGTCGCCTTCGCTTCTTCTCGGTGACCCTTGCGTGGAGAACTGAGAGCTTCGTATGACCAACCTCTACGACCAGCAGCGCCAGAACCTCCGTCGGACCGCCGGGCTTCTGACGGGGTTCATCGTGTTCGTCACTTTTCTCGGGATGGGGGGCGACCTCTTCCTTTACGGGTCCGGGGCGAGTCCCGGTCTCCCGATCCTGACGATCGGTGCGCTCCTTTTCGGCGGGGGCTCCGCCCTCTGGTCGCTCAAAGGCGGCGACCGGGCGGTCCTCGAGTCGACGCACGCGCAGCCGCTCGACCCTTCGGACCCGCGCCACAAGCTGCTCGACAACGTGGTCGAGGAGATGGCGATCGCTTCGGGGCTGCCCAAGCCAGCGGTCTACATCGTCCCGGATCCGGATCCGAACGCGTTCGCCACGGGCTCCGGCCCGGAAAAGTCCTCGATCGCCGTGACCGCCGGACTGCTCGACGTGCTGAACCGCGAGGAGCTCCAGGCCGTCGTCTCGCACGAGATGTCGCACGTCAAGAACTACGACGTTCGCGTGATGACCGTCGTCGCGGCGCTCGTCGGGTCCGTTCTTCTGATTTCCGACTGGGGCAGCCGCGGGCTCTCCTGGGGCGGAGGTTCCAGAGACGACGACGACAGTGGTGGAGGAGGAGGAGGAGGTCTCGGGATTCTCTTCTTCGTGCTGTGGGTCATTTCGCTCATCCTTGCCCCCCTGATCGCGCAGATCGTCGCTATGTCCGTCTCCCGGGAGCGGGAGTATCTGGCGGACGCCTCGGGCGCCGAACTGACGCGCAATCCTCTGGCGCTGGCGTCGGCTCTGGAAAAGATCGCGGCCGCCAGCGCGCCGACGCGGTCGATCAAACAGGGCGTGGCCCACCTGTGCATCGAGGACCCGAGGGGTCGAACCGTGAACGAGCAGACCGGTGCGTTCGCGAATCTGTTTGCCACTCATCCCCCGATCGCGAAACGCATCGCGCTTCTGAGAGAGATGGCGTATCAGCTGCCCGGCCGGTAACCTGGCGATCAGGCGTCAGGCGCCGGCGGCTTCTCGATCAATCCAGGTCGAAATCCCGGATCGGTTTCGAGTCATCTTTCTTCGCACGATCGAAAAGCTCGTCGAACTTGCGGTTCAAGACGTCCTTCTTCGACTTCTCGGCCTCGATCGACGCGTTGAACTTCCGTTCCCGCTCCACGTCGTGCGTTTTCAAGGCGCCGATCGCGTCGTCCACCGATTGAAACGTGCGGGCCGCCTTCGGCGCCTCGTGCGCGATGACTGCCTTTAACTCCGGATCGATCTTCAACCGGGCATTGCAGCAGGGGCAGAGGAGCTCGAAATCCATTGCGGGAGTGTACCGGAGCGGGGCTCCAGAAGAGGCGAGGGCGCGAGACAGCGCCTCCCCGACCAACGCAGGGACCAGCCCGGCGGTCGAGCCAACAGGCGAGCCGCCGGGCGGTGCGTTCGCCCGCAGGCGAACGCAGGTCCCGCAGTGAGCGAAGGCGACGGGAAGCCGTGCTATGGTAATGCTTTACGGAGATCCCATGTCTGGTTGCGGCGGCTGCACGACGGGTAACTCTTTTAATCCCGGAGGCCACTACGTCGGCATCCGGATCAACGAACACGAGGACGGGCGGGTCGTTTTCTGCGAGACCGCCGGTGCGACTCTGCAGAAGGGTCAGAGGGTCATCGTCGAGGGCGACCAGGGGCTCGAGTACGGCCAGGTGTCCACCCTCCACCCGCTGATCGTGAAGCAGTGTCAGCTCCGGGAGGCCCGTCGCCTCGTCCGGGTGGCCACGGAGGCGGACCTCACGAGCTACCAGAGCAAAGTAGACCGGGAGACGCGCTTTTACGCCGATACCCGCGAGCTCGCCTCGGAGAAGCGGCTGCCTCTTAAAATCGTGAGGGCCGAGGAAAGTTTCGACGCCCGGAAGTACACCGTCTTCTACACGTCGGAGACCCGTGTCGACTACCGGAAGCTGGTGGCGGACCTCGCCGTCAAATACCCGACCCGCATCGAGATGCGCCAGGTCGGACCCCGGGACGAGACCAAGATGAGGGGCGGGCTCGGCCCGTGCGGGATCACCCTCTGCTGCTCCACCTTTTTGAAGGGCTTTCACCCCGTCACGATCAAGATGGCCAAGAACCAGAATCTGTCGCTAAACCCTTCCAAAATATCCGGGATGTGCGGCCGGCTCATGTGTTGCCTGGCGTACGAGGATGAAGGAGGAAGGCCGCCCGCAGAACCCGTCAACGGGGCCCGGAAGCCGGAGAATAATTTCCCCGAAGCCGCCGTTTAGGGGTTCAACGCAGCCCCGCCTTTGAGGAGGCTCGAAAGAGACACCGTGCCGAAAGGAATTCCCGCGGGGGGCGCCTCCGAGGAGGCCCCCGGAAACCGCAAGCTCATCCGCCCGAACCTCTCCGAGCTCTCGGAGCGATACCCGACCCGTACCTTCGCTCAGCGCAAGCAGACGCCCGCCGAGCAGACGAATGCCGAGAGCTATTACTACCTGAAGCAGATGGCCGCCAAGACCCCCATCGTGGTGGTCCTGACGGACGGCGAGCAGATCCATGGCTGGATCGAGTGGTACGACAAGCACTGCCTGAAGGTGAACCGGGAGCGGGGGCCGAACCTGCTCATCCCGAAGGCATCGATCAAGTACCTCTTCAAGGAGAGCGAATCCGAGACGCCGCGGGGGAGCGGGAACCGGTAGCGGTCGGCTCCGCGCTTTCAGCGTTCAGCGAGAGCGCCCGAATCTGTTTTCCCCGCGCTGATTCACGAAGGGGATCCGACCAGGGCCTTCGTCGGGATCTTCGCCCGGTGGCCGGCGGTTCCTTCCCGTTTCCGACAGCCGGCAGCTAGCGGGCGCCGCGCCCGCTCAAAACGGCGGGCACCGTTTTCAGCAGGATCTTGAGATCGAGCATCGGGGACCAGGTGTCGATGTACTTCAGGTCGAGCGCCATCCAGCGGTCGAAGTCCACCTCGCTGCGGCCCGACACCTGCCAGAGGCACGTCAGGCCCGGGTTCATGGAGAGCCGCCGCCGCTGCCAGGGCTCGTAGTGGGAGACCTCTTCCGGAAGCGGTGGGCGAGGGCCGACCAGGCTCATGTCGCCGCGAATGACGTTCCAGAGCTGAGGGAGCTCGTCGATCGACAGGCGTCGGAGGATCCGCCCGACGAAGGTGGATCGCGGATCCCGGGACATCTTGAAGACCGGCCCGGACATCTCATTCAAGTGCGAAAGCTCGGTCAGCCGCTGCTCCGCCCCGGCGTCCATGGTGCGGAACTTCAGGAGAGTGAAATGCCGGCCGTTCAATCCACAGCGGACCTGCCGGAAAAAGACGGGTCCGTGCGACGTCAGCTTGATCGCCACGATCGCGAGAAGCTGAATCGGGAGCGTCAGGAGGAAGAGGCACAGCGAGACGGCGAGATCGAGGGCGCGCTTGACGACCAGATGTGTCGGATTGGACGGCGTCGTCGTAAAGGACAGGAGCGGCACACCGTCGAGCTCTTCCAGGACGGGCCGCGCCAGGACGTGCGGGAAGATGTCGAGAGACACGTGGGCCCGGACTCCGTGCCGCTCGGCGATCAAGAGCGCCTCTTCGTAGGCGCCGAGCTTCCCCTTTTCGATCACGAACACCACCTCGTCGACGACCTCGCGGAGAAGAACGCTTTCGAGGTCCGTGATCTTGCCCGCGCACGGCCACCGGTTGGCGCGGCGGATTTCTCCGCCGTTCTCATCGTCGAGATAGCCCATCACACGAAATCCCCAGTGGGGGTGCGCCTCCAGGAAATCGGCGAGTTGCGCCGCCTTCTGGCCGGTGCCGACGAGAAGCACCGTGCGGAAGTTGAACCCGCGGGCGCGGACCCAGCGTGACACGAGACGGAGCGCGACCTTTTCCGTCGCGAGAAACCCGAAGTTCACCGCGGCAAAAACGACCAGCAGCCACCGGCTCACGAATTCGAGTCGCAGGCCGTACACGATCAGGGCGAGCATCGCGGTGCCGCCGATCGCGACCTTCGTCGCCGCCCAGATTTCCTCGGCAAGCGGCAGGGTCCGATGGCTGCGGTAGAAGCCGGCAACCGAAAGCATCACGGCCCAGAACGGAAGGATCAGGACGAGCAGGAACAGATACCGGTCAAACGGGTGCAGCGGCCTGGGAAAGAGAGAGGGGGACACCGAGGTCAGCACCACGTGTCGGATCACGTAGGCGACCGGGAGGGAGAGCGCGGTTAAGGCCAGGTCTCCGGCCAGCACGCCGAGCGCGATCGCCCGGGCCTTCTGTTTCAGCATCGATTCGTCCCTGTTCGCCGTCCGGCACGCCGGAAGGCCGGGATGTCATGAGATGGGAGTCCGCCCTTCCAGAAGGGCTTCGTAGCGATTGGCGACATCGTCCCAACGATACCGTTCTTCTGTCCGTTTTCTCGCCCGCTCTTTCCATACGGAGAAACCGGCCGGATCATCCAGGACGCGGGTCAGGAGTTCCGTCAGGGTTTCGGGCCGCCGGACGTCGAACGGAAGCGCCGCGCCGGCCGCGACTTCCTCGTTCTCCGGCGACTGGTGGTAGCAGACCACCCGGCCGTATCCGAGCGCTTCGACCAGAGCGGGGTGTGTTCCTCCGACCTCAGTCGCCTGGACGTAGACCGCGGCGCGGGCGAGCAGCTCCCGATACCCTTCTCCGTAGATGCCGCCGGGGAAGAGGACTCGCGGGTCGGCGGCCGCGCGCACGCGGTCGATGTAGGCGCGCGCATACGGCGCATCCCCCACGACGACCAGGGGAACGGTCCCGGGGACCTTTCCATAGGCCTCGACCACCGCGAGCGCGTTGTTCTCGGGCTCGAGCCGCGACACGTAGAGAACGTATTCCTCCGGACGCAACCCGAGCGCTTCGAGAGCGCCGACGCCCGACGGCGCGGGCAGATCGCCGCCATACGGAATGAAGACGGTCGCCAGGCCGTACCGTTCCCGGTAGTAGCTCTCGATGACGCGCGCGTCGGAGACGACGACGTCGGGAAGGATCGTGGACAGGCGCTCCGACACCCTGTACGCGGCGCGCCCCGCGAAATTCCACTTCCGCCGGTTGCGTTCGAGCCCGTCCACGTTCAAGACCACGCGCGTTTTGCCCGAGAGACGCGGGAGGAACGACGAAGCCGCGTTGATGGCGTTGCAGACCAGAACCGCGTCGTACCGCTCGAGCGTCGCGTCAATCGCGGAGAGAGCCCCGTGCACGACGGTGTCGAGGTACTTCGTCGGGATCGTCGGGAGCACGCGCACCCGCGCTCCGCGCCAGCTTTCGACCCCGGGCGCGGCGTAGCGGGTCCGCGTGTACACCGTCACCTCGTGTCCCCTGGCGGCGAGCCGGGCGGAGAGCTCCTCGGCCAGTGTTTCGAATCCTCCGTACCGGGCGGGAATCCCCCGGGTGCCGAGGATGGCGAGCCGCATCGGCAGAACCTATCAGCTCGGTGGCGCGGCCGTCAGGGGCGGCGGGATCCCGGCGCGGCCCGGCGCTGCGCCTCAATCTCGCGGCGCTTGGCCCACAGGCGACGGCGATTTTTCCAGAGCCAGGAGAACGCCGGCAGCGACGTGCGCTCGACGGTCAGACACGCGCCGAGGACGATCAGGTCGCGCGCCAGCGTGGGGAGGAGGGTGCGCGCGGCCTCGCCGCCCGACTGGTTGTTGATGCGCAGCAGAAAACGGTTCTTGACCGAGTGGAAGTTGGCGGCCGCTGTCATCTGGCGCCGGCGCTCCGGAAGGTTGCGCCTCCGGTGGTACGCCACGGCGGCCGGGACGTAGAGACACGTCCAACCGAGGTTGCGCAGCCGCCATGCGAGGTCCGCGTCCTCGCGATAGAGAAAAAAGTCGGCGTCGAAGTACCCCGTGGAGATGCGGGCGCCCGCGAGAGCGTCCCGGCGGTACAGGGCCGCGGCACCGCTCGCGCCGGCGATCTGCTCCTCCCGTCCGTACCGCCCGGCCGCCGGCTCTCCGGCGCCGCGGTCGAAGTGCCGTCCGGACGCGGTGAAGAGGATCCCGGCCGAGTCGATCTCCCCCGTGGGCAGGAGCGCCAGGCCGCCGCCTCGCAACAGCCGCCCCGAGGCAGATCCGGCGTCGGGCTGTCGGTCGAGCCGCTCCACGAGAACCGCGGCGAAGTCCGGCTCGAGCCGGCAATCCGGGTTGAGCGCGAGCACGTACCGGCTCTTCGTCGCGTCGATTCCGGCGTTCATCGCCGCCGCGAAACCCACGTTTTCCGGGAGCGCCACCACGCGGACACCCAGGCGCTTCGCCTCGTCCCGGGACGCGTCGCGCGAGGCGTTGTCGACGAGAAGCACCTCCGCCGAGACCCCCCGCTGCGCGAGGGCCGACCCGAGCGAGATCGGGAGGTCCGCGGCGTCGTTGTACGAGACGACGAGGATGGCGACGTCGTTCAACGACTCCCCCGCCGGAGACCGAAGGCCAGCATCAAGACCGCCGCATAGGCGCGCGCGGCGCCCGCCTTCGAGCGCGGGACCTCGCGCCGAAGGGGAAGCGCGGCCAGCCGAAGCAGCATTCCGACGACGAGGAGGGCGCGATATGCCGCTCGGGCCGGCCGCGAGTAGTGTTTTCGCCGGTACCGGAGCGAGTTTCGGTACAGGATCGGAAGAAAGCGGTCGTAACCGAGGCGGGCGGAGGAGACACCTCCGGCGTGGCGAAACCGCGCCGCGGGCCAGTAGAGAATGGAGCCCTCCGCGGCGAGCCGCGCACAGAGGTCCACATCCTCGAACCAGGCGGGCACGAAGGACTCGTCAAATCCGCCCACCGAATCAAACGCCCGGCGCCGCACCGCGAGCGCGGCGGCCGCGGCCTGCTCCACGGCGAACGGACGCTCGCGATTTTCGTCCGCGTAGCGGGCGTAGCGTCGGCGCGCCCCGTCCGGACGCAGGTGCTCGCCGAGCAGAAGTTCGCGCGCGTCCGACGCGAGCCGGGGCAGCCGCCGTAGCTGAAACGTGAACTGATCCTCGTTTCCGGGCGGCGCGAGCGGTCGGCGCCCCACGGGTGGCTCTCCGGGCGCCGTATCCACCAGCCGCGGCGCCAGGGCGGCAGCCTCCGGATGCTCCTCGAAGCCCTGCGCGATCGCGGCAAAAGGATCTCCCTCGCCGCGTGTGTCCGGATTCAAAAAGAGCAGGACGTCCGCGCCTTTCGCCGCGGCCGCTCCCTGGTTTGCGGCGGGGCCGAGGCCCCGATTCTCGGGGTTCACCAGAATGACCGCGTCCGGCCACAGGGCCCGGATCCGCTCCTCCCGGACCGACTCCCTCCCGTTGCCGACCGCGATGACGAGAATGTTCAGGTCGCGCCGGGCCGACCCGGCCCGGCACGCGGCGAGAGAGCGAACGGCCTCTTCGAGCTCGTCCGCGTCGCGCCAGGAGACGAGGACGGCGGCGATCGTTCCGATCTTCGCGGAATCGGCGGCGGAGCGCGGCGGCGTGGCAGGCGGGCGGGCGCTCACCCGACGAGTCGGTTTCGGCCGGCGGGCCCCTGCGGGCCGCCCGAGGCGGTTCCCGTGCGCGGCCAGTCTGCCAGCGGGCGCGCTCCGCCCGCAGAGGCCGGGTTCGCGCGCGAAGCGAACGCGAGCGGGGCCCAGACGGAAAGGAGAAGCAGCGGCGCGCGCCAACCGAGTGCGCGCGCGTGGGCAAGGTCTGCACGGAGAAGGCGCGGCGCCTCGCGGCGCAGAAGGCCGGGCTCGAAGTTCCGGAACAGGGTCCGCCACCGGTTTCTCGCGACCCAGATCGCGCGCTTCCAGGGGGTACGCGATCCGGTGCGCGAGCCTTCGTGCCGGGCGATCGCCGCCGGCTCGCACGCGAACCGCCATCCCGCGCGGACCAGCCGCAGAGAGAGGTCGACGTCCTCGTAGTAGGCGAAAAACGACGGCTCGAAGACCTCGGCCGGCCCCGCCACGTCCTCGAGCGCGTCTCTCCGGTAGAGCGCGGCGGTCGCCGAAACGCCGCTCACTTCGAAGGCGCCGTCGGATACGGAAGCGGGATCGCCGCCGCCGAGGAAGGGCACGGCCTCGCGGCGGGAGTTCCAGTCGAGGCCCGCGGAATCGATGCGCTTCGCGTCCGCCGTGAGAACCAGCCCCTGCACGGCGGCGAGGCGGTCATCGAGGGCCAGCCGCGCCGCCAGCCTCGCGACGTAATCGGTCGCCAGGGTGGCGTCATTGTTCAAGAGAAGGATGAAGGGCGCTCGCGTCCGGGCGATGCCCTCGTTCGCCGCTCCCGCGAAGCCGAGGTTGCGGGAAAAAGCGATTACCCGCACGGCGGGCGTCTCTCGGGCGAGTCTCTCCCGCTCCGACGGGCCCGAGGCGTTGTCGATCACCACGATCGAAAGGTCGATTCCGGTCTGGGCTTCGAGGGAACGGAGTGCCGCAAAAAGCGAGTCGCCTCCGTCGCGATTTACGACGACACAAGCGACCTCGGGGAGCTGGAAGGGAGGACTCAAACGGTTGACTCGGACAGCGGCGCGATGTAAACCGGCGTGGATCATGTTAGCACGCGAGAGGCTTCGATCCGAGGCGGAGACTCTTCTCCGCGAGTTCCCGGAGCGGTATGCGGCCTCCGGGATCGGCCGCTTCGTGGAGCTCGACCGCGAGCGGCGGGAGAGCGTCACCCGGCTCGAGGAAAAGCGGCGTCGCCGAAACGAGCTGACGGCCGTTCGCGCGAAGCCCGACCCCGAGATCATTGCCGAGATGAAGCGGCTGAAGGAGGAAATCCGCTCCCTCGAGGAGGACGTCGAAGCGCGCGAGAGCGAGCTTGCTGCAACAGAGAGGAGCATTCCAAACGCCCCGCATGCGAGCGTGCCCCGCGGGAAGGACGAGACGGCGAACCGAGTGGAGCGGACGTGGGGCAACCCGCGGCGGTTCGACTTCGCTCCGCAGCCGCACTGGGACCTCGGACCCGCGCTCGGCATCCTCGACTTCGAGCGGGGGGTGAAAATCGCCGGTTCGCGTTTTACGGTCCTGCGCGGAGCGGGGGCGAGGCTGTCCCGCGCGCTCGGCACCTTCATGCTCGACCTGCACACGCGTGAGCACGGCTACGAAGAGATTCTCCCGCCGGTCCTGACGAACGCGGAGTCGCTCTTCGGGACGGGGCAGCTCCCGAAGTTCGAAGACGACCTGTTCAAGACGCGCGAGGGGATGTACCTGATCTCGACGGCGGAGATCCCCGTGACGAACCTGCATCGCGACGAGA
>JBDUBI010000115.1:0-11188 GCA_040004225.1 Acidobacteriota bacterium
CGATGGCGGTCTCGGTGCCCTCGATCGAATACCGGCGCTGGCCGAGGAACCGCGTCCCCAGAAAGCGCTCGAAGGTCTCGGCGGCGATCAGCTTCGTCAGCAGGCGCCGGCGGACCTCTCGCTCGAGCGGCTCGGGAGGAGAGCCCACTTTCCGCCGAACCCAGTCCTTCTCGACCGGGTTCGAGATGAAGCGATACTCGATGCCGACCTTTCCGCAATAGACACGCCGCATCAGGCCGACGATTTCGCGCAGCGGCATGTGCTCGCGCTGCGCAAGACCGCCGGTCCAGAACGGCCGATCCAAGTCCCAGATCGTCAACCCGTACGTCTCGAGATCGAGCTCCGGGTGGTGCTGCAACGGCATGAGGCGCAGGGGATCGATGTCGGCGATGAGGTGGCCGCGCACGCGGTACGCGTTGATGAGCTCGAGAACCCGCGCCTGCTTTTCGATCTCGGCGCTGCGCGAGTCGGAGAAGAGTCCGGGGTTGTTGTCCCTGGCCCAGTGCAGCGGCTCGTAGGGGATCGCCAGGTCGGAAAACACGCCCTCGTAGAAATCGTGCTTTCCAAGGAGGAGCTCTTCGATCCGCGCCAGGAACAGCCCCGACTCCGCGCCCTGGATGATGCGGTGGTCGTAGGTCGACGTGAACGTCACCACCTTGCTGATCGCGAGGCGCGCGAGCGCTTCCGGGCTCATGGCGGAGAATTCCGCCGGGTACTCGATGGCGCCGGTCGCGACGATCAGTCCCTGGCCGGGCATCAGACGGGGAACGGACGCCGTCGTGCCGAGGGTGCCCGGGTTCGTGAGGGAGATGGTCGTCCCCTCGAAATCGAAGATCTGCAGTTTGCTCTTGCGCGCGCGGGCAATGAGATCGTCGGCCGCCGAGGCGAACTGCGCGAAGGTCATTTCTTCCGCACCCTTCACGCTCGGCACCAGAAGCGTCCGCGTGCCGTCGGATTTCTCGACGTCTACCGCAAGGCCGAACCCGACGCGGTCCCTCCGAATGCGAGACGCCGTTCCGCTCGCGCCGTCGAACGCGTCGTTCAAACGGGGAAAGCTCTTCAGGGCGCGAAGCACCGCCCACGCGACCAGATGCGTGAACGAGACCTTGCTCTGGCCGTTTCCGCCGCGATGTTCGTTGATGAGACGGCGGTTCTCGTCGAGCAGTTTGATCGGGACCTGTCGCTGGGATGTGGCCGTCGGGACTCCGAGGCTCGCCTCCATGTTTTCGGCGATCCGCAGGGCGGCTCCGCGGATCGCGACCCGCTCGCCGTCCCCGACGCGTCCCGGGGCGGGGGCCGGCGCAGGGGCCGCCGCGGGCGGGGCGGCGGTGGGAGGCGCAGGAGCCGGAGGGGCGCCGGCGACCTCCCCGCGGACCTCCCCCGGTTCACCGACGCGCTCGCGGAAGAACGCCCGCCAGTCCTCGTCCACCGCTTCCGGATTCGCGCGGTATCTCGCGAGCAACTCGGCGACGTACGAAGCGTTTTCTCCGAACTCGGAAACGAGCTCTTCGGACAGATCGATGTCGGGAGTACGGGTGGCCATAAGAAACAGATTCTAAGCCTGATGACGCCGCGAGGCGCCGGCGCTACTCGGCTTCCGCCGCGGGAGGAACGCCCGCCGGGCCGGAGCGTTCCTTTGAGGCGCCCGTCTCTCTTCCCAGGACCGTCTCCTTCGCGGCCTGCACCTCTGGGTGCTGGAATCCGAGAAGCTCCGCGATGCGCCTCGCGAGATGGCTCTCGACTTCCGCGAGACTTCCGTCGGAATACACCACGCCCCAGATCGCCTCGACCAGCTTCAACCGCTGTTCCCGCGAGAGGTGTTCGGCGAGCAGGCGGGTGAACTGATAAAGGTCGACGCTCCCCCGCCTCTCCTCTTCGGCAAGCCTCAACACTTCCTGCAGGTCATGGTCCGCGACTCCCATTTCCTCGCGGACGTGGCGGGCGATCCGCTCCCGTTCCTCGGGACGGAACACATCGTCGGCGTGCGCGATCTCCAGAAGCAGCGCACAGGCCGCGACCACCACCGGGTCAGGACGCGGCCGCTCCTCGTGACGCTCGCCCTTCCCGGAAAGAAATGCCCGAACCGCCTCGATGCCCATGCCACAAGCCTATGCCCGGACGCGCCGAACGAAGCGCCGCCCTCCGAAAAGCGCCACATTTCGGACCATTCCGAAACTTTCCGGGAGCATCCTGCGTACTTCCAGCTGGAGAACGACCATGAACCGGCGAGAGCTCGAAACCCTCCTTCTGACCCTGGAGTCCACACCTCTTCTGATGTCGCGGGCCGCGCATGGCCTTTCGTCGGAGGAGGCGCACCGCCGCCCCGCCGCGGGCGGTTTTTCTCTCGTCGAGAACGTCTGGCATCTCGCGGACCTCGAGCGGGAAGGCTTCGGCGTGCGCATTCGCCGGATCCTGTCCGAAGACGAGCCGACCCTTTCGAACTTCGATGGCGACCGCTTCGCCCGCGAGCGGGCGTACCAGACCCGCGATCTCGCCTCGGGGCTCCAGGCGTTTTCGGACAGCCGCCGGCGTAATGTCGAGGCGCTGCGTTCGGTGTCGGCCGCGGATTGGTATCGGCGCGGCGACCAGGACGGGCTCGGGCCGATCTCCCTCGCGGATCTCCCCCGGAAAATGGCGGAGCACGACCGATCCCACACGAGCGACGTGGCGGGTCTCCTCGAGGAGCTGTCGGAGGGCGCCGGGAGCCCGCTCGCGACGTCTCTGCGCCGCGTCTCCGCCGTCGCGTAGAGGCGGCGACGCCCTCTCTGGCGCCGTGGCGCCAGCGCGGGTGGCTAGTTTCGGACGGGCCGGCGGGTCTTCAGCCACTCTCGGAGGAAGGCGATGATCCCCGGCAGGACCGACGCGAAGATCACGAGCAGGATGACGATCTCGATGTTCTTGCGCACCCACAGGAACTGACCCAGGAAATATCCGATCAGGCTCATCGAGACCACCCACAGGAATCCGCCGATCACGTTGAAAGACACGAAGCGCCGGTAGTTCATGCCGGCCATCCCGGCCACCACGGGGGCGAAGGTCCTCACGATCGGCATGAACCGCGCGAGAATGATCGTCTTGCCTCCGTGCTTCTCGTAGAAGTCGTGCGCCCGCCGCAGGTGATCGGGATTGAAGAGCAGAGACTTCGGCCGGCGGAACAGGGCAGGCCCCGTCCGGCGGCCGATCCAGTAGCCGACAGTGTCCCCGACGATCGCCGCGACCACGAGAACGCCCATCAGCAGCCAGATGTTCAGATTCCCGGTGGCGGCGAACACACCCGCCGTGACGAGGAGCGAATCTCCCGGGAGGAAAAAGCCTACGAGAAGTCCCGTCTCGGCGAAGACGATGAGCGTCATCGCCGTCAGGCCGCCGACGCGCACCAGGGTCTCGACGTCGGTCAACTGGTGGAAGAGGTGCTTGATGAATTCCATGGCGGCGAATGATACGTCGCTTCACGACCGAAGCCCGCCGGTCACCTCCGTCTCCCCGCGCTCGGGGAGAGGGTTGGGGTGAGGGGCCCGCAGGCAGGCAGCGCACTCACCACGGCAGCTGCCCACGCCTCGGGATTTGGCCTCGGCACCCTTTGCCGATAGATTCATCAGATGACGGAATACACCGACGAGCACGCGCGCGCGGGAATCGATGCCGGGCTCCCGGCGCTCGAGACCTGGCCCAACCAGTACCCGGATTACGAAATCTCCGTCGAGGTCCCGGAGTACAACGCGATCTGCCCGAAGACCGGGCTGCCGGACTTCGGGAGCCTGACGATCCGCTACGTCCCGGACCGGCTTTGCCTGGAGCTGAAATCGTTGAAGCTCTACATCGTGGCCTACCGCAACGTCGGAATCTTTTACGAGAACGCGGTCAACCGGATCCTCGAGGACTGCGTCGCCGCGTGCCGCCCGAAGCGGATGAGCATCACGGGAACTTTTTCCTCCCGGGGCGGGATCTCGTCGGTGGTCGAAGCGCGCTACCCGCGCGTGAAGTCCGAAGACAGCGCATCGCGCAGCTGAGCGGCGACGGGTCCGGGACGGCCGTCCGCGATCGTACGGCCCTCGATCCGGACTACGGAATACGTCCACAGAGTGGTCGAAGCGAAGAAGACTTCGTCGGCCGCAAGCATCTCGTCGACCGTGAAGGCGCGCTCCTCGACCGTCCGGCCGACCGCCCGCGCCGCCGCGATCGCGGCTGCGCGCGTCACCCCCGGAAGAATGCGCGGCCCGTTCGGGGCGGTGCGCACGATCCCTCCCAGGACGCAGAAGAGATTCGCTTTCGTGGCCTCGAGGGCGAAACCGTCGCGCACCAGGATCGCGTCCGTCGCGCCGGCTTCCCGGGCGCGCTCTGCGGCGAGCACGTTGGGAAGCAGCATCACGCTCTTGATGTCGCACCGGCTCCAGCGTTCGTCGTCGACCAGGATCGCGCTGCCGCCCTCGACCGGCGGCGGCGGATCGGACAACCGCGCGAACGCGTACACCGTCGGTGGTATTTCGGGAGGAGGAAAGTAGTGCGACCTCGGAAACGCGCCGCGGGAGACCTGCGCGTACACGATCGCGTCGGCGTCCGCGAGACCGTTCGCGGCGAGCAGCCGCTGCGCCACATCCGGATAAAACCCGGCGTCGACGCGGATGCGGAGCGTCGCGAGCCCCTCGCGCATGCGGTCGAGGTGCTCGGCGAGGTGAAACGGCCGCCCGCGCCAGAAGCGAGCCACCTCGTAGATCGCGTCGCCGAAGAGAAAGCCCCGATCTTCCGGAGAGATCTTCGCCTGCTCGCGCGGCAGAAGCTCTCCATTCAGGTAAACGATCATGGCGGGATTGTAGCGAGGGAAATTTTCGCCGTGCGTTGATTCGAGGTCAGGTTTTCCTGCGGCCGGCGAACTCCTCGACCGCCCGGGCGAGGTCCGCGTCTCCGGCGAGCGAGCGGTAGGCGTCCTCGGCGCGCGGGAGCCGCGCCTTCAGAGCCGCCCGCCTGTCTTCGCGGAGAAGCTGTGTGGCGGCGCGCAAAGCCACCCGCCCTCGGGAGAGTAAAGCCGCGGCGAGCCGCTCTGTTTCGCGCGCCAGCTCCGCCGCCGGAAAGCACCGCGACGCGAACCCGGCCTCGAGGGCCTCCCGCCCGGACACCGTGTCGCCCGACAGAATCCACGCCGCCGCCCGGGCCGCTCCGATGCGGCCTGGGAGGAGGGCGCAGGCTCCCGGGGGGAAGCACGCGAGACGGATCTCCGGAAATCCGATTCGAGAGTCCTCCGCCGTCAGGATGACGTCGCATGCCGCCGCGATCTCGGCGCCGCCCCCGAGACACGCCCCGGAGACCCGTGCAATCGTGACGGCGGGCGCCGCCACGAGCGCCGAAAGGGCCCGCCGCATCGCCGCGAGCATTTTCTCGATCGCGACCGGCTCCGGAGCGTGCTCGGATACGTCGACTCCGGCCGAGAACGCGCGCGGAAGCCCCGTCAACAGGAGGACACGCGCGTCGGGATGCGCCTCCACGGCGCTCGCGAGATCTTCGAGGTCGGACCCGGAGAGGACGTTGACGGGCGGCTTCTCCATCCGGATCCGGACGAGGCCGCTTTCCGCGGTTTCCGCGCGGATCGCGCCGGCCGCCAGTGGCGACCCCCTCAGTTCTTCTTCTTCGCGGGCGGCCGCCCGGATGTGACCTTTGGAGCCGGAGCCGGCGTCGGCGTCGCCGCCGCTTTCTCGAGCCGCGCGCGCTCGAGCTTCACCGCCGCGCGCACGTTGGCGATGTGGTCAGGCCCCACGATCACGTTGGTGATCCGGTTCTCCGGCTCCCGGAGCTTCATTTCGTAGAGATCGTCGGGAACTCGGGTCTGAAGAAACAGCGTCGAAAGCTCGTTGATCTTCCGGAGGTAGGCCAGGGAATCGCCCACGCTCTGGCGGGTGCCCACTTTGCCATGCCCCGGAACCACCTTCTCGACGTCGAGAGAGGCGAGGCGGATCAGGATCTGCTCCCAGCCGCGGGGGTCCGCGTCGGCCGACTGAAGGTAAGGCAGTCTTCCGTTGACGACGAGATCGCCCGAAAAGAGAACCTTCTCCTCGGGAAGAAGGACGATGAGATCGGCATTCGTGTGTCCGGCGCCGAGGTAATACACGGCCGCCCGGCGCGAGCCGCCGAAAAAGACGAGACGGTCGGAGATGCCGACGACTCCCGCGGTCGCGCCGGACTTGCCTCCGGAGAGCACATAAGAGAGCGCCGCGGCCGAGTTCTCGTGGCAGAGGATCTGCGCGCCCGCGGCGGCAAAAACGGGGACGCCGCCGGCGTGGTCGCCGTGCGCGTGCGTCACGATGACGAACTTCACGGGCTTGCCCGCCGTTTCTGCGATCTTCGCGAGCACCGCGCGCGCGGTCGCCGCGTCATTTCCCGAATCGACTACGACGACTTCGTCCGAAACGAGGAACCATCCGACGTTGGCGCCCTGCTCCGCTTCCGCCATCCAGACCCCTTCCGCGACCTTCTGCACCGTGAGCCCGGGCGCGGGCGCGGCTGCGGCAGAGGGCTGGGCGGCGGCGGCGAGCGCCAGGGACAGCAGCGCCGCGGCAATGAGTGACGAACGGAACTTCATGAGCGGGAACTCCTCTCTGCGAACGTTTTCTTCAAACCCGATCGAGACGTGACGCCGCGCCCGGGCCGGCGAATGAATTCCTAAACGACCGTCGCCGCCGCTCCGGCTTCGAGAGCCTCGGCCCGCGCGCGCACCTGCCGGGCGAACTCGGAAAAGAGGCTGCGGGACGCGGCGTCTCCGGTCGGAGCGAGATTTTCGGGATGCCACTGAACCCCGAGGAGCCAGGGTTCCTGGACCGCGCCCTCCGCCGCTTCGATCAAGCCGTCCGACGAGCGGCCGGTGATCACGAGTGCGACCGCGGGCCGGGCGATGGCCTGGTGATGGCGGCTGTTCACTTCGACGGAGGCCGCTCCCGCGACGGCGGCAAGGCGGCTGCCTTCGGAAATCGCGACCTCGTGCTCCCGCCGGCTCTTGTCGCCCCCGGAGACATCGTGAGGAACCTCTGTCGGGTTCTGGGTCGGGATGTCCTGGATGAGCGTCCCTCCCAGCGCGACGTTGACGACCTGGAGGCCGCGGCAGATTGCGAGAACCGGGACCCCTCCCTTCCGGGCCCGGTCGAACAGTTCGAAGTCGAGTGCGTCCCGCTCGAGGTCGAGCTCGACCCCCGCATCCGGTCTGGCGGTCTCCCCGTACCGCGCAGGATCCACGTCGCAGCCGCCTCCGAGGACGATACCGTCGAACGGCCCGCCAACAACCGCTCCCGGCTGCAGCACGTCGATCTCCGCCGGGGCAAACCCCGCTCCGACGAGCGAACGCACGTAATCGCTCGATTCCCCAGTGGGGGCCGTGCGGCCGACCGTGAGAGCGATGCGCATCGCCGGATTCTATCCGCGGCCCGTCGAAGTCCCGCTCACCGCTCGAACAGGACCGCCATCCCCATTCCTCCCGAGATGCACAGGGTCGCCATTCCGGTTCGGGCGCCGGAGCGCTTCATCTCATGCAGAAGAGTCGTCGAGATGCGCGCCCCCGTCGCCCCTATCGGGTGTCCCAGCGAAATCGCGCCGCCGTTCACGTTGACCCTCGCGAGATCGAGCGGAAGCTCCCGCGCGCACGCGAGGACCTGCGCCGCGAAGGCCTCGTTCAACTCGATGCATTCGATGTCCGCGAGAGCGCGGCCCGTCTTCGCGAGAAGCGAGCGGATCGCCGGGACCGGCCCGACCCCCATGCGCGAGGGCTCGACGCCCGCCGACGCCCAGGCCGTGATGCGTCCGAGAGGCTCGACGCCCGCGCGCCCCGCCGCCTTCTCCGACGCGAGCACGAGCGCCGCCGCCCCATCCGTGATCCCGGACGAGTTGCCGGCATGCACCGTGCCGGTCTCCGCGTCAAAAATCGGGGGCAGCTTCGCCAGGGACTCGAGCGTCGTGTCGCCGCGGATGTGCTCGTCGCGCGAGACGGTGACCGCGCCCCTGCGCCCCGGCACCTCGACGGGAACGATCTCGGCGTCGAACCGGCCTTCCTCGACCGCCCTTCGGGCTCGCTGCTGCGATTCGAGCGCGAAGGCGTCCTGCTCGGCGCGAGAGATCCCGAATTCCTGCACGAGGTTCTCCGCCGTCTCTCCCATCAACTGTCCGCAGAGCGGGCACAGAAAACCGTCGCGATACATCCCGTCCACGATCTCGTCGTGCCCCATCCGCAGCCCGAATCGGACGCGCGGCAGCAGGTAGGGAGTGGCCGACATGCACTCCGTCCCCCCCGCGAGAACGACCTCGTTTTCCCCCGCCGCGATCGAAAGGGCGGAAAGCGTGAGGGCCTTCAACGAGGAGCCGCACGCCTTGTTGACCGTGTACGCGGGAACGGAATCCGGAACACCGGCCCGGTGGGAGACCTGGCGCGCCGTGTTTGGGCCGCCCCCCGCCTGCCGGGCGTGCCCGAACACGGTCTCGGAGACGGCCGCCCGGGGAAGTCCCGAGCGGTCCAGGGCGGCCGTGGCCGCCGCGACGCCGAGATCCGCCGCGGAGAGCGAGGCGAAAGCGCCGCCGAACTTACCGATGGGGGTCCGGACGGCGGAGAGGACGAAGACAGGGCGCATCGGGTTTCTTTCCGTTATGAGTTTCGAGTTGTCGTTTCGTCGCCGCCCGGCCGGAGGTATGACGTTTTGACGCGTCCCGGAATTCCCGGCCTCGCCCGTCCGACGACGCACGGACGAAGACTCGAGAGACTCATATCAGCGGCAGCCGCACCCGGAACGTCGTTCCCGCGTCGACCGTGCTTTCGACCTCGACCCCGCCCTTGTGCGCTTCGACGATCCACCGGACGATCGAGAGTCCGAGACCGGACCCGCCGGAGTACGCGCGGCGGGCCCGATCGCTCCGGAAGAAGCGCTCGAAGACGTAAGGCTGATCGGCGGAAGGAATGCCGATCCCCGTGTCGGAAACCTCGATCGTCGCCTCGTGAGGGGCGGCACGGAGCCGCACGCGGATGCGGCCGTCCGCTCCGGTGTAGCGGATCGCGTTCTCCAGAAGATTGTGGAGGACCTGCTGCATGCGGCCGGCGTCGACGAACGCGCGGACCGGGACCCCGGGAACCTCCGCCGCCAGGTCGACCCCGCGGTCGGCCGCCGCCGGAAGAAGGTCGCGGGTCACGTCGACCAGGAACGGTCCCAGGTCGATGTTCGCGAAGGAGAGAGTCACGCGGCCGCTCTCTCCGCGAGCGAGGAAGAGCAGGTTCTGCGAGAGGCGCGTCAGGTGCCTGACCTCGAGCAGGGCGGTGCCGATGGCTTCGCGGTACTCCTCCGGAGGGCGGTCCTCCTCGAGGACGACCTCGAGCGATCCGCGCAGCACCGTTAGAGGCGTTCGCAGCTCGTGCGACACGTCGGCGATGAACTGCTGCTGCTCCTTCTCCGCGGACGCGAGGGCGTCCAGGCGCAAATTCAGCCGCGCGGCGATCTGGCGGGCGTCGCCCTCGAGACCGGCCTCGGGAATCCGCTTGACGGGGTGTTTTTCCGTTTCGAGGAGCAGGCGCAGAAGGGTCGAGACGGCGTCCTCGTGCGGAGCCGGTTCCGGCCGGGCGCGCGAAAAAATCCCCACGTCCTAGTCTTCGGCGCCGGCCGGCTTGAGCCGATACCCCACGCCCCGGATCGTCTGAATCACCTTGTCGCGCTCGCCCGAGTCGATTTTCTTTCTCAGGGCGTTGATGTAGACATCGATGATGTTCGTCGAAAGGTCGAAAGAGTCCTCCCAGATGCGCGCCTGGATCTCGGAGCGCGAAACGACTTTGCCCCGCCGGCGAAGCAGCAGCTCGAAGAGCGCTCCTTCCCGGGCGGTCAGGCGGATCGTGTCGCCTTCGCGAGCCACTTCCCGCGACTCCGGATCGTAGGTCAGGTCGCCGAATGCCAGCGGTCCCGGCTCCTCGACTTCCGTCCGGCGCAAAAGCGCGCGAAGGCGCGCGAGCAGCTCCCGAAAGGAAAAGGGCTTGACCAGGTAATCGTCGGCCCCCGCGTCCAGACCCTCGATTTTGTTCTCGACGGTGTCTCGCGCAGTCAGCATCAAGATCTTGGAGCGGACGCCGCGGCTGCGGAGAGTCCGGCAGAGCTCGAGTCCGTCCTGCGAGCCCGGCAGCAGCAGATCGAGGATGACGAGGTCGAAAGTCTCGGCTTCGAACCGCGCCATCGCCGAGTCGGCGTCTTTCACCGTCTCGACGGCGTAACCTTTCTCCGAGAGCCCCTTGCGCAGGAACTGCGCGATGCGTTCTTCATCCTCGACGACCAGCACTTTCATCCGGAGAGGCCTTCCTCCGGGGGCGGGCCCTCGCTCCCGGCGTCCGGACCCCGGCGGGCGCGGGAGACCACCAGGATCGCGCCGGCGCCGGCGGCAAACCCTCCCGCGAAGTGGGAAAGATCCCCGGCGGTGGCGACCGCGACGACGGCTCCGCCCGCGACGAGCGCCAGAATCGCGAGACGAGAGACTTCAATCGGCGGAACGTTGGTCATCAAGGTCGTGTTGAAACCCGAAGGAGGAGTTATTCTCTCGCATTCCCGATTTGAAGGAGGAAAGAATGAGAATCCGCAGGATCCCCGACATCGCTCTGGTTGCGCTCGCACTCGTCGCCGCGGGCTGTGCCTCTTCGGGCAGCTCGTCTACCGCGTCGTCCTCGAAAGGGGGCGCCGGCATGGCCTCCTCAGAAGGCCCCTCGGCAAAAGCCACACTGGAATCGAAGAGCGGCTCGACGGTCACCGGAACGGCGACGTTCACCGAGCTCGGCTCGGGAGGCGTGCGCGCCCGCATCCACGTCGAGAACGCTGCCCCCGGAACGCACGGGCTGCACCTCCACGAAAAGGGGGACTGCTCCGATCCCGAGGCGAAGTCCGCGGGCGGACACTTCAATCCGGGCGGGATGCCCCACGCCGGCCCGATGGCGGAAAAGCGCCACGCGGGAGATCTCGGCAACATCGAGATCGGATCGAACGGCAAGGGCGACCTCGACGTCCGAAGCGATCTTCTGACGGTGAAAGCCGGTCCCAACTCGGTCGTTGGCCGGGCGGTCGTCTTTCACGAAAAGGCAGACGACTTGGCGACGCAGCCCACGGGAAACGCCGGCGGCCGGCTGGCCTGCGGAGTGATCCAGTAACGTCGCCTTCGCTCACTGCGGGAGCTGCCTTCGCCGTGCGCGGCGAAGGCA